>CAYJCU010000005.1:0-51228 GCA_964368765.1 uncultured Rikenellaceae bacterium
TCATACCTACTACAGTACCCATGAAACCTAACATCGGAGCAAGAGCAACGAAAAGTGAAATCCATGAAAGACCGCTCTCTAGCTGACCCATCTGTACTGAACCGTAAGAAACGATTGATTTCTCTACTACGTCGATACCCTCTTCGTAACGATCAAGACCTTGGTAGAAGATAGCTGCTACTGGACCACGAGTGTTACGGCAAACCTCTTTAGCTGCCTCAACGCCACCGCTGTTAAGAGCCTCTTCAACCTCTATTAATAATTTCTTAGTATTAGTTGTAGAAAGGTTAAGGTATATTACACGCTCAATAACGATAGCAAGACCGATAATTAAACATAATAAAAGTGGAGCCATCCACTCTACACCACCAGCAATAAATTGCTCTTTTAATACTTGGTGCATTGGCTCTTCAGCCGCTGCGTTTACTGTTCCTGTAGCATCTGCTACATCTTGTGCAAATGTTGTAGCTGTAGTGAAAACTGATAATGCTACTACTGCGAAAATTGCAAAAAGCTTTTTCATAATAAAAACTTTAAAATTTTTGAATTAGTACTACTTATTATTTGTTATTTAGTTATTTTTTCCTCTCGTTGCCCACAAAGATACAAATTTTAATCATACTTCCTATAAAAATTATGATAATTTTTTGCTAAATATATTTAATTTTTAAAGTTAAATTTTTATATGCTTGATTATCAATAGTCTAAAAATTATAGGTTTTCGTAGCTTCTGATTAACTCTTTCCACTTATCAGAGATATTTGCACTAGTGAGAGTCTCTTTATTGATTCCTGCCATGACGGTAGTACAGTTTGATTTAATTTTCTCACTTTTCATATCTATTATCTCTTGGTATAGCGTTAGGCTGCGGTTCCCTATTTTTGATACGTATGTGGTAACAACAACATCATCACTAGGGAGTATAGAGTCAAGAAAATTGATATTAATATTTACCTTTGCAACAATATCACCACTTAAATTATCGCCTATCTCTATGCCAACCTCTGTGAAATATTGATTAATGCCTAAGTCGTAATAGGCTACAATAGCACCATTGTTAATGTGCCCAACGCCATCAATGTCGCCGAAACGTATCTGTATAGCTGTTTTAACCATAATATAATATTTACTCTCTTATGATTTTTACCTCGCTGGTCTCACTAATCATAATAATAGAGGATGCAGCTCCTGTTGCTCCTCTGTCATACTCTTTAGAGATAACCATATCAACTCCATCTACTATCTCTTTAGCTATGTCGTCATATTTCAAAGGAGTAGCCTCACCAGTGATATTTGCCGATGTAGAGACTATAGGTCGCCCGAAAGATCTTAATAACTGATGACAGAAAGCGTGATCAGGTACACGTATCCCGATAGTACCCTCTTCGGGGATAAGATTATCAGCCACACGTATTGCGCCAGGAAGAATAAGTGTAAGTGGTTTATCTGCCATCTCCATAAGCTCCCACGCAACATGAGGTGCTTTGGTAACATAACATGCCGCTTTATCAATAGAGTCTATGAGTACTAGCATACTCTTTTTATTCTCTCCTCTTTTAAGTTTGTATATTTTATCTACCGCATCGGTATTTGTTGCATCACAACCGATACCCCATACTGTGTCGGTAGGGTAGAGGATAATACCTCCACTTTTAAGTATCTCTACCGCTTTTTTTATCTCTTCTCTCATAATTCTCTTTTTTTATAGCATACCTAACTCAAGAAGTGCCTCTTCACTCATGCGACTCCTATCCCACGCAGGTTCAAAAGTAAGCGTTACCGTAACATCAGTAACCCCCTTAACCATTTTGGTCATATCATTAACCTGCATAACCAACTCCTCTGCCATAGGGCAGTTAGGAGCTGTAAGTGTCATAGTGATGTTTGCCATTCCGTCTGGCTCAACATCTATATCATAGATTAGACCTAAGTCGTAAATATTAACTGGTATCTCTGGATCAAAAATGTTTTTTAGTGTATATACTATATCTTTTTCAATAGTTAAAATCTCTTCTGGTGTCATATAATTATTATAAAATCTTTTTAATATAATCAATAAACTGATCTATATGCTCTTTTGTTGTGTTAAACGAGCACATTAATCTCACTTCGCCTCGGCTCTCATCCCAATCATAGAAAAAATACTCTGAGCGGATAATCTCTCTTTTATCCTCCGGAAGTATAATAAATAGTGCGTTAGCCTCAACACTTTGGGTTATAGTTATCTTATCAATAGTTAGTAATTGTTCTTCTAAATATTTTGCCATCTGGTTAGCATTCGTTGCTAATGATAACCATAAATCATCTTTTAGATACTCGCAAAACTGAGCAGCCACAAAACGCATTTTAGAGTATAGCTGCATCGCCTGTTTACGCTCATAAAGAAAATATTTCGATAACTCACGATTAATAAATATGGCAGCCTCTCCTAACATCATCCCATTTTTTGTGCCTCCAAATGAGATAACATCAACTCCAGCCTCTACTGTCAGCTTACGTATTGTAGCTCCACTAGCCACCACACCATTAGCTATCCTAGCACCATCAATATGCAGATACATATCGTGTGCATGGGCTAACTCAGCAATAGCCTTTATCTCGCTAGAGGAGTAGATAGTTCCTAACTCTGTTGTCTGAGATATTGATATAACTTTTGGCTGTGAATGGTGACAAAATCCAAACCCCGTAAGATATGGCTTAATCAGTTCAGGTGTCAGTTTCCCATCAGTTGTGGGTATAGATACCACTTTGCACCCTGTGTGTCTTTCAGGTGCTCCACATTCATCAACATTTATATGTGCTGTTGAGGCGCATAATATAGAGTTGAATGATTGGGTTATAGCCTTTAATAATGTAACATTGCAGCCCGTACCGTTAAACATAAGAAAGGTGTCTACCTTCTGTCCGAAAAGTTCGTCAAAAGCCTTTTCTGCACGTTTAGTATAGGCATCATCGCCATAGGCGAAGTCGTGCATTACGTTCGCCTCAGCTATTGCCTCTAATATCTGTGGATGAATCCCAGAGTGGTTATCGCTGCCAAAACTAATCATTTATATTACTGTTTTTTACGAGACTGTACCGCTGCAATAGATAGAAGAATACCTAAAGCTACCCCTAGTAGTGCAGCAAAAAGCACTTGGAATGTTGATGGAAGAAGGAAAGTTATTGTGTGAGCTGGTATCCAGAAAAATGGAATTGTCTTTTTAAATACAAAGCTCCACTGCACACGCCAGTTAAGTGATGATATAATATCAGCAAATTTTATTGGTGTGATTAATGATTTTGCACTACCTCCGCAGTTTAGTATGTGTGTATCTGTTATCTTGTGCAGTGTCATGAATACAGGAGCAAATGTTGTATTCATAAATACACTTATTGTAAATGCTCCGATAAGTTTCTCAACTGAAAAACCACCTTTCATAGCTGCTACAACACCCTCAATACCTAGTGATTCTACAAAGGCTGGTGCTCCTACGGCTATTATCTTCATTGCCATTGCTATCCACATACCAAGTAATCCCCATATCACAGCACGAGAGACAAAACCAAACCCTTTTTCAGTATATACTCCACTCTTAATACGTAGACCTATACTCTCACCTAGTGTGGCAAGGATTCCAAATTTCAGGAATGCCATAATATATGGATGCTCTGTGTTAAATGTTTTATACCAAGAATAGGCGCACTCATTTAGTGCAAACGGCATAAATATAGCCGCAAAAATCAATACGATTAGTAAATCTCCTTTTTTCATTATAAAGTTTGTTTAATTATTTATGCGAATTATGGTTTGAAAATCTCGTTGGATTTTGAGAGCGCAAAGCGACCGTTAGGTCACCCGAAACCGACATTAAAGGGCGGTTCCGTTTTTTTTGCCAGGCGTTAGCCGAGCTTTTTTTTAAAAAAGCGTCATTTATAGCCAATAATGCCATATCCAATCAATTTTTAAACTTCAATTCAGTTAAATTTTCCAATTTGGGTCGGGTAAAATCCAAACCTTAATTGGCATTATTTATTTTCTTCTTCAAGTTCTATCTTCTCATCGCTACTGATAGCTAGTCGTTTTTTACTTTTAATACCTAACTCCATAAGCATCTCAGCTTGGCGTATAACACCTCCGTTACCCTTAAGTAGTTTTTCGGCATTCTCATAAGCTGTTGATGCGCTTTTTAATCCGCTATCTATCTTAACTATTGCATCAAGGAATGAGGTGCATTTTTCGTATAACTTCTCACCACGAGCAACTATATCCTCTATATTTTTATTCTGTTTCTCCCTAGTCCATAAATCTGCTACTATCTTAAGTGATGTAATAAGATTGGTAGGTGATATTATCAATACCTTCTTTTTGTATGCCTCATTCCACAGCGATGGGGCATTATTCATTGCTAAAAGATATGCAGACTCATTAGGTATGAACATCATAACAAAATCTAACGAACCATTAACATAATTCTCGTAGCTCTTTATATCTAACTCAGATACATGATTTTTTACCGATGCGATATGGCGTTTAAGTTCTATCGCCTGCTGTTCTTTATCTTCAGCATTACAGTAATTTAGGTATGATACAAGAGATACTTTTGAGTCTATAATCACATTTCTATTATCAGGGAAATGGACAATAGCATCGGGAATTAACTTTTTGCCACTATCATTGCGAATAGCTCTACCGCTACTATCTCTTAACATATTTTGTAGTTCATAACCCTCACTGCCATATACTAAGCCCGAACTCTCAAGAATACGCTCTAGAATCATCTCTCCCCAATCTCCTTGTACCTTATTACTTCCCTTTAGCGCATTTGTTAGGTTGGTAGCCTCATCGCTAATACGTTGATTGGCATCTACTAATCGCTTTATCTCTCGCTCAAGAGAGAAACGCTCTTTAGTCTGCTCATTGTGAACCTCTTCAACACGAGAACGGAACTTATCTATATTTTCGCCAAGTGGTTTTATAAGGGTTTTGATATGCTCTGCGCCTATCTCTCCCATCTTAACTCTACTCTCGTCAAGTATTTTATATGATATATTCTCAAATAGCTCTTTTAATCGCTTCTCCTGCTCGCCATCACTACCTCGTAGCTCCTCAATGCGTTTTTGTTGCTCCTCATATCGTGTTGTTAGGGCTACATTCTCTAGTCTAGCCTCTTCTAACTCTTTTTTTGTTATATCGTGATTAGACACAGCCAACTCTTTCTCTCTTTGTAGTGTAACATTACGTTTCCACATAAAGAGAGAGACAATTATTAGTAGTGCAACTAAAATTATAATTACTAAAATATCCATAATTCGATAATTGAGCCACAAATTTACAAAACTTTTTTTAAATATTGCCATTTTTCTGTGAATATGCACAGATTTTGCCCATAATAATCACACACACAATTGCTAAATAAAAATGAAAATATAATTATGGTACGCATAATAGGTTGTTTAGCTCTCTTGCTTTTATTCTCTATATCAGGATATTGCCAACTAGCTATATCTGCTAAAGAGAGCGAATTTTCAAGTAGTAGTCGTAAACTATTTCATCTTTTTTATGTCCTAAATAGCGAGTATATAGAGGAGGTTAATTTCGAGCGACTTACTGATGATAGTATTGGTGATATATTAGAGAAATTAGATCCCTTTGCGGTATATCTCACTGAAGAGGAGGTGGTAGAGGAGAATAAAAAATTATTTTCCTCTAATTTAAATAGTCGGAATCAGCTAATATCTGTTTTGAGCCTTCATGAGATTAGCGAAGCAAAAGTTACGCAGAAAAAAAGTGAAGATATATTGTTATCCCTTATCACATCAAGAGATGGGAATGGAGGTGAATCGCACGGTATATCGTATAAGATAAATGAAAGCGTGGGGTATATAAGAGTGAATAATTTTGTGCAATCAACAACTTTTGAAATAGAGATGGCCTTATATGGTTTGGGGGATATAGGGTGTTTGATACTCGATTTAAGAGGTAACTCTGGTGGGTTATTTACTCAAGGTGTGGCTACTGCTGGTCTCTTCCTTCCCTATGGTGCTCTCATCTCATATATCGAGGGACGTAAAATGGTTCGTAGTGAGCAACGTAATATACATAACGGAGTGTATCAAAATGGAAAAATAGTGATATTAGTTGATGAGATGACAGCATCTACAAGCGAGTTGCTGGCTGGGGCACTTCAAGATTGGGATAGAGCCTTAGTTATAGGTCGTAATACTTATGGTAAGGGGGTAGTGCAGCGTCAGGTGAGTTTTGAAGATGGGTCAGCAGCTCGTATAACAGTGGCGAGATACCATACCCCTAGTGGGCGAGTTATACAGAAACCATATAATATTGGAGAATATGGGGTGGAAGAGAGAAGTGAGGTGTCGTCTAAATACTATTCACAACTACTAAGGCGTCCATTAGCAAGTGAGAGAGGGGTTATCCCCGATATTATTATAGAGCAAGAGTACCCTGATAATATTTTATCTATATGGGTAGAGATGATGCGGAGAGGCGTTGTTATAGAGGAACTAGAGATATATACAAAAAAAGTGAAATTATCTGAAAAATATAATAGTTTAGATAGTTATATTGAGGATTATATAGTGCCACAGTGGCTTATTGATAAGATTGTCGAAGAATCCTTACCTCTATTGAATGATATAGATAGTGGTGATATGATAATGCTTAAGCAACTCATGGCAAGGCAGATAAAGGCGTCATTAGCACAACATTGCTGGGATAAAAATGCTTTTTATAAGGTTCTTAATCGACCTCAGAATAGTGAATATATTAAAATTGCTTTAGAAATGTTTGAGGATAATTTTTTTAATAATAATTGATTTGTCAAATAAGTTGATTATATTTGCGTTTGATAAAAAAAATATTAGTGTCCGGCGAACCTGAGGATTGAATTTATGTACGTCATATCTACCCTAAAACACACCATATAAAGTACCCATGTACTCCGCAGGTGTGTTTTAGGGCACCTATAACGCACCTAAATCCAATTTTGGGTAAACTGGCACTTCTAAAGGTAAAAAAATCAAAATTTCAGTTTTGAAAGCCCCTATAATTTTAATCACAATTAATTTGTTGTAGGATAGGTAGTTAATAGGTTTTGATTTTTTTACAGGACAACAATAATGAAATAATAATTATGAAACAAATTATAAACGTATGAAAAAATTACTAGTAATAGCTTTATTTACTCTTATAGGCTGTGGCGAGCCTGAACCCGAAGTTATAGAGACCGAAACAATATTTAATACAACTAAATTGGATTCATCTATTGATGTATATGACAACAGTGTAGTTATCTCTACCGAATATATGGCTGCATTGGCAATAATAACCTCAACAGAAGGTTCGGACGATAAGATAGAGAGCGCAAAAGAGAATTATATATCAACAACAACTATTAACCTTCTGCCATCAACACTAGGGGGAGCTACTATATCATCGCTTAATGAGTTAATTGATGCAAATTTCTCACTATCTTACGGTAGTTGTAGGTTGGTAGTGGGTGATTACTATATTTCGCAGAGTTTTGATATATCTGCTACACCAGAAGAGATAATACTGTTGAATAGGAATTACGATACACGACCAAATAAAGTAGAGGATGTTAAGTATATATCTTACTCATATAAATTTTTGGATAGTGATGACCTTTATGCTAAAGATAGGTATCAAATAACCTTTAATTTTGAGCTTACGGATGGGAATGATGAGATATTTAGTTATTCACAAAATGTGGAGCTTTGGGTTAGACAGTAAAAAAGAGGGCTCAAGTTGAAATTCTTGTTGGTGGGGATAAAAAGACAACGATTCTAACGAATCGTGCGTCCACCGGAGAAATTATTACTCCGTTACCCTACGTAATAATTTATCTTTTAGCGGTGGCGGACGCCGTATCGTGCACAGAAAAACATTTTCGCCTCATGCCGGCTGGGCACTCTTCCAGAGCGGTAATTTTTTCATAAACAAAAGAAGATTCGCAAAATTTAGTTTTGCGAATCTTCTTTTGCCTTGAAAATAAATAGTAACGGATTAAATGTTAATACAACACCACGATCATCTCTGAAATTATCATCATACTTTTGGCAGAAAAGCTCAAAATCTTGACGTGTCCACTTACGCGCACCATTGCCATTCATGCCAGATTGCTTGATATAATCTAACACATCTTTGGGAGTGTCAAACCAAATCTGCTCACAATAATCTTCACTCACAAGAAGCTCTAAACCACATTGCTCGCCCCAATATTTAACATCATCAATAGTTGGGTAATCTAACCCTACACCACCCGAAGAGTTACGTACCTCAATAAAATTCTTCTCTCCAAAAATAGTAAAGGCTACAATTCCGTCTTTTACGATATGACTAGATAACCCCTTGATATATGCCTCAATAGAGTTAAACCACTGCATAGCAGAGCATGAGACGAAAAGAGATATATTATCTCTGGGGAAAAGTTTTTCTGCATCCCCCCACAGATAATGTATATCTTTAGCCTCTGTTTTTTCTATGATTTGATTGATAAATGGCTCTGTATCTGCCACTAAATCATTAATATACCACTTTAGGTTAGGGTAGTAATCAAGAATATATTTAGTAAGAAAGCCTGTGCCTGCACCAACCTCATAGCCACACCCATCAGGTAGTGGATTATTTTGTATTATCTCTTTTAATACACCAGAAAGATGTTTGCAAACATTTCGTTGAACAACCGATAACCTATCATAATCATCAAGATGTTCAGCAAAACGTTTTTTCACTAAATCTTTGTCAAATATAGCCATTTACTCTTTTATAAAACCTTGTCTTTTAAGCACATTCATATATACGTCAGAGAATGTTAGGTTATCTTTCTCTGTATATCTGCGCTCTGTGAAGATATGTGCCAAAGTAGGTAGTTGATTCTCTTCTATTAATTTAGCTGTTGAAGTTAGTTGCTCTTTTTCTCCCCAAATAGTATCTATCTCCTCTGGAGTGTAGTTATTATAAGTTTCATACATAACAACACCATTAACTGGAAGTCTATCTGTAAGATTCTCAGGGTACTCTTCAGGGTATCCCATGACAATTGTTGTAATAGGAATAACTCCCTTAGGTAAATTTAATATATCAATTATCTTATCTGCTGTATATAGTGTTGTACCTAAATAGCAGATACCCAATCCCTCCTCTTCGGCAGCTACCGAAAGATTTTGAGAGGCTAGCAGTGCATCAATAGCACTATTCATATACCACAAGAAATTATCATAAGCTGGTTTAGCACCACGTTGCTCACACCACAGAGAGAAACGATTGATATCAGCGCAAACAGTGATAACAACTGGGGCTTTCTTAACCATAGGCTGGTTAAAATGACATGGCGAAAGTTCGTCACGTAGCTCCTGTTTTGTTGTTACAACCATTGTGTATAGCTGCATATTACCTGTTGTTGATGCACGAGTAGTTGCATATAAAATCCTATCCATTACCTCTTGAGGTATCTCTCTTGAAGAGAAATTGCGCACTGAACGATGCTCTAACATTGCCTTCATAATCCTATAATAACCCTTTTGAATATATTTTTGTAATTTTAAGGAGGGGTATAATCAACCCCCTCCCTAGTATTATATTTTATGTTACTCCTTGATAGCAGCTAGAGCAGGTAATTCTTTACCCTCTAAATACTCAAGAAGAGCGCCACCACCTGTTGAGCAGTAACTTACCTTTTCTCCTAGACCAAGCATATTGATACATGCCACAGAGTCTCCACCACCTATTAGAGAGAAAGCTCCCTTCTCAGTAGCCTCAACGATAGCATCAGCAACCATCTTAGAGCCGTTTGCAAACTTCTCCATCTCAAAAACTCCCATAGGTCCATTCCAAAGGATAGTTTTAGCATCTCTTATCTCTGTTGCAAATGCCTCAATACCCTTTTCAGCAATATCTAATCCTAACCATCCCTCTGGTATATCGTCAGATGGGTAAGTCTCTACATTTGCATCATTACCGAACTTATCTCCACAAACGCTATCCTCAGCGATAAGTAGTTTAACACCCTTTGCAGCAGCTTTAGCAACTACATCATTAGCAACCTCAAAATAGTCAGTCTCACATAGAGAGCTACCTATTTTACCTCCTTTAGCAGCCATAAATGTGTAAGACATACCGCCACCTATTATGATTGTATCTACCTTTTCGATTAATCTCTCAATAATAGTTATTTTAGATGATACCTTAGAACCACCAACAATAGCTACATAAGGACGTGCAGGCTCTTCTAGTACCTTTTCAACAGCACCTAGCTCTCCTTCAACAAGGAATCCAAACATTTTGTCGTTAGGGAATAGCTCAGGTAACATAGATGTAGAGACAGAAGCACGGTGAGCAGCACCAAATGCGTCAAATACAAAACAGTCTCCCATACTAGCTAACTCCTTAGCAAAAGCCTCGTCCATCTTCTTCTCTCCCTCATTAAAACGAAGGTTCTCAAGAAGAAGAATTTCTCCACTCTTTAGGTTAGCAGCCTTCTCTTTTGCATCCTCTCCTACTGTTGAATTTGCAAACTCTATTTTAGTACCTAAACACTCCTCAACCTTATATACTATGTGTTTCAATGAGAACTTCTCTTCAAATCCATTTTTTGGTCTTCCGAAGTGCGAAAGAAGAATAACAGCCCCCCCTTTTTCTCTGATTGTATTAATTGTTTTCTCTGTAGCTACTATCCTACTTGGATCAGTAACCTTAAAATCACCATCTAGTGGCACATTGTAGTCTACACGTAGTAATACCTTCTTACCACTGAAATCATAACTGCTAATACTTTGCATAATAATTCTTTTTTTAAGTTCACAATAAAATCAATGCAAAGATAGCTATAAATAATCAATTTGCCGAAAAAAATATAAAAAATGATGACTTTTTTTTGTTACCTATTTTGTGAATAAAAAAGTTTATGTAATTTTGCGGTGCAATAACCCAATTATAATTAATAAAGAGATGAAAAATAAATATTCCGACCTTATAGAACAGACGTTCGATTTTCCGCAGGAGGAGTTTTCAGTTGAAGATAACGACCTTTATTTCCATAATGTTCCGTTGATGGATATTATTAAACAGTATGGTACGCCGCTTAAAATTTCGTATCTTCCTAAAATTAGTTCGCAAATACAGCGAGCTAAGCGTATGTTTAATGTTGCTATGGCAAAGGTAGATTATAAGGGCAAATACAAATATTGTTACTGTACTAAGAGTTCACACTTCTCATTTGTGCTTACTGAGGCTCTTAAAAATGATATAGGGCTTGAGACATCATCTGCCTATGACATACACCTTATCAATGCTCTTGAGCGTGAGGGTGAGTTGAAAAAAGATACAACTATTATCTGCAATGGTTTTAAACGCAACTTATATATCGAGAATATTGCATCGCTAATAAACGATGACTATACAAATGTAATTCCTATTCTTGATAATAAAGAGGAGCTAGAGGCGTTAGAGGGTGTTATCAATCCTGATAAAAAGTATAAAGTAGGTATTCGTATAGCCTCTGAGGAGGAGCCTAAATTTGAGTTCTACACCTCAAGACTAGGTATCAGATATAATGATGTTATTAGCTACTACAAAGATAAGATAGAGACTAATAAACGATGCGAGCTTAAAATGCTTCACTTTTTTATCAACACCGGTATTAAAGATACTGCCTACTACTGGAGTGAGCTTAATAAGTGTCTTAACCTATATTGTATGCTTAAGCAAGAGTGTCCTGCACTTGATAGCCTGAATATAGGTGGTGGTTTCCCTATCAAGAGCTCTCTAGGTTTTGACTACGATTACGACTACATGACCGAAGAGATTATTTCACAGATTAAAAATGCATGTAAGCAGTATAATGTAGATGAACCAAACATATATACAGAGTTTGGTACATTTACTGTTGGAGAGAGTGGTGCAGTGCTTTACTCTATTATGGATAGCAAGCAGCAAAATGATAGAGAGTTATGGTATATGGTTGATAGTTCGTTTATGACAACATTGCCAGATACGTGGGGTATAAATCAACGTTATATACTCCTTGCTGTAAACAATTGGGATAGAGAGTATAATCGTGTCTTTTTAGGCGGTCTTACATGTGATAGTGAGGATTACTATAATGCAGAGGCGCATGCTAATGCTATATATCTTCCGAAGCTTAATGAAGAGAATAAAGAGGCTAAGCAATATATAGGTTTTTTCCACACAGGAGCGTATCAGGAGTCGTTAGCAGGTTATGGAGGTATTCAACACTGTCTTATACCTGCACCTAAACATATTATAATTGATGTTGATCCTGAGACAGGCGATTATACAACAAGGTTATTTGCAAAAGAGCAGAGTTATCAGTCAATGCTAAAGACACTGGGTTACTAATATTTATATAAATTAAGAGATGAGCGAGTTTAAGTATCAAGAACCTTTCCCATTAGGAGAGGATACAGCAGAATATAGATTGCTGTCAAAAGAGTATGTGTCTACTATTGAGGTAGAGGGACGTAAAATATTAAAAATTAGTCCAGAGGCACTATCTCTACTGGCTAAAGAGGCCTTTAGTGATGTTGCATTCTATCTACGTAGAGCGCACCTAGAGAAACTCTCTTATATCTTAAATGATAACGAAGCAACAGATAATGATAAATTTGTTGCTTATACCCTTCTGATGAATCAGGTGGTATCAGCTGAGGGGGAGTTACCTACTTGTCAAGATACAGGAACTGCTATTGTGGTAGCAAAAAAAGGAGAGGCTGTTTGGAGCGGATGTAATGATGCCGAGGCTTTGTCAAGAGGCGTTTACGATACCTATCAAGAGCGTAATCTACGCTATTCGCAGGTGGTGCCACTTACTATGACAGAAGAGAAAAATAGCGGTAATAACCTGCCAGCACAGATAGATATATACTCAACAACAGGTAATGAGTATAAATTTTTATTTGTTGCTAAGGGTGGTGGTTCTGCCAATAAAACATTCTTATACCAACAGACAAAGGCACTCTTGACAGAAGAGAATCTTACTAACTTTATTAAAGAGAAGATAAAAGATTTGGGGACCTCTGCCTGCCCACCTTACCATCTAGCTATTGTTATTGGGGGAACTTCAGCAGAGACAAATCTAGCAACTGTTAAGAAAGCATCTGCTGGTTATCTTGATAATCTACCTACAAGTGGTAATGATGGAGGGCAAGCATTCCGTGATATTGAGTGGGAGGCTAAAATAACTAAGATATGCCAAGAGTGCGGCATAGGTGCTCAGTTTGGTGGAAAATATTTTGTACACGATGTAAGGGTGATACGTCTACCTCGTCATGCAGCTTCATGCCCAGTGGGTATTGGTGTTAGTTGTAGTGCAGATCGTAATATAAAAGGAAAAATAACTGAGGATGGCATATTCTTAGAGCAGTTAGAGCGTGAACCTGCTCGTTTTGTGCCTGAGAAGGCTCCTCACCTATCTCCGGCAATAGAGATTGACTTAGATGAGGGTATGGATGCTGTGAGAGCTAAATTATCGCAATATCCAATACGCACACGCCTTAATATTAAGGGTACGCTTATTGTTGCACGTGATATAGCTCATGCTGAGATAAAGAGATTATTAGAAGAGGGCAAACCAATGCCTGATTACTTTAAAAAACACCCTGTATACTATGCGGGACCAGCTAAAACGCCTAAAGGACTCCCTTCGGGTAGTTTCGGGCCTACTACGGCAGGCCGTATGGATTCGTACACAGATCTTTTCCAAAGTCATGGCGGCTCATTGATAATGGTTGCAAAGGGTAACCGTTCGCAACAGGTAACAGATGCTTGTAAAAAACATGGTGGATTCTATTTAGGATCAATAGGGGGGCCAGCAGCTATTCTTGCACTTAAGAGTATAAAGAGTGTTGAGGTGGTTGATTTCCCTGAGTTGGGTATGGAGGCCGTTAGAAAGATATATGTTGAGAATTTCCCTGCCTTTATAATCGTAGACGATAAGGGTAATAACTTCTTCGAGGGTTTTTAAACGATTCGTATTTACTTTTTTTATAGCACAGTCACGAAAATTTATAATAAATAATTAAATTTTCGTGACTGTGCTCTCTTTTTTTAAATAAAAGTTGCTAATATAATATTTTTTTGTAACTTTGCCACACTTAAAATTCAAGTTTATAATAATACAAATTTAAATAAAAATATTATGGTTAAAATTTCTGAAAAAGCAACGCTTTTTCCTTTTTCACCAATTCGTAAATTGGTTCCTTTTGCTGAGGCAGCAAAAAAGAAGGGTATTAAGGTTTATCACCTTAACATAGGTCAGCCAGATATTACTGCACCAGCAGAGGCTATTGAGGCGGTACGTAAAGAGGTATCAACAGAGGTGGCTTACACCTTTAGTGAGGGTACAAATGAGTATATGAATGTACTTTTAGATTACTATAAGTCTATCAATATACCTCTTGAGAAATCAGATGTTATCGTAACAACTGGTGGTTCTGAAGCACTTCTTTTTGCTTTAAACTCTATCCTAAATCCAGGTGATGAGGTATTAGTTCCTGAGCCATTTTATGCTAATTATAAGGCATTTACTCAGCTTGCAGATGGTGTTATTGTTCCTATTACTGCTGTTATAGATAATAACTTTGCACTACCTGCTATTGAGTCTTTCGAGGAGAAGATTACACCTCGCACACGTGCTATTATGATTAGCAACCCATCAAACCCAACAGGTTATCTATATAGCGATGAGGAGTTATATAAACTACGTGATATAGCCATCAAGCACGATCTATTTATTATCTCTGATGAGGTTTATCGTGATTTCTGTTATGATGGCACTTCACATACATCTATCCTTGAGATTGAGGGTCTTGAGCAGCATGCTATTATGATTGATTCTGTATCTAAGAAGTTCAGTATGTGTGGTGTTCGTATTGGTGCTATTATCAGCCGCAACAAAGAGGTTATGAGTGCCTCTATGCGTTTAGCTCAATCTCGTCTATCTCCACCTCTATTTGGTCAGATAGCTGCACAGGGTGCTTTCAGCGTAGGAGAAGAGTATTTCAACGAGGTACGTGAGGAGTATACAAAGCGTCGTGATTTCCTTGTTCAGGAGTTACGCAAGATACCTGGAGTTATATGTCCTATGCCTCAAGGAGCTTTCTATGTTATCATTCAACTTCCGGTTGATGATGTTGATACATTCGCACAGTGGATGCTTGAGTCGTTCTCATACGAGGGCGGTACTGTTATGGTTGCACCAGGTAGCGGTTTCTATGCTAGTGAGGGAGCAGGTAAGCAGGAGGCTCGCTTAGCTTATGTTCTAAATACAGACGATCTACTTAAATCAGCACAAATCCTAGAGAAGGCTATCGAGGCGTATAACAATAGATAGTTTAGGGTTACGAATAATCCAATTTAAAAAATATAAAAAACAACCAATTCAATCTGAGTTGGTTGTTTTTTATATTTATTTTGTTGTTTTATTTGGTAATTTGTTAATTATTTCATATTTTTGTAAATATTCACTAAAATTTACAGTTATGAAAACACTAAGCAAATTTATTTTATTATTAACTCTTATTGTTGCAACATCATGTGAGAGTAGTTATCATTTGCCTCCTCCAATAACATATAATTATGCCCAAGTGGATGATTATAAAATTTTTTACAGAGAGTCGGGAGATAAGAGTAAGCCAACAATAGTTTTACTGCACGGCTATCCATCATCATCGCACACCTATCGCTATCTTATACCAATGCTAGCAACACACTATCATGTTATTGCTCCTGATAATTTGGGGTCGGGCTATAGTAGTCGCCCTAGCGTGGATAGTGTTGATTACACCTTTGAGCTACTTGCTGATGTTAATAACAAATTACTAGACAAATTAGGTGTTAAGGATTATATTATGTATATGCAAGATTTTGGTGCACCTGTGGGTTATCGTATGATGACAAAAAATCCTAAGCGTATCACATCACTTATCGTTCAAAATGCGAACACATATCTTGACGGATTAACAGATGCACGACAAAAATTTTTCCGTTCGGCACAACTAGATACTAGTAGCAAAAAGTTAGAGCAGTTATATAGCCTAACGGGTGAGGATGCGATAATAAATAAACAGTATCTATTTGATATTCCAAAAGATAGTCTATTTATCCAGAGTCCTGATGCGTGGGTTCATGATCTTAATTTCTTACAGACTGAGGCCGATAGACTTATTCAAGTGAGACTATTTCAAGATTATAATAACAATCTTTTAAGCTATCCTGCTTGGCAAAAGATGTTAAGAGATAATCAGCCACCTACCCTTATTGTGTGGGGAGCTAAGGATCTTAAATTTAATAAGCATGGTGCTAATGCTTATCTTCGAGATTTACCAAATGCTGAGTTGCATCTATTGAATGCGGGGCACTTTGCCGTTGAAGAGCTACCAACAGATATAGCAAGACACATTCTGCATTTCTTAGATAAACAGTAAAGTAGAGTCCGGCGCACCTGAGGATTGAATTTATGCACGTCATATCTACCCTAAACCCCACCATATAAAGTACCCATGTACTCCGCAGGTGTGTTTTAGGGCACCTATAACGCACCTAAATCCAATTTTGGGTAAATTGGCACTTCTAGAGGTAAAAAAATCAAAATTTTGTTTTTGTAAGCCCCTAAAATTTAAACTATAACTAATTTATCGTAGGATAGGTAGTTACTGGGTTTTTGATTTTTTACTGGACAATAATAAACAGTAATTTTTTTCAGGGCAAACGAGGTAGTTAATTGATTGAATTTAACTTTTCGTGCGTTTGCCCTGATTTTTTTTGCGTTAAGTGATTAAATTTAAAAAAGTTTAGCTATTTTTGCAGTATGATTAGATATATTTTTATTTTATTGCTATTTGTATCGGCTTTTTTTGTCTCTTTTGCTACCAGTAGTGTGGCAGGGGTGGCTAGTGCTGATAGTGTAGATGTGGAGATAGATAGTGTAGAACTTACCTTTGAAGAGAGTCTACCTACTCCTGATAGTGTTACTAATGCAACAGTAACTCTTTATAAAGATAGTAAAATATCACTTGATAAGCGTGATGATGTTGTTATAGATGGATTTCGCATTCGAGTATATTTCGATAACTCTCAAGGGGCGAGGGCTAAAGCGGCGGCTGTTAAAGAGAAATTCGAAGAGCTGTTTCCTGATGTGCCAGCCTATCTGGAGTACTCTGTTCCCTATTTCTTAGTCTCAGTGGGCGATTTTATGACCCATCAAGAGGCGTATGCTATGCTACAGAGGGTGATAGAGGAGTTCCCTAAATCTTTTGTGAAGCAGGCTGATATACCCGTATCTCGGTTTGGAACACTGAAAAACGAAGAACATAATAAAAATAACGAATAGATTATGGCAAAAAAGTATAGGTTATACGAAGAGTGTACCAATGAAAAACATGTGCGTGAGATTGTTGATATGTTGCGTCGTGATTATATAATGATATACCCTACTGATACGGCCTATGCTTTGGGTTGTGCTCTTAGCTCTATTAAGGCAATTAATCAGATAAAGAGATTAAAAAATAAGAAAGATGATAACCTCTCTCTTATCTGTTGCAATATGAGTAGTGCTTCCGATTATGCTAAGGTGGATAATGCAACTTTTCGTATATTAAAAGAGAATACACCATCGCCAGTAACTTTTATTCTTAATGCGTCAAACACTATCCCTAACTCGTTTTTAGATAAGAAAAAGAGTGTGGGAATACGTATTCCACAATGTAATATAGCTAGGGTTATTGTAGAGGAGTTAGGAGAGCCTTTAGTCTCTACAACTATTCCGCTAACTGAGAGTGAAGAGGAGTACTCTAATCCATCGCTTATATATGATGAGTGGGGAGATAGAGTTGATATATTTGTTGATGGTGGAGATATATGGGGAGAGTTATCAACAGTGTGTAGCCTTGTGGATGGAGATATATCTATTTTACGTGATGGAGATTATAAATTAAAATTATAAGTATGGAGACGAGTCAATCGCAGAAACCTATTTTTTGGCACCATGTGGCTAAAGATGGGTTGATATTGGGGGGTGTTTTTGCACTATCTGTTATCTTGACACATGTGGGAAGAGAAGGTAATAGTTTTGGTTTAATAGGAACTATCATAGGGTTCATAGGCTATTTCGTTGTGCCATTTATACTTGGGCGTCGTTTTGCTCAAGATAGTGCTCTTTTGGGGCTCTCTTTTCGTAGGGCTTATAGTTATGTTATACTGATATATATCCTATCTGGATTTATTCTAGGTGTTGTAACATATTTTGTTATCAATTCAGATGTAGAGTTTTATATAGATGCTCATGCTAAGACATCAGAGATATTAGGCTTAACAAACGATGCGGATAGATCATTTGATTCTCTTGTCAGTTCGCCACTTAATTTGGCATTTAGTTATATGTTTGTCATGCCGATGCTATCGTGGATACCATCACTTATTATTGCTCTTTTTATTAAGAGAGCACCAGCAATTAGATAAATTATTATGAAAGAGGTAAAATATATTGTAAATACCACCTATATTATTATGCCCTCTATGCATGGGCAGTGGTATAAGTTTATGATGGAGAGTTTTATTCCATCTATTGAGAAGATTGATTTATATGGTAAAGTGCGTTTCACTAGGTTGCTATCAGAACAAGAAGAGAAACATTTTACCTACTCATTACAGATTGATTGCTATGAACTTAGAGCATATCATAACTATATCAAAGTAACACTTCCTGAGTATGTTGAGTTTGTGTCGCAACTTTTTGACGCTGAGGTAACACATTTTGTTTCACTACTTAAAATGATTAAATAATTATGTCTAAAATAGCACTTATTACAGGAGCAACATCGGGTATAGGAGAGGCTACGGCCTATAATCTTGCAACAAAAGGGTATAACCTGATTGTAACAGGGAGGCGTGAAGAGCGTCTTGAAATGCTGAAAGAGTCACTTTCTGAGAGATGTCCCGCAGTAAAAATATTAACTCTTTGTTTTGATATAAGAGAGAGAGAGGCCGTTAAGGTGGCTATTGATACCCTATGTGATGGGTGGGAAGATATAGATATATTGGTTAATAATGCTGGTCTTGCCTCTGGTTTAGATTATATCCAAGATGGCGATTTCGAAGATTGGGATAAGATGATAGATACTAACATTAAGGGGGTGCTTAATATCACTCAGTCGGTGGCACAAAAGATGATAGCCAAAAAAGAGGGGCATATAGTTAATATAGGCTCTACGGCAGGGGTGCAGGTGTATGAGAAAGGGGCGGTATATTGTGCCTCAAAACATGCTATGCACGCTCTATCACAAGGTATGCGTGTTGATATGCTAAAGCATGGTATTAAGGTGTCTGAGGTGCGTCCGGGGATGGTAGAGACAGAGTTCTCTGTTGTTCGTTTTCATGGAGATAAAGAGCGTGCTGATGGGGTGTATAACGGTTTAAAACCACTAACACCCGAAGATATTGCAGATGTTATTGGTTGGATAGTATCTCTTCCTAAGCATGTAAATATCAATGATATTGAGGTTACTCCTCAGGCGCAAGCTAGTTCATATTATGTTCACAGAAAATAATTTGTTATGGTAATAAATAGTGGTTTTTTGCTTATTATTGTTATTGGCGTAATAGGCTTTTTGGTTCAACTTAAGTTGAAATCTGTTTTTAGTAAATATTCTCAAGTGCCATTCCCTAGGGGGCTTACGGGCAGAGAGGTGGCAGAGAAGATGTTATATGATAATGGCATCTATGATGTTAGTGTGATTAGTGTAGAGGGCTCTTTAACGGACCACTATAACCCACAGAAAAAGACAGTTAATCTTTCGAGAGATGTATATAACACCTGCTCTGTATCGGCAGCAGCAGTTGCAGCACATGAGTGCGGTCATGCAGTGCAAGATGCTAAGCAGTATGCTCCGCTACAGTTGAGGTCTACACTTGTGCCTATTGTTTCGTTCTCGTCAATGTGGGCACAGATAATATTAATATTGGGGGTTTTATTAATCAATTCGTTCCCAGCTCTTCTTTGGGTAGGTATATTTATGTTTGCCTCAGTGGTGTTGTTTAGTTTTGTAACTCTTCCGGTAGAGTATGACGCTACTAAGCGTGCGTTACAGTGGTTGAGAGCCACTCGCACTGTTGAGGGTGAGCAGTATGAGCAGGCTAGAGAGGCTCTTAATTGGGCAGCTAACACCTATGTTGTGGCAGCACTTTCGGCTCTTGCTACATTAATCTATTATCTTGGTTTTGCAAATAGAGAGTAGTTTTATGAATCATACAATAGAATTAATTGAGAATTATTTTCCTAATAGACTAACTGATAGGCAGAGAGAGCAGTTTGCAGCTATGGGAGAGTTATACCGTGAGTGGAATGCAAAGATAAATGTTGTGTCTCGCAAAGATATAGATAACCTATACCTTCACCATGTACTGCACTCTTTAGCTATTGCTAAGGTTGTTGATTTTCCTGATGGGGCGATAGTTATGGATATAGGCTGTGGTGGTGGATTTCCGGGGGTGCCACTTGCTGTTATGTTCCCGAATGTGCAGTTTAAGATGATAGATTCAATAGGTAAGAAGATAACCGTTGTTAAGGAGGTGAGTAGTGCACTAGGATTAACAAACATAGAGACCTATAATTGCAGAGCAGAGCAGTTGGCTATGCAGGCAGATTATGTTGTGTCTCGTGCTGTTACTGAGCTAAAACACTTCATGGATTGGTCGTGGGTTAAGTTACGTGGCGGCGATGGCAAAGGTGTTTTATATCTTAAAGGTGGTGATTTAACCGAAGAGATAGCAGAGGGATTAAAAGGGCGTAAGAGATTAGGAGAGGTAGAACTTTTTAATATTTCAGACCACTTTACTGAAGAGTTTTTCGAGACCAAAAAGGTACTATATATCAAAAAAGATTAAGGTTATTACAATGTATAAAAATCTAAGAGATTTTCTTTCGCACCTTGAGCGTGAGGGGGAGTTAGTTCGTATATCAGAGCCTGTGAGTAGCAATCTTGAGATAGCAGAGATAACAGACCGTGTTTCAAGCCAGCCCGATGGAGGGGTGGCTCTTCTTTTTGAAAATACAGAGACAAAATTCCCTGTTGTAACCAATATGTTTGGTTCTGATAGGCGCATAGCTACCGCTTTAGGTGTTGAGGGGGTTAATGATTTTACTGTTAAGATAGATGCCCTATTGGGAGATGCTATGTCGCCCAAAAAGGGTTTGATGGATAAATTAAAGATGATTCCACTACTTAAAAATGCGGCTAGCTGGATGCCTAAACGTAAAAAAGGGCGAGGTGATTGTCAGTATACGATAGTTAAGGGAGATGATATTGATTTATCACAATTTCCTATCCTTAAATGTGCACCTTATGATGGAGCACCGTTTATCACTCTACCTTTGGTGCACACTTTCGACCCTCATACGGGGGCTCGTAATGTTGGCATGTATCGTATGCAGGTCATGGGGCGCAACACTACTGGTATGCATTGGCATAAACACAAAACAGGAGAGAGACACTATCAGGCATATAAAGAGTTGGGCGAGAGGATGCCCGTTACTGTTGTACTAGGGGGTGACCCTGCCTATACCTACTCAGCTACTGCTCCACTGCCTGACGGTATTGATGAGTATATCTTATCAGGATTTATTCGTGGTAAAGGTGTAGAGCTTGTAAAGTGTATTACAAATGATCACTATGTTCCTATTGATGCCGATATAGTTATTGAGGGGTATGTAGATCCTTCTGAAGATAAGGTTATTGAGGGGCCATTTGCTGATCATACAGGTTTTTATTCGTTAGAGGATTATTTCCCACTTTTTCATGTTACCTGCATAACCTACCGCAAAGATGCTATATATCCTGCTACGTTGGTTGGTATTCCGCCTAAAGAGGATGCCTATATCGCTAAGGCTACTGAAAAGATATTCTTATCTCCCATTAAAGCTGTTATGCAACCAGAGATGACAGATATGTGGCTACCTCAAGAGGGGGTAGCTCATAATATAGCACTTGTTAATATCGTAAAGAGATATGAGGGACAGGGTGTTAAGGTTGGTTTATCTCTACTTGGGGCAGGACAGATGATGTTTTCTAAATGTATTATCGTATCAAGCGGTAATGATAAAGGGTTATCAAACCCTGAGACTATCAAAGAGATAATTAGTAGGGTGGATGTAGATAGAGATATAACAATTACAACGGGTGTTATGGATATTCTCGACCACACCTCGCCAAGTGTTGGTTTTGGTGGTAAGATGGTTATTGATGCTACTAACGAACCAATACCTCATGAACTAGCACTTCCTAAAGATTATATATTGAGTGATGGGATTATTGCGGTTAATGATAGCTTAGCAAAAGATGGTTACTCTATACTATTAATCAACATGGGTAGAGATGTTCCAGATTTTAAAAGTGCTATTGATAATTTTTGTAATGAAAATAGAGTTTTAGGTGTTAAATTTGTTATTGCTTTAGATGGTAATGTTCCGCTTGATGATATTGCTACTGTTGCATGGCTTGCTAGTAGTAATTTTGATGCCAAAAGAGATAGTGCGATAGTAAATGGTCGATTAATAATTGATTCAAGAGCTAAATTTGGAGGGATAAACGGATTTAATCGCCAGTGGCCTAATGTGATAGCTATGGACGAGGCTACAATTAAGTTGGTTGATACGAAGTGGAATAAATATGGGCTTGGCGCTTTAATAGATTCGCCTACTCATAAATATAAACCCCTACTATTTCAAGGACGTGCTTCTGTTGATAATAATTTTTGAAATATTGAAAAAAAAGGTATATATTATTGAATAATTAAAAATATTAGTGTATATTTGCGAGGTCTAAGATATGTTGCTTTTATTGTAAAATTGTAGCGTAAACTTAGAGTGAAAATAATAAAATAAATAATATAATATGGAAATTAAGTTGTCAGGTGTTACACGTAGTGAGCATGATTTATTAGGGGATATGCTTATCCCAGATGAGTATTATTTTGGTGTTCAAACGCTAAGAGCGGTAGAGAATTTTGATATTACTCCTATTAAACTAAGTTCACGCCCAGAATTTGTTAAGGCGTTGGCTTTAGTTAAGAAAGCGGCTGCATTGGCCAATCATGAGTTGAAATTGATGAGTGATGTAGTGTGCGATGGTATTGTTAAAGCATGTGATGAGGTTGCTGAGGGTAAGTTTGATGAGCATTTTGTTGTTGATATGATTCAAGGAGGTGCTGGTACATCAACAAATATGAATGCTAATGAGGTTATTGCTAACCGTGCGCTAGAGCTTATGGGGCATAAGAAAGGTGAGTATCAGTATTGCCACCCTAATAACCATGTCAATATGTCGCAATCAACTAACGACGCATACCCAACGTCGGTTAAGCTATCTCTATTGTTAGCTAAACAGCGTCTTTTAGCAGAACTTCAACTTCTTATCGATGCACTTGATAGAAAAGGAGAAGAGTTTACAGATGTTATTAAGATGGGACGTACTCAAATGCAAGATGCAGTACCTATTACACTTGGTCAAGAGTTTACAGCTTATGCAGCTAATCTACGCGAAGAGATTGAGCGTATCATGCAGAATGCTAATCTATTACTTGAGATTAATATGGGCGCAACAGCTATCGGTACAGGTATCAATGCAGATCCTGATTACACTCCGATATGTGTAAGATATATGCGTGAGGTTACAGGTCTTCCTTTTACGGCAGCAAGTAATCTTATCGAGGCAACAAACGATACAGGAGCTTTTGTTATCTTCTCGTCAGCTATCAAACGTATGGCAATCAAGTTATCAAAACTTTGTAACGATTTACGTTTAATGTCGTCGGGACCACGTACAGGTTTTGGAGAGATTAATTTACCTCCTATGCAGCCAGGTTCTACTATCATGCCAGGTAAGGTTAATCCTGTTATCCCTGAGGTTGTTAATCAGGTGGCGTTCAAGGTTATTGGTAACGATTTAACAGTTACTTTTGCTGCTGAGGCAGGGCAGTTAGAGCTTAATGCTTTTGAGCCAGTAATAGTTCACTCTCTATTTGAGTCTATTGAGATGCTTATTAATGGTATGAGCACTCTAAGAATTAGATGTATTGATGGTATTACAGCTAATGTTGAGTATTGTAAGCAGACGGTATATAATTCAATAGGCCTTGTTACAGCACTTAACCCATATCTTGGTTATGAGGCATCGACAGATTTGGCAAAGACAGCTCTTGAAGAGAATAGAGGAGTTTATGAACTAATTCTTGAGAAAGGTCTGATGACTAAAGAGGAGTTAGATAATATACTTAAACCAGAAAACATGGTTAAGTCGCGTAAATTTATACAAAAAGTGTAATTTTAAGCAAAAAAAATAAAATAGAAAGTTGATAAATATCAACTTTCTATTTGAAATTTATTGCACTATTCAATGCAATAAATTTCAACGGTATTACGTTATATACATAGTTACAACCTAAATTTAAAGTTATGAGGAAGTGTTACATATTGATGTTGGGAGCTTTAATGTTTATTTATTCGTGTGGGAGTAATGCCATATCTTCTGAGGGAATTATATCAGATAAAGAGTTTAAGTTTACTGAAACTATAACAGAACTTGAGGCAAAGTCTGGAGTTAAGGTTATTTTATCAGATAAGCTAGAGTTAGGAGAAATGACAGTTAGAACAAACGAAAATATTCATGAGCTATTTGTTCTAAGTGATGATGCAAATAAACTAACAATTGGTCTTGTGGAAGGTAATGATTATCAAGGAGTTGAAATTGAGATAACATTGCCATCTAAGCAATTTAATAAAATTTATGCTACTGAGCTAGCTGAGGTTTCAGTTATTGGTGATGCGATTATTGCTGAAAATTTTTATATTCACCTAAGAAGAGTAGCGAAATTTAATGGTAAACTGGTAATATCAAATACGTTATCAGTTGATCTGGAGGGTACATCTGTAACTGATATTGGCGGTTCAGCTGATATTTGTGATGTGCTTTGTTCTGGATCTTCAACTGTTGAGGCAAAAGGTTTCACATCAAATAGTCTTATAGTGTCACTCGACTACGATTCAAGGATATTTGATATGGTGATAAAAGAGAGTATGACTGGTTCAATAACTCGTTATTCTGCTATTGAATATTTTGGAACTGCTCATAACAACGTTGAAGTAAAAGGTGGTGCTTCAATAACACTTTTAGAGGAATAGTATCATAATCTGAGTTCTTGAGAGGATAAATTTTACAGTTTTTCATCACAAACTCATGCTACTATTTTATTATAATTTTTATGAAAAATATTCTATTTTATGTGCCTCTATTAATGGCACTAACTGTTTCGTGCAATAAATATATTACAGGAGAGGGGCCTATAACTGATAGAAATTATAGTGTACCTACCACAATTTCGCAACTAGAAATATCTTCGGCTATAAACTTAACACTTTCAGATAAGGTTGAGGAGGGAGCTATAATAATCACTACTTCTGATAATATACATGATTATATTTCTGTTTTGAGCGAGGGCGGAGAGGTCTCTATTGAGCTTAGGGATGGAAATAACTATCGTAGTGTGTCTATTGATGTGACTGTTTCATCTAAACAATATAATGATATTGAGGCGTCAGGTGCGTGTGATATAGAGTTTGTGGGAGATGTTGTTCTATTCGATTACTACACAATAGAGTTAAGTGGTGCCTCAGAGTATAACGGTAATATATCTGTTGCTAAGACTCTTAATATAGATCTTTCAGGAGCATCAGAGGTCAATATAGAGGGTAGTGCACCTACAACCAATGTAGAGTGTAGTGGAGCCAGTGAGGTTGAGGCTACTGATTTTGTCACAGATTATCTTATCGTAGATTTGTCTGGTGCTTCAAAAATTAGAGATATGAGGGTAAATGATAATATTACAGGAGAGTTATCGGGTGCATCAAAAATAGATTTTACAGGATTGGCCGAGTATGGCACAGTTCAACTTTCAGACTCTTCGTCTATTGATAGAGAGTAGTTTTATTTGCCTGCTAGTTAGATTGTAGGTAATTTGTTTTAACCTCCACAGTTGGTATGTAGCAATTGTGGAGGTTTTTAAATTGATACATTAAATGGGATACTAGATAGTATGGAGATAATAGGTATAGCAATAATAATTTTGTTGATAGGGGTTATTTTAAAACTTTATGACCTTAGTGCAAATGTATTAGCTCATAGAGATGAGTTAAGAAGATTCAAGGATAGTCTATTAAGGCGTGTTGATAAATTAGAGGGTGAAAATATAATTGACACTGTGGAGGATAGCACTAAAACCTCTTATAGTGAAAGTAGTATTGTGCCGCCGCCAATAGTTATAGATTTAGATTCTCCTACTCCCGAAGATATTACTGTTGAAGAGAGTAGAGTTGAGCCACCTGCTATAAAGCCTCAGCCTATAAATAGGCAAACTACTATCAAAAAAGATAGGGATAAAAAAGATTTAGAGAGAGTTATTGGAGGTAATATCTTTAGCAAGATAGGTATATTGGTATTGATTGCAGGGGTTGGATTCTTTATTAAGTTAGCATTTGACAATGAGTGGTTTAATGAATCTGTACGTGTAGGAATAAGCTATCTTTTTGGGGTATCTATGATGGTGCTATCGCAAAAAATATATCGTTCATACCCACGTTTTAGTGCCCTATTAGCGGGGGGAGCTTTTGGTGTTTTTTATCTCACGACCGCTTTTGCCTATCACTATTATAGCCTGTTTACTCACTCGGTTGCCTTTGCTGTGCTTATTACTATAACGGCATTGATAGTTATATTATCTGTCTATACACGCAGAAAAGAGCTTAGCATGATGGCATTAGTAGGTGGTTTTATTGCTCCGTTTCTTCTTGGAGACTCTACGGAATCCTATCTGTCTATACTAATTTATATTGCATCACTTAATATAACAATGTTTATAATATCATATAGGCTTAGATGGCAAGAGAATCTACCTATATCTATGTTATTAACCTATATACTTCTTATTATACTATCTACGAGTGGAGTAAATAAGAGTATTGAGTTAATATGTTTCTCTACACTCTTCTTTGTGATGTTTTTTATCACTTCACTTAGAGTTCATCTGTCAGGCGTAACAAAGGGATATAAACGTTTATATCTAGTGGCATTTATTTTAAATAATTTTATCTATCTTGCAGTTGCCAGTAACTGTCTTTTAGTTCTGGAGTTGAAGAGTGAGTATCATGGTTTAGTGCCTCTTTTTATTGCTATTGTTAATGGTATGGGGTTACTGTGTATCAATAATGCTAGGGGTACAAAAGTTGGTAGTATGCTCAGCTTATCAATGCGAGGTGTCTCTATTGCCACACTTACATTTGCAGCACCACTCTTTTTTGCTACGAAATATACAATCGTATTGTGGGTAGTTATGATGATTACACTTTTAACTCTTTATCTGCACTCTAGAGTAAAACTATACCTCTATTTTGCTATACTATTAATTATTATATGTTTTATTGCAAATTCAAATCTTAATATAAACTACGAAGTAGATATATATAGTTTAATAACACTATTTATCTCAGCAACGGGCTACCTAGGGGCGGCACTTATAATCTCATATTACCATTTTAAGGTTGCCAAATGTGATAGGTGTTATCAATTTCTGAACCCTATATTGATAATTCTTTCCTTAATAACATATAGTGAGGTTATTTTATGCAGTGGTGGTGTGTTGTTGGGAGATACAGCTGTGTTTACTATTTTCTATGCTTTTGTAATAGGTTCTACCATTTTATTACCACTTAGGTTTGGGGTGAAAAAGTATATCTATCTATATTTAGTCCTCAATTTAATGCTGATACTATACTATCTAGTTAATGTCTCTGACTTGAATAATAATATATTACTTCTTATATTCTTGTTACTTTCTGCATTGGGCTCATTAGTTCGTGTGGCATTGCCATATATTAAGGATAGAAGCTATCAACTTGAGAGTAGTGTTTTACCTATTATTGGGCACTCAATAACACTCTATATTACTGTTGTTTCGCTCTCTGTTGTGTGGTTTTTAGCTAATGAGATGGTAGTGTCGTGGTGTATCTCTATTATTATGATATTAATAGCAGCATCACAAATATTATTGGGTCTTAAATATAGATTTAGACTCATAAGAGTTATTGGTATATTCGCCGTTGGTTTAGTGTTGTTGAAATTAGTGGCGTATGATGTATGGCAGATGTCTTCTTTATGGATGATTATATCATTTATAGGTTTAGGTATGTGTTTATTACTTCTCTCTTTCATGTATCAAAAAGGTGATATGAGAAAAAAGGATTACGAAACCCCAAGTGATGATATGTTAAGTTAGGTCTGCCTGTTTATTTAGGTACTCAGAGGGAGAGCAGTTGTGAATCTGCTTGAATACTCGTCTAAAAGTAGAGACCGATGAGAATCCAGAGCGTTCGGATACCTCGGATACTGTTATCTCTTCGCTACTACTCTTAATTATTGAAATCGCCTCATCTATTCGGTAACTATTGATATAGTTAATGAATGGCACCGATTTATATTCGTTAATATAGTTTGATAGATATGTTCTGTTTGTTCCGATATGCGCTGCTAGGTCGATTAGTTTAAGCTCAGGGTTTAGGAAAAGCTTATCTCTGTTCATAGCTATCTCTAGCTTATTGGCAATATCGATACATCTTTTGTCTATCGTGTGTTGATTTTCGTTATGTGTGTCTGTTTTACTATCAATGTTCAAAATGCTTTTTATACTCATATAGTTGGGTATGAATACGCTTTTGTGTCTTAATGTAAAGAGTGATATTGTAGAGATGCAGGCTGTTACATATAAGTAATATAGGGTGTCGTTTAGCCATGAGAGGTTAAACGATGTGAAAAACCATACCGTTGCAAGTACATATAATTGTATAATCATTATCCTAATCCATTTAACCCCAAGATACTCAATACTAGAGTAGTGTTCTCTGATGTATTTTTCGTATTTGTATGATAACGTGAGTGTTATTGCTCCAAATAGAGTGGCGAAGGCAAAAGAGAAAATCTGTGTCATTGCATGTAATGTTGCGTTTCCGCTTATTATTACATTGAGAATAGTAAATATGAAAAAGGGGAATAGCATATTGGCAGCCCTACTCAGGTTAATCCATTTCGGTTGAACAACCTCTAGTAGCGAGATAGCTATAAGGGGTATTATCCATACATCTATAGACATCATAACATTGGTGATTTCTGCATCGTGCCACTTGTCGCCAAAGAAGTAGGCGAACTCTTTAATCATTAAAAAGAACCAGAAGTGTAGTGTTATATTAACCCAAAGTGTTGCTTTACTATCTATTTTTTTTCGTAAAAAATAGATCATAGTTGATAAAATTACTAAGCAAAGCACAATACATAAGTATGATGTTACTCTATATATAATCTCATTATCCATTTTTGAGCTATGATTAAAAATGATTTGACATATATCTATAAAAATATTTTATACAAAGATATTAGTTTTTTTTGTTTTATCATTAAACTCAACACGATTATTGGGTCTGTCAAATGGTAAATTTACGTTTTGAGCGGTGTTTGAGGTTTAAATGTACGTTTTAAGCGATTAATTGTAAGTAGTGAGCGACATAAATATGAGTATGTCTATATCTTTGCTTGAAGAAATATGTATAATTAATATGATATAGATTATGAAAAGAAAATTATTATTTTTATTAAGCTTGTTACTGTTTGTAGTTGGTAGTTGCGAAAAAGAGCCACCTACCTATAAGGTATCATTCAACAGTAATGGAGGAACCACGGTGGTTGAACAGTTGGTACAAGAGGGTGCTAATGCAACAAAACCTGCTAGCCCAACAAAAGAGAGTTGCGAATTTGAGGGTTGGTATTCGGATAGTGGATTAATAGATGAGTGGAACTTCTCAACAGATGAGGTGAGAGGTAATATAACACTATATGCAAAGTGGAGTTCGCTATTCACAATCTCTTTTGATATTAATGGGGGTAGTGAGGTTACTAAGCCCGAGAATCAGAGCGTTAAGGATGGCGATAAGGCAATAGAGCCCACAGAGCCACAGCGTTCTGGTTATAAGTTCGATGGCTGGTATAATGGTTCAGAGATGTGGGATTTTGATAGTGCTGTTACCTCTGATATAGAGTTAGTGGCTATGTGGATTGAAGAACTGACAGTTACCTTTGATATTGGATATAATGGAGGCGAGTCGCCTGCTAATCAACAACTGTATAAGGGCGATATGGCGATTGAACCAGCTCAACCATCACGTGATGGATATAGTTTTGATGGTTGGTTTTATGATGGTGAGTTATGGGATTTTAAATCTGTAATAAATAGTAGTATGACAATTACTGCTAAATGGACAGAGATTATTATTAAGTATGATGTAACTTTTAATTTAGGTTATGTTGGTGGAGATAATACTCCAGATAATCAGACTGTTATTGAGGGCGAGAAAGTAGTGGAACCTACTGAACCACAGCGTGATAATCATCTGTTCTTAGGTTGGTATAGTGGAGATGATTTGTGGAGTTTTGATAACACTGTAACAGCCAATGTTGATTTAACAGCTCAATGGCGAGAATTGATTGATGGTGGTTTTCAGGTTCTATTAGATTATAATTATGATGGGGCACCCATCACAGATACACTAATTGTTAAGCCAAATAATAAGTTAGTATATGATGATCCAATTCGTGATGGCTACTCGTTTGATGGATGGTATAGTTTCAGTGATGTTAAGTGGGATATGGATGCATTTGTTACCGATGATATGTTTTTAATGGCTAAATGGATAAAAGATGCCATAAGATATAGCGTTGAGGTGTTTTATATTAATCCTATTACAAATGAGGCTGCTTATAGTGAGACTTTCTCAGTAGAAGAGGGTGGTAAATTAGTAGAGCCAGAGCTTCCAGCTTACGAAGGGTATCGTTTCTCTAGATGGATGTATTATAAGGAATCTGGTTCTAGAGGTGTATGGAATTTTGATACCGATGTGGTTACCGAGAATTTATCTATAATGGGTAGTTGGGATGTGCTACAACCTGCTGTTGTTACATTTAAATCGGGTAGTGAGGAGATTGTTTTAAATCAATATGTTGGAGATGAGATAGAGGCACCTGTTGTTACACCTCCTACTTCAGAACATCATCTTATATATTGGCATATAGAGGGTAATGAAAGTGCCGTTGTGACATTCCCATTAAAGGTGACAGAAGATATTGTGTATGTGGCAAAATGGGAGATAATTGAGATAAAACCTATTGATGTTCATTTCAATATTTATATGGATGGGGTGTATATTGATTATGATTATCTTGGTTATATTGAGTCTATTGTGGTTAATAATGGAGAGTTAATACCCGCTTTGACACAGACGCCTAAGAGCTTCACACACACCTTCGTGGGGTGGCGTCCTGAGGGAACAACCCAGATGTGGGACTTTAATAATGACAAATTAAATGTTATAGAGAATGATTACTTTACTCTAGAATCTTATTGGGAGCCTATAAAGACAAATAATGAGCTTTATATATATATTAATAGTTTCGAATCCTATGTGGCTAGTTCATATACTACTGAGAGTTGGTTTATGATGAAAAACGAGCTAGAAAAGGCTATGTTTATGATTGAGGGAGGTAATGTGTTGTCTGATAGTGAAATGAGTGACATTAAAGCTAAGATTAAAAGTGCTGAAGATGCTCTTGAGATGATTGTGTATGGCGATGCTACTGAGATAGTGCTAATAGATGATGTATTGACTAATAGTGATGGTAATGTGGTGTTAATACACAATGGCGATATGCAGCAGAGTACTACTTTCGAGTTTCATGTTCTAGATGATAAAGGAGCCTATCTGATAAATGAAATAACACAAGGTAGTGCAACAGAGAGTTGGATGAGTGACGTGGTAACTAGTTTTATAGATTGGTATGATGTGCCTACTTATGGTTTTAGTTCGCATATTGTTAGCTCTGCAACCAAGACAACTAGTGTAACCATATCATCAGGAGGTGTAACTAAAGAGGTGAGTGTTAGACAGTATAGTATTGACGAGGCGGTTACTCTTTTCAATGAGAGATTTGCTAAATTGCCATCAGCTTCAGAGATAAGTAGTGAGCATGAAAAAGAGATAAATGCTCTTATATGGTTAACAAATCAGATGTATAGTGTGCCATCAAGTGTAAATGTGAGTGCTTTGCAGAATAAGGTTATATCACTCTCAAATGCTTTGCCTTATGAGATGAGTTTTGTTAAGATTAGCGATTTCTATATTTTAGATGGAGAGAGGGTTAGCTTTACTCCAAATGAAGATGGTTTCCCTTATGGCACTGTTGAGTATGATGATGAAACAGTAACTATCACTAAATCAGGCGATAATAGTGCTATATTTAAAATGGGAGATGGCTCTACGGGTACGGCAGAGATTGTGATAAATAAGAAAGATGAAGATTGTACAATATATCTGAAATATTAATTTATTAGTGTCTGGAGAATCTGAGGATTGAATTTATGCACGTCATATCTACCCTAAAACCCACCTAAATCCAATTTTGGGTAAAATGGCACTTATAGAAGTAAAAAAATCAAAATTTTAGTTTTGTAAGCCCCTATAATTTTAATCACAATTAATTTGTTGTAGGATAGGCGGTTAATAGGTTTTTGATTTTTTTACTGGACAACAATAATATTAATTTATAAATAAAAGGGGTTAAATTTGTTATTTAACCCTTTTTTTTGTATATTTGCTATTTAATAACCTAGCTGCTTTTTATCCAAAACTTAGGATGATAAGTTAATACGGTTATCAAGCATTGACTTGATGGCTGTAAGTGTGGATAAAATATAATATTATGAAATATTTAAAAATTGGCGATTTGATAGCTAAAATTCCTATTGTTCAAGGAGGAATGGGTGTTGGTATCTCTCTATCTGGCTTAGCCTCTGCAGTAGCTAATGAGGGTGGAATAGGTGTTATCTCAGTCGCAGGATTAGGAGTGATTTACCGTAAATTGTCTTCAAATTATAATGAGGCAAGTGTGCTGGGATTAATAAAAGAGATAGCACAAGCTCGCTCAAAAACCGAAGGTATTATAGGGGTAAATATAATGGTTGCTCTTTCTAATTTTGCCGATATGGTAAAGACTAGTATATCTCAGAAAGTAGATATAATTTTCTCAGGTGCAGGTCTTCCGTTAGATCTACCATCATTTTTAGAAAAAGATAGTGTTACTAAGCTTGTACCAATAGTGTCAAGCAGTCGTGCGGTTCGTGTTATTTGCGAAAAATGGAAAAGTAAATATGATTATCTTCCTGATGCAATAGTTGTTGAGGGTCCTAAAGCAGGGGGGCATCTCGGATATAAAATCTCAGATATTGATTCAAAAGAGAGTTCGTTAGAGAGTACACTCGTAGAGATAGTGCGAGATGTAAATATTATAGAGAAAAAATATAATAAAACAATTCCTATAATTGCAGGAGGTGGAATCTATACGAATGAGGATGTTAATCAAATAATTGCGCTTGGTGCATCAGGGGTGCAGATAGGAACACGATTTGTTACAACCGATGAGTGCGATGCAAGTTATGAGTTTAAATCTACCTATCTAGAGGCTAAAGAAGAGGATATACAGATAATACAAAGCCCAGTAGGTATGCCTGGTAGAGCTATTAGATCACTCTTTTTAGATAAAGTAAAGGCGGGTGTGAAACAACCTAAGTCTTGTCCTTTTGACTGTATAAAAACATGCGATATAAAGAGTAGTCCATACTGTATAATTATGGCTCTTTACAGTGCATTCCGTGGAGATATGAAGAACGGTTATGCTTTTGCAGGCGTTAATGCTTGGAGAGCTAAGAAAATACAGAGTGTTAAAGAGACTATATCAGAGTTAATGGGTCGCTAATACACTAGAGTTGTAAAATTGATTTGTAGTTGTAATCAATTATGTTAAAATATCTGTTTTATATAATTGCCATAATTATATTTGTTTCATGTGGGGATAAACGTGAAATTGAAGATATAGATATAGAGATAATGACCCCTTACCAGCAGTTTCAGAAGATGGCTAATGGTAAGGGGTATATCAACTTCATGAATGCAAATAACTCAACTATTTGGTATATTGCAACTGATACTATTACAAAAAAATATAGTGTAATAACTCCTGATACTATTTTTACAACCAATAATACCTTAAATATATCGTGTTCAAAATTAAGCGGTAAGGGTGTTATTGTTGAGTTTGAAGCAGGTGCTGCTCTTGAAAATTTTTATATCCCAAAGAGTTTGACAATAGAAGAGCCTAAAATTACTGGTTCTAAAGCCTATATAAATGAGGATACAATTTTAAGGTGGAGTGCAGATAGTGCTAATATATATCCGTTATCTTTGGTTATAACCTCTACTGAGCGAGAGATTTATGAAAATATCTATATAGAAGATAGTGGTGAGTATAAATTTGAAAGTTCGCTTTTAGAAAGGTTAGAGAGTGGCGATAATCTAACTGTTACAGTGTGTAGATATAACTTCAAAGTGCTTGATGAACAATTTTATAAGGTTCATGCACTTTCTGTGGCTAATTTCAGTGCGATATTTAATGGTAAATAGATGAAAATTAGAATATTACAACTTTTATTTTCTCTTGCGCTTGGATTGGGTTGTAGTGGAGAGTCAATCATAGGTAATGACCCTGATCCTAACTCGCCTCTTGATATATTTGAGGTGTATTGGCATGAGATGAATAGTCACTATGCTGTTTTTGACGAGTATGGTGTTGATTGGGATGAGGTGTATGATATTTATCGTCCTAGAGTAGAGGAGATGGATAGTATGTCGCAATTATGGGGTGTGTTATGTGAGATTAATAGAGATATTGACGATGCACATACCGTAGTTGTTGATGTTGTTAATGGTGTTATTACGCCCTATGATGCGAGGATAAGAAATAGCTATTATGATGAATCTGAGTTGTATAGATATTTTGAAGGAGATTACATTAAGCTGCAAGAGAATTATGCCTATGCTAAGATAGCAGATCGAAATATAGCCTATATATCTATTGGTAGATTTGGTATTGATGATTATAGTCAGATAGATTATCTTCTAGAGCAGATCTCTGGCTATGATGCCTTTATTTTTGATATGCGTGTTAGTATTGGTGGCTATTTACAGCCAATGGCCTACCTAACCTCTCATTTTGTGGGGAATAGTGATATTTATCTATACGATCAGTATAAAAATGGTAGTGGTAGAGATGATTACTCTCAGAAATTTGAACAACGAAATATATATAAAGAGGATAATATTTCGCACAAACCAGTGGTAATACTAACTAGTGAGAATAGTGTTAGTTGCGCTGAGATATTTGTGTTTAGTATGAAAACAGCACCCAATGTGGTGCAGATAGGTGCTACAACACGTGGTTCGTTATCATTTCGTCGTACTCGTATTTTGCCCAATGGGTGGGAAATGCACTATTCAGCACATCGTATTACTAATGTTGATGGCTCAACCGTCGAGGGGGTAGGCTCTATTCCTGATATATATGTCGTAAATAAGTATGACTATCATAATAACGACTATAACGATGAGATATTAGAGAGTGCAATAAATTATATAAAGGATAATTATGATTTATAGGTTACTGATATTAATAATAGGGTTATTAATTACTACATCGTCGGTTGCAAAAGCTCAGAAACATTATGAGTTAGAGGCTAAGGTGGGCGGCTCTTATGGTGCCCTGCGTGATGAGAGGATAGCCAGTTTTAACTTCTCTAAAGATTTTGGTGTTGATATTAATTTGCTAGGACGATACTATTTTAAAGAGTCGCAGATAGGTTTGTTATTAGGCTATGGTGGTAATTTGCTATCATCTAATCACTACTGGAGCTCTACATATAGGAGTATTGACTTGGCTCTTAATTATCTTAGAGATATAGATGCCAATAAATTGATAGTGTCACTAGGTGGCGAGTATAATCTTAATAGTAGTTTCGAGCCTAGAGGTTCATATATTATTACTCATAACTTCTCGCCTATTATTGCACTAAAATATGATTTACTCCCAAGGCATAAACTAGAGCTATCTTTTAGCTTTGCTCTATGGGCTTTTGTTATACGTTATCCGTATAATGGTGTGTCTGATATTTTATTGTCTCAACCCCAGATTCCAAGTAGTATGTCAATGATATTTGATACGCTAAAGAGAACTGAGTTTGCAACGCTTGATAGATATAATTTTTTAAAGCTAAATATAGGTTATAGATATAGGCTAAATAGCACTTTTGATTTCGCAATAAGATACAAAATTTTATATCAAAGTTATTACGATGAAAATCTAATAAAGCATTTCAGTAATGGGTGTCAGTTATCTGTAATATATAAGTTAAAATAGGACGATTCACAAAATAGCGCTTTGCGAATCGCCCTAGTAGACTAGAAATAACAACAAAGAATTATCTGAGCCCTTTGATATTTGCCAGTTGTTAATGATGGTAATGAGTTTGCATTACTACTTATATTACCCATAATATAGTATGCTTGAACACGTAAGAATTTAGCTGGAGACCAAAGAACACCTGCATGTAACTGCTCATCACTATATGCTCCACCAATTACACTATTCTCATGTATATTAACAGCATCATAACGCACAAGTGGCATTATATCTCCGAATCTATATCCAAGAGTGGCATAAAAACCATCCTCATTTATATTAGCTAGGTATGTAGGTGTTTGCTCTTCACTAAAAGATTTAACATACTCACTGCGGAATAAGATTTTTGTGTTATCATAGACAACACCAGCAGACAGAGTGTTAAGAGCAATGTTATTACCCAATTCGTCTGAATAATTACCTAATCTTCCGGCAGCTGTAACCATTAGATTATCTATTGGTCTAATTAATAATCTACCAGTTAAATCTTTTTTGTTATTATTATCTACAGTGTTAGTTTGTGAGCCATTTGTGGCAGCTAGGATATAGCTTATCATTTTACTATTATCGCCTACTTTTATGTCTCCAAATAGTTTTATACCTGTATCTCTACCATAAGAGGTTTCGCCAGTTACGCTATTACGGCACGCTAATTTAGCACCGATAAGTGATATATCAGGTGTCTCAAGATAGCCTGGGGCTATGTCGTGCGTATCAATAGTGATTGGTATTGGGAATTGCCCCACACTTAGATTTAACCAATTTGTTAGTTTGATGTTAACAAAAAGATCTAATATAGATATAAGTGCCTTATTCTGTGCGTCTTTAGATGTAGAGAAACCCTCTAATTGGCCAACATAGCTTATTCTATCAGATAGCGACCCTTTAGCCACAACACGTAAACGTTTGATGGCAAAAGTAGAGCTGTTATTATCTTCTATCGCCCCCTTGTTATAATCTCCCTGGTAACCAGCCTGTATGTAACCAGATATTTTAGGCAGAGATAAGCTTAGCTTTGTTTTTTTCTCTTTATTTTCATTCTCTCCAGCTGCAAAAGTAGTTAAGGCTAAACTCATTGCCAATAAACTACATAATAATTTCTTCATTTTATACATATTATGATTCAGGGTGCAAAAGTAGTAATTTTTTTGCAATTAATCAACAACTTACGAATATTGTGATACCCTTTTGGCAAGATAAATTAATAAAAAAGTTATAAAAAATAGGCAGTATGTCGAAAAAACATTGTATATTTGTAGTTGGAAGGATTATTGGAGAGAGATAACTGTTACTTTATTTATACCTATATTGTTTAATTATGTATGTAATTATTTCATCATCGGTAATTTGTATCTATTTGATAATAATGATGATAACAATCATCGCTATTATTGTAGATAAGAGAGATCCTGTTAAGAGTCTCTCTTGGATTGCAGTTATTGTGTTGTTGCCCGTTATTGGTATGTTTTTATATGCTGTATTTGGGCAAAATTTGAGAAGGAGACGAAAACTAACGCATAAAGAGAGGGGGATGAAGAGCCGCCTATCAAGAATTGCAGATAAGCAGATGATAGAGATTAATAATCTTCATTTTGATATATTTCCTGATATATCAGATAATCTGAATGTTATACGTCTGCTTTTAAACAATAACCTTTCGCCAATAACTATTGATAATGATGTTAAGTTGCTTGTAGATGCAACAGCAACATTAGAAGAGATAAAAATTGAGCTTAGAAAGGCAAAAAGATATATACACCTTGAATACTATATTATAGAGCGGGGTGCTATGCTTGATGAGATATTATCTATCCTAAGAGAGAAAGCCGCCACAGGTGTCGAGGTGAAGATTATTTTTGATGATGTGGGTAGTTGGGATTTGAGAGGGCGATTTATACGAGAGATGCGCCGAGAGGGTATTGAGTGTGTGAGGTTCCTGCCAGTTATCTTTCCACGTTTTACGCGTAGGATAAATCATCGTAATCACCGTAAAATTATAGTAATTGATGGTGAGGTTGGCTTTACGGGTGGAATAAATATTGCAGATAGGTATCTTACAGGCACGGCAACATTTGTGCGTTGGAGGGATACACATCTTAAGATTGAGGGTAGTGCAGTATTGTCTCTAGAGACAATATTTGCAGCCGATTGGTCGTTTTGTAGTGGTAGTGATATGGATGATATATACTACACTTCGAGTGTTGAACACCAAGGTTCAACGGCGATACAGATAGCATCATCGGGTCCCGATTCAGATTGGGCATCAATTATGCAAGCATATTTCTTAGCTATAACAACGGCTAAGAAATATATATACATCTCAACGCCATACTTTGTGCCAACAAACGATATATTAACAGCACTCAAGGTGGCATCTATGAGTGGTGTTGAGGTTAAGATATTGATTCCTAAGAGGGCTGATACCGTTTTAACACATTGGGCTACTCGTTCGTATGTTAGTGAGTTGCTTGATGCAGGGATAAAAGTGTATCAATATAATAAGGGTTTTAATCACTCAAAAACATTGATGATTGACTCTGTATTCAGCTCTGTTGGCACTGTTAATATGGATGTTAGGAGTTTTGAAGAGAATTTTGAGGTGACAGCTGTGATTTATGATAAGAAGGTAACAAAAGAGTTAGAGAGTCAGTTTAATGATGATATAGCATCGGCAACGCTGATAACACGTGAGTTATGGAACAATAATCCACGTAAAAGTCATCTGTATGAGGGGCTGGCTAGGTTATTGTCACCACTATTATAGTTGTAAAGAAGATGGTAAAATATAGAATGTTTAATGATTTAAAATTTAAAGTTATGAAAAAATTACTTTTAGTATTTATTTTTGCAATCGCTACATCATTTGTGGCTACTGCACAACCGTTGAAGTTTGGTGTTAAGGCAGGTTTAAACCTAAACTCAACAACAATTAAAGATTTTGGTACTAATGATGATAATATTATTCAAAGTATTCAAAATAGTTTCAATAAGCGTACTGGTTATCATTTTGGTCTTACAGCTCGTTTGACACTTATTGGTTTATATGTACAAGGAGATGCTCTTTATGTAAGAAACTCATACTCTTATAATGTAAATAGTAACTCTATTGTTGATGCAAAAGAGAATCGTTTAGATATTCCTGTTGTTGCAGGTATTAAACTATTATTTTTACGTGTCTATGCAGGACCACGTTTTAGTTTTAATTTAGGTAATGATGTAGTTGGAGCAATAGGCGATGACGCTTTAGACTGGGATAACAGAAATGTAGGTTTTCAGGCAGGTGTTGGTATTGATTTAGGTAAAAAAATGGCTCTTGATTTTAATTACAATGGTTATTTCCAATCTAATGAATTAACAATTAAAAATGTTATTGATCAAGTATCTCCTATCACTGTTAAATCAAACAGTCAATATTTCTGGTTATCATTATCTTATTTCTTTTAATTAAATGAAATATTTTGGAGCACATGTAAGCATATCAGGAGGGGTAGCTAATGCCCCTCTTAATGCTGCTGCTTTAGGGGCAACAGCTTTTGCTATGTTTACAAAAAATCAGCGTCAGTGGATAAGTAAACCACTAACAGAGAGTGATATTACCTCATTTAAAGCCAATCTTACGGCAAGTGGTATATCGCCTAAAATGGTACTTCCTCATGATAGTTATCTTATTAATTTAGGACATCCGCAAGAAGAGGGATTGAATAAGTCACGCACAGCGTTTATTGAAGAGATACGCAGGTGTGAGTTATTGGGTCTCGATAAACTTAATTTTCATCCTGGGAGTCATCTTAAAGAGATAAGCGAGGATGAGTCGTTGATGCGAGTGGCTGAATCTATTAATATCGCACTAGAAAAGACAAGTGGTGTTATAGCGGTAATAGAGAATACAGCGGGGCAGGGTAGTAATCTAGGTTACACTTTTGAGCATCTTCGCTCTATTATTGATGGTGTTGAAGATAAGAGTAGAGTGGGCGTGTGCCTTGATACATGTCACACTTTTGCTGCAGGGTATGATTTATCTTCGCTAGAGTCGGCTGATAAGGTATTCAAAGAGTTTGATGATATAGTAGGTTTTGAGTATTTGAAAGGAATGCATCTTAATGATGCAATGAAACCGTTGGGTAGTCGTGTAGATAGGCACTCTAGTATAGGAGAGGGTTTTTTAGGTAGTTTTATCTTTGAGTATATAGCTAAAGATAAGCGTTTTGATGATATACCGCTTATTCTTGAGACACCTAATGAGGAGATATGGAAAGATGAGATAGGACAGTTATTTAAATGGGTAGAATAGGGTTATGAGAGCATTGAGAGGTGTAGTTATATTGTTTTTGATAAGTGTTTGTATTAGTAGTACTTTATATGGTCAGACTAAAGCATTTAAGGGTGGAGAGAAATTACGTTTTCTTGCAGAGTATAAGATAGGACTCTTTAATGTTGAAGTGGCAACAGTAGACTTTGTTGTCAATAATGTTGAGTATAAGAGAGACTCATGCTATAAGGTAACAGCTGTAGCCGAGGTAATGCCTCAGTATAGATGGTTCTTTGATATGCGTGATGAGTATAATGTGTGGATGCGTATGAGTGATCTGAAACCACTATATTTCGAGAGTGATATTAAGGAGGGCTCTTATACCCTTGTTGCTAACTATGTCTATGACTGGGATAGTTTGAAGGTGAATACTTTTGAAAATCGCCCCGTATGGAACGAACCTCGTCGCAAAGAACATACCCTTTCAGATGATACTTATGATGCCATTTCAATGTTCTATATTCTCAGAAATCTACCTGATTCGGCATTAGTTGAGAATAAACCAGTACCACTTGATTTAGTCTTTGCAAATAGAATCAGACGTGTACAATACAGTTATGTTGGCAGAGAGGAGATAAAAACAGAGAGATTTGGGTGGCAAAATACACTTCGTTTTAGATGTCAATTGGCTAATGATTCAGGAGAATCTTTCAATGATGGAGATGAATTTGATTTATGGCTATCAGATGATATAAATAGAATACCTCTATATCTTGAAAGTCCTATTAGGGTTGGTACAGTACGAGCTTATTTATTTGAAGCAGAGGGTGTTGTTGAGCCATTGAAGAAAAAACGTAGACGTAAATAGAACTATTTTTTACCACATTACCATTTTCAATATAGTAGAAAAGGGAAAGGGCGATTCGCAAAATTTTGTGAATCGCCCTTTCCCTTTTGAAAGAATCCTCTACTACTTGGCTGGAACCATTATTATCTCAATAACATTATTTGCCTTTAGTATCTCTTTAGCAAGTGCTGCTATATCCTCAACTGTAATAGTTTTAACAGCCTCATGATACTCAGTCATATTGTTACCTCCGTAAAGGTGGTTAGCCATAGTCATATTTAACCAGAATCTATTACTTGAAGCAACAGCCTTATCATAGTTTTTAGCCATAGCACCACGTGCAATCTCAATCTCTGAACTTATATCTGCACCGTTAGCAATAGCCTCTATCTCTTTAACAACTTGTGGGCCTGCCTCTACTAGCTTAGACTCGTCTGTGTCAAACATAACAGATATATTGTATCTTGTTGATGGGTAACGCTGTGCTGATACACGTGCACCAACACCATAAGTAGCACCCATCTCCTCACGTATACTCTTAGTGTACATAATATCAAGAATAGCAGATAGGAATTGTGCAGTAACCTGACCCTTAACAGTTAGCTCTTCTATATTGTCTGTGTGTAGAAGTGCTGTATATGTTGTCTTTGGAGACTCTTGCTTAATAGCCACCTTTTCATAAATCTTACCCTTAGCAATTTTTTTAGAAGTAGCCTCTTGGTGCTTCTTACCACCCTTAGGTAGTGATGCGATATATTTCTCAACAAGTGGTCTAAGAGTAGCCTCGTCTACTGTACCAGTGAATACAAATGTCATTCCCTTAACTCCATCAAATAGCATATCGTGAACACCCTTAATACCCTCAAGAGATACCTCTTTAAGCATCTCTGCATTGATAGATCTAGTACGTAGATTCTCGCCATACATTAACTTATTTCTCTCCTTACTAAATTGATACTCAGGTGTGTTTTCAACATTAGCTAGCATAGTGTTAAGTTGCGTCATCATAAGATCATAATCTTTCTCTAGGAATGGTTGAGCAGTGTATGAAAGATATATTAATTTGAAAAGTGTCTCTATATCTGCCTTAACAGATGAACCACCTATGCCATGAGTATACTCATCGAAATTTTTTCTTGCCGATACATTTTTACCTGCTAGTACTTTAGGAAGCTCGTTAGCCGTGAAGCTACCTAGTCCTGACATTGACATGAACATCTCTAGTAGTTCGCTATTGATAAACATCTCATCAGAAATCATATTGCTTCCACCCTTACCAGTAGCGTTGAAAAGAATCTCGTCTGAACGTAATTCAGTAGGCTGTATAACTACTGTTGCACCATTTTTAAGTGTCCATACTGTATTACCTTGAATATCTTTTGATACTTTCTTAATCTTACCGCTTTTAGGCTCTTTTTCAATAAGTGGACGGTCGATAGTAACCACTTTAGGAGCTTCAACAGTAGCATTCTTACCCGCTGTGAAAGCCGCTAGCATAGCCTCTGATGTTGGAATAACAGCACCCTCCGCACCTGGAACAATAGCCGCTACTGTGTAGTTAGCTTGTGGGAAGAACATTTTAATCATCTGATTAACCTGCTGATAATTAATCTGAGAAAGTATCATGTTATATATCTGGTACTCTGTCTCAGAATCTAAAATTGGTGCATTATCAGTAATGTTAGCCTGAATAACCTGTGCAATCTCTTCTGTCTTGCGATCAGCTCTGTTGTCATACTTCTCTTGAACAGATTTCTTAAGGTTAAGAACCGCACGCTCCATCTCGTCTGGAGTGATACCATATTGATATAGACGCTTTAGCTCTTTAGATGCCGCCTCGATACCTTTATCTAGCTTGTTATTTGCTGCAGCAACATAAAGCATGATAAGGTCGTTATGAGGTGTGAAACCCGATTTATTAAAGCTAGCACCTAGTATAGGAGCATCTGCTTTAGTTGATAGCTCGTCAAAACGCTCACTCATAACAGATGATATAATAGATGTAACAATACTATTTGCTACAAAATATGATGTGCTGTTTGTGTGGTCGTCTACTGCCGGAACAATACTTCCGATAATAGCATAGGTATTTGTGTTTTCAGGCTCAGAGATTACAATTGCCTTATCTTCAGTGATAGGCTCGATAACAATAACCTCTCTCTCAACACGGTTCTCTTGTGCTGGGATAGCACCCATACGCTCTTTAATCTTAGCCTCTACCTGAGCAACATCAATATCTCCTACTACTACAACTGCTTGTAGGTGTGGGCGGTACCATTTTTTATAGAAATCCTTAATATCTTGATATTTGAAATTCTTTAAAACCTCTTCTGTTCCAATAACATTACGATGCACATAAGCAGAGCCATTATAGAACTCTCTTAAAAATTGCTCCTGAATACGGCGTTGTGGAGTGTTAATAGTGCGCTTCTCCTCTAAGATAACTCCACGCTCAGCATCTATCTCTTCATGCTCTAGAGCCACACCACCAGACCAATCAGCAATAGTCATAAGGGCTGTATCAAGAACACCAGCACGTGTCATAGGTACATTTTTAAGCATATATGCGGTCATATCCATACCTGTCATAGCGTTAATATCTCTACCAAACTCAACTCCGTTTGCTTGGAAATAGTCTAGTAACATCTTACCTGGTAGGTTAGTAGTGCCATTAAATGCCATGTGCTCTAGGAAGTGAGCAAGTCCATTTTGGTGATCCTCTTCTTGGATAGCACCTACATTGTGTACGATATAAAAATCAGCTAGCCCCGCTGGTTTCTGATTCTTATATATATAGTACCTCATACCATTCTCTAGCGTACCCATAACAACATTTTTGTCAATAGGTAGAGATGGATTTTGCTGTGGTTGAGCATTAGCACCCAACGTGAAAAGTAATACTACAAAAGGGAGTAGCATCATTAATCTCTTTTTCATAAGTTTGTTTTTTGTTTGTGTATTTATTGTTGTTCTATTTTAGTTTCTGCTCTATGTATGGAAGAATCTTATTGAAAATATCTTCGGGTGGTAGCATCTCTCCCTCGCTAGAAGAGCAATCAATAACCTTCAGTGCGCCATCTTCATGAGTTGCCTCAGCTAGATAGACCTCTCTAACCCTCTCTTGTAGTGTTAGAGACTCTTCATGTATATCTTTCCCACCATTGAGATACTCTCTATCGGCACCCTCACGCGCTTCAGCAAGTTTTTTTGTTGTGAACTTAAACGGAACATCTAAAAAGAGTGATAAATCAGGTTTAACAATACCATATTTATTATACTCTAAATCGAAAATCCAATCTCTTAGAGTTTTTCTCTCCTCACTACTCTCTATCTTAGCACATTGATATGCTATATTTGAGTATAGGTATCTATCCACAATAACACTCTTGCCATCTGATAACCAGCCCTCTATCATAGTAGAAGCGTTGGCACGATCTCCAGCATATAATAACCCAACAAGATATGGGTTTACATCACTAGCACCGCCAAACTCTCCACGTAAGAAACGTGAAATCATATCTCCAAAGATAGGCGCATCGAAACGTGGAAAATGTAGATATTCGCTCTCGATACCTCTTTTCTTAAGCTCTTCTCGTATCATTGATACTTGGGTTGATTTCCCCGCTCCGTCTAAACCCTCAATTACTATAAACATAATGGTCTATTTTAGCATTGCCACTGCTTTATTAGTAGCGGCAATAAAATTATCTATATCATTAAAATCTGAATATAAGGCAAATGAGGCACGTGCCATACCCGAAACCCCAAAATGTGTGATGATAGGCTCTGCACAGTGGCTACCCGTACGTATAGCGACCCCCATCTTATCAAGTATCATCCCCAAATCGTAAGGGTGGATACCAGCTATATTAAATGATATTATTGGAGATTTATTATCACTCTCGCCATAAATAACTGCACCTTCAACACTCTTTAGCTGCTCTGTTGCATAAGATAATAGGCTATCTTCATGATTTTTTATTGATTCAATACCTATGCTCTCAACATAGCGTATCGCCTCTCCCAATGCTATTGCCTGAATGAATGGGGTAGTGCCTGCCTCAAATTTAAGGGGTAACTCTGCATAGGTTGTATTGGTAAAAGAGACACGAGCAACCATATCACCACCACCTAAGAATGGTGGCATAGCCTCTAGTAACTCCTCTTTACCATATAACACCCCTATCCCCGTTGGGGCATATAGTTTGTGACCACTAAAAGCATAGAAATCACAGTTGTAATCCACTACATCTACACTGCCATGAACAGCACCCTGACACCCATCAACCACAATGACAGCTCCCACAGAGTGCGCCTTATTGGCGATAGTTTTAATGTCATTACGTGTTCCCAAAACATTTGAAACCTCAGTAACTGCCACTATCTTAACCCCATCGGTTACTATCTCATCTAGTAGCTCCATTTTAAGAGTACCCTTTTCATCAAAAGGTAACACTCTGAGCTCTGCCCCTTTGCGTTCGCAAAGTAGTTGCCATGGCACAATATTAGCGTGGTGCTCCATCTCTGAAACCACAATAATATCACCTTTTGAGATATATTTATCTCCGTATGAGTAGGCAATAAGGTTGATAGATGCAGTAGCACCCGAGGTGAAGATAATCTCTTTTGTTGATTTAGCTCCTATAAAACGTCTTACATCCTCTCTCGCCCCCTCGTAAGCGGTAGTGCAATAGCCACTAAGTTGGTGTACACCTCTGTGTATGTTAGAGTTATACTCACTCATCAACTCTTGCACTCTATCTATAACAACACGTGGTTTTTGTGCCGTAGCACCACTATCAAGATAGGTGTACGGGTATTTTCCTTGCATACGCTTTAGTATGGGGAAGTCAGCACGTATTTTTTCGATATTATACATTATCAATACTGTTTTTTAGTCTCTCAACCACCTCAGCGTTAGATATACGGTTTACTATATCCATAACAAATCCGTTAAGAAGTAGCTCTTGAGCCATCTCTCTCGGAACACCTCTCTGCTTCATATAGAAGATAGCATCTTCATTAAGTTGTCCAACAGTTGCACCGTGGCTACACTTAACATCATCAGCATAAATCTCAAGATTAGGCTTTGAGTATATATTTGCCTCATCAGTGAGAAGTATATTGTTATTTTGTTGATATGCCTCTGTTACATTTGCACCTGCTGCAACAAATATATTACCGTTAAATGATACGGTAGCACTCTCAGAGGCTACATTTTTTATCAATTCAAAACTTTTGCATCTCTCTACTTGGTGTTTGATAAGCGTATAGTTATCAATATGAGCACTATTGCGTGCCATTACAGCACCATAAACAGATGCCTCTCCACCACTACCTAGCAGTGATATTGACTCATTAACCCTACACTTGCCACCACTCTTATTGATGAATATATGTTTGTAGAAAGAGTCTTTTTGTAGATTGGCAGAGATTGTACCACAATATACTCCATCACTATCACCTAGATACTCTTCTGATAACTCTACATTTGCCCCTTGCTCTAAAAATAACTCTGTAACACTGTTTGTTAATCCATTGTTATTGTGTGTAATATGTAGTTTAGCTAAGGCACCTTTCTCAAAAATGTATAGGTTGCGATGGCCTAATGTCGCACTACCCGCTGGAGTATTAAAATCAAGATATACAACCTCATCGCACATAACATTGCTAGGCACATATACCACTGAGCCACCCGAAGCAAAAGCACGTGTGAGCATCATCAGTGAGTTATCCTCAACACTTTTAGTGTAGTATTTCCTAAATATATGCTCATACTCTTTTGCAAAGGTGTTGATATCGCACACCACAACACCGTTTGTGTATTGTCTAATATGTAGGTCGCACTTATTGACTGATATATTATCATTTAGCTTACTACTAAACCAGCTCTCTATATCACTATACAGATAATCCTCATCTTTGGTAGTGGGAAGAGTGTATGTGCGAAATAGAGCAATCGCCTCGTCTCTAAGAGAGTTGATATAGTCGTTTGAACTAGCGGTAATACCCCCTAGTTCGTTTTCATATATCTTTTCTATTATACTATTTACCTCTATATTCATACTATCGCTATTAATCAAAGTCCTTAATTAACCAATCATAACCCTTCTCCTCAAGTTCAAGAGCTAACTCTTTAGTACCTGAGTGGATAATACGACCCTTATATAATACATGTACATAATCGGGTACTATATAATCTAATAACCTCTGATAGTGTGTGATAACTACCGTAGCATTATCCTCACGCTTTAGCTTAGTAACTCCAGTAGCTACAACCCTAAGGGCATCTATATCAAGACCACTATCTGTCTCGTCAAGAATAGATAATTTTGGCTCTAGCATAGCCATCTGGAATATCTCATTACGCTTTTTCTCTCCGCCAGAGAACCCCTCATTAACACTTCTTGATATAAGTTTACTATCTATCTCTACAATAGCACTCTTCTCACGCATTAATTTAAGGAACGCAGCTGAAGAGAGTGGCTCCTCGCCTTTTGCTTTGCGCTGCTGTGCAATAGCCATCTTCATAAAGTTAGCCATAGACACCCCCGGTATCTCAACAGGGTATTGAAAGCCTAAGAACATACCCTCATAGGCACGCTCTTCGATACTCATCTCTAGCATATTTTTGCCATTGAACATAACATTACCGCCAGTAACCTTATACTTCTCTTTACCCGCAAGAACAGATGCAAGAGTACTCTTACCAGAACCATTAGGTCCCATAATAGCGTGAACCTCTCCCGCATTAACTGTTAGGTTAATACCTTTTAATATCTTTTTATCTTCGACCTCAGCACAAAGATTTTTTATCTCTAACATTGCCATAACTTCTTTATATATTATTTCTGATTTCTTACAAATTATCCGATACTGCCCTCTAGACTAATAGTTAGTAGTTGTTGCGCCTCAACAGCAAACTCCATAGGTAACTTATTTAAAACCTCTTTAGCATAACCATTAACAATCAACCCCACGGCATCCTCTGTTGCTATTCCTCGTTGGTTACAATAGAATAGCTGATCCTCTCCAATCTTTGAAGTGGTTGCCTCATGCTCTATATTAGCACTGCTATTTTTTACATCAATATATGGGAAGGTGTGTGCACCACATTTATCGCCGATAAGTAGCGAGTCGCACTGTGAGAAATTGCGTGCATTATTACTCTTTTTAGATACCTTAACCAATCCACGATAGCTGTTTTGGCTATGACCTGCCGATATACCCTTAGATACGATACGGCTTGTTGTATTGCTACCTATATGTATCATCTTGGTGCCCGTATCTGCCTGCTGGTAGTTGTTTGTAAGTGCCACTGAGTAGAATTCTGCACTACTACCATCACCTAATAAGATACAACTAGGATATTTCCATGTTACTGCCGAACCTGTCTCTACCTGTGTCCACGATAGGCGGCTATTATCGCCACGGCATATGCCCCTCTTAGTTACGAAGTTAAAAATACCCCCTTTGCCATCCTTATCTCCTGGATACCAGTTTTGTACGGTAGAGTATTTCACATCTGCTCCCCTCTCTGCTATTATCTCAACAATGGCAGCATGTAGTTGGTTCTCATCTCGCATAGGAGCTGTACACCCCTCAAGATAACTAACCGTTGCCCCCTCATCTGCTACGATAAGAGTTCTTTCAAACTGACCACTATTGGCTGAATTGATACGGAAGTAAGTAGATAACTCCATAGGGCACTTAACACCCTTAGGTATATAGCAAAACGATCCATCAGAGAAGACAGCACAATTTAGTGCCGCAAAGAAATTATCTGTATGTGGAACCACCTTGCCTAAATATTTACGCACCAAATCAGGGTGATTTTTTACCGCCTCAGAGAAAGAAGAGAATATTATACCCTTCTCAGCTAGCGAGGCTTGGAATGTTGTTTTTACTGATACTGAGTCTATAACAGCATCAACAGCAACACCCGATAACATCTTCTGCTCTGTTAGTGGTATACCTAACTTGTCGAATGTTTCACGTAGTTTAGGGTCTACCTCATCCATACTCTCTAGTTGAGGTTTCTGCTTAGGTGCGGCATAGTAGTATAAATCCTGAAAATCTATCTCAGGAATACGTAAGTGCGCCCACGATGGCATCTCTAGTGTTTGCCAATAACGAAAAGCCTCAAGCCTAAACTCTAGTAACCACTCAGGCTCCTCTTTCTTTGCTGAGATTAAACGTACTATATCTTCATTGAGTCCCTTAGGGAACTCTTCCATCTCTATATCCGTTACAAATCCGTACTTATAATCACTATCTGTACGCTCTTTTATTATATCCATATTCTAATTTTTCTATACAAAAATCAACCCACAAAGATAATTAATAGTTTTGGATTTTCAAATAGTTAGAAACATTTTCATAACAAAAAAATATATAATGATTTAATCTATATAGAGTATATTTGTTATTTGAGATTGAGCATCATTTTCTCCATTTTTAAATCATAATCGGTTTGCTCTGGAGAGTAGTACATCATAGAGCGAATATAATCACCGTCAAGGCATGTGTATTCATAGAACTCTCTCTCCTCTTTTGTAAACTCTTCTGCTGTAATAACACTTGGAGAGTAATTGTTAAACTCAGTCTCTGAGTCTGAATCTGATAATTTAATAAAAATAATCCTTCTAGCTATCGGATTGTGATTAAAATCGTGTGATAAATATATCCCTTTTAGAACTTTGGGCTTATCAAAAAGTGGAAGTTGAAGGGATATATTTCTGAGACCTAACCTTTTGTTACGTTGTTCGTTGATGAAGATATGACCTATCTGGTGTACCGAAAATAGCCCCACGCCCCAAAACTCTTGTCCATTAGAGTTTTTGAAGCAGACACGTGGCATAATTTCTCCTTTGTCTAGCTTTTTTATAAGATAAGGTTCTGCCTTTAGAGCATCTTTATATGAGGTGCGGCTATAACTCATATATATACCACTATAATTAGATGCCTGAGCCATTGAATTTGCTGCCTCTTTTTGTATGTCGCCAAAATATATCCTATCATCGGTTGTATTGTTAAACGAACTTATATTTATATCGTCTAGCTTGCTGTAAATAATATCTACAATACCTAAGAATTTTCTTTTAGATACATTATTAACCATATCTAAAGCCTCATCAATAGAGCCATCAAACTCTGCCCCCTTCTCCATTGCGTCGAATATTGCAGGCATAACAGTTGAATATAAGGCAGATAAAACACTTGAGGTTATGTCAAAACACTCTGAAATATCTTTCATCTTGGCGCCCTTTGCTCTAAGTGCCTTTATTTCAGCATAAACCCTAGTTATTTTTTCTTTATATTGCTCCTCCATAGTCTTTTGTGTTATTATTAGAGTGCAAAATAACGATAATTTTGTTAATAAATAGTTACGCAGTTATTATATTAATATTAAGTAATTATTTCGTGATTAATAGAGTCAATTATTAATAATTCATTCATTTTTAATCTAAAATAGGCATCATATCTTTGCACTCGGAAACAGAAAATTAATTAGTAGTGTCCGGCGAACCTGAGGATTGAATTTATGCACGTCATATCTACCCTAAAACCCACCATATAAAGTACCCATGTACTACGCAGGTGTGTTTCAGGGCACCTATAACGCACCTAAATCCAATTTTGGGTAAATTGACACTCCTAGAAG
>CAYJCU010000006.1:0-46369 GCA_964368765.1 uncultured Rikenellaceae bacterium
GGTAGATATGACGTGCATAAATTCAATCCTCAGGTTCGCCGGACACTACTAATTTGCTATCTTACTATTTTCTTAAATATACTCTAACATAGTCGATATACATGTGTACATCTCCATTATTAAGAGCTGTTACAGCACTAATATCAGTGTTGTGTGATGGCATGCCCGGGAAGTTTCCTCCAACCGCAAGATTCATTATTAAGAAGAATGGTTTGTGGAAATAGTTTCCTACTAGTGACATATCATCTGATTCATACTTGGTAATATTAAAAGATGCATAAGGTGTAGCATCAGGATTTTTATCAAGGTCAAGGTATAGATTTATCTCATTCTCATCCCATATCATTGTGAATAGGTGGAAATCATCTTGAATTGAACTCTCAAAAGTAAAGTCACGAGATTGATTGCGGTAATCTTGATTTGCAAATGATTTGCCATAGTGTAGAGCACTGATAATATATCTATCTTGTGTTCCATTATTAATACCATTTGAGTGACCTAGTTCCATAGCATCAATCTCTCCACAAGCTGGCCATCCTTTTGTATCAAAATCGTCACCCATAAACCAATATGCTGGCCATAAGCCATTACCTGTCTTAGGTGGTTTGATTCTAGCATCAACACGTCCGTATTGGAACTTAACCTTATTTTTTGTATTTACACGTCCTGAGGTTGCGTTCTTACCATACATACTCTCTTTACGAGCAGTTAAAATAAGACAACTCTCTTTAGTAGTGGGCTCCTCGCCTATTGTAACATTCTCAGCAGCGTAGAATTGCATCTCATTATTTCCACCACCATTGCCATTTACCTCAATATTCCAATCATCTTCATTAAGAGTAGTGCCCTCAAATTCATCACTCCAGAAAAGAAGATAATTTCTCAGGTCTTTATCGTTTTCAGGATCAAGAGGTGTCTCAACTACATCATTATCATTATTATCATCCTCTTTGCATGATGTTACAACAGGTAAAACTGCTAATGATGACAAAAGAAGAATGCTCAGTAACTGTTTCTTTAAATTTGTTCTCTTCATAATTATTTATTTTAATCTATTTGTTGTTATTATATTATTGTGTTGCTATACTATGTGATACAGAGAGTAGATCCAAACTCTCTGTACCTATATGATTTTGATTACTTCTTGTAGAAGAATGCAGCATCAAAATGGAACTCCTTACCAGCAAGAGCACTTGCAACATCTACACCATTATTGAAGTATAATCCATTATGACCCTTATTAGATGTTTTAAGATCTTGAGCTTTCCAACCTGTTGCTAAGATTTCAGTCAGAGGAATCTCTATCTCAGTCCACTCATTTAGATTAACAGAATAATTTGCACCATTACCACCAACAGTGAATGTATATAATGGAGCATTGTTGAAATCTAGTCCAAATGTAGTTATATGGTCTGGGCTAGCCTTAACTGCAATGTGGAAGAACCATTTCTCTGGCTCTGTGTTCATAACTGATAAATCTGGAAGTCTAGTACCACAGTGGTTATAAGCTCCACCTGTCCATCCTGCACCTGCATTAGTTGTAAACCCAACCCAACCTTCTTGGTCACCATAGAAGTTAGGACCTGTTGATGTAGCACCTTGCCATGTTTGTGCCCAATCGTATAGGAAAGAACCTTCTACACCTTCTGTACTCTCCTCTGGAGCTGTTGGACGTAGATCGTGAATAATCTTATCCTTGATAATAGAGTTAGCAGTCTCGCCAACGTGGATAACAATATATTGAGATCCTGTTAAAGATGCGTGAGCAGCTTTGTAAGCAGCTTGTGAAACGTTAATAGTTTTGTCTTCAGCACCTGGAGCTGTAATAGTTAATGCGTGAGTACGAGCCTCGCCATCATTGTTGTTTGCAGAGATAACAATCTCAGAACCATCATCACTTTTAACAGCAGTGTACCAATCAGCACTCTCACCAATTGCCCAGCTTTCAGCATCAGTTGTTACGCCGATAGTTACATCATCAGCATTAGTTGCTAAGAATGTAGCCTCATTAGATGCTAGTATTAAACTTTTTCCTGTAGGCTCAGTAGTACCGTTACCACCATCACCATTGTCATCACTTCCTGAACAAGCAATCATTGTTGATGCGAATGCAAAAGCAGCAATCGCTGATAAAAATCTTTTCATAACTTTTACTTTTAAATTATTAAATTGTTAATTAAATTTATAAAATCTGATATATTAATATCCATTGTTTTGTGTAAGTCCTGCACGGCGAATCTCCTCAGCTGGGATAGGGAATAGCTCATGAACCCCTACCTTGAAAGATTGCATTGGGTCAACATCTTCGTATAGTGCTTTTCTTTCAGCATCATTTTGGAATGCGTCCATTGCATTTTTTAACTCTCCCCAACGTGCTAGGTCGAACCAACGGTGTCCCTCCATAGCAAGTTCAACACGACGCTCATGACGAATAGCCTCTCTTAAATCTCCAATATTATCAGAGTAACCATTATAGTTAGGGAATGCAGGTAGAATAGTTCTATCATTTCCACTAGCTCTATCTCTAACCATCATTAATAACTCTTTGGCCTTATCAAGCTCATTTGTCTCTACAGCTGCCTCAGCAAACATAAGTAGTACATCAGCATAACGGATAGCTTTTCTATTGATAGGGCCACGTGTAGCGTGTGATAGAGTATAAACACCACCATCGCTACCATCTTGCATCATTGCATACTTAAGTGATATATTTCTAAGTGTTCCCATATAAATATCCTCGTCTAGAGTAGTTGCTTCACTATCTTTAAGCTGATATATAGTTAAATCACGGCGTGGGTCTCCACTTTCAAAAGCATTGTAAAGCGATGGTGATGGGCGATTGAAACCCCAACCTGTATTAGAACCTAAGAAGTTTAAGCTACGAGCACGCTGTAAAACAACCGATAGAGTACCTGAAGTAAATCCGAAGTTATTACCATAATCTCCCTCTGGGTTATTTGTATATTGAATCTCAAAAACAGACTCTATACCATTTTCGTTAGCCATTAAGAAGTTATCGAAAAAGTTAGGGAATAGATTATACTCTTTACTACTTACAATCTCATTACCTAAATCAAATGCATTTCCATAAGGATCGTCAAGATATTTGTGTCCTGTTAAATAAACTAACATAAGAATAGCCTTTGCTCCACCTTTAGTAATACGACCTAAATCTTCTGGTTCATAATCAGACTTCTCTGGAAGGAAGATAATAGCATTTCTTAAATCCTCAACTAATTTAGGATATATAATACTTAGTGGAGTACGTTGTTGGTTCCATTGATCAGAACCCTCAATAACGAAATCGATATATGGTACCTCACCAAAAATACGTACTAAACGTAGGTAATACATAGCTCTAAGTGCTTTAGCCTCCGCTTGGTAGCGTGCCTTTTTAGAGTCACTCATATATTCATCTACAGCTACAAAAGGTATGTCGTATAAAGCTTGGTTACATCTCTGAATACCTACATAAAGAGCGTCATATATACCGTTTAAGATGCCATTATCTGCATTTACTTGGAAATTCTCCATCTCTAATGCCATAGAGTTATCTTGTAGGTTTTGCCCCCCTTTTAGTGCGTCGTCAGAGCAAATATCCCCGATGAACCACTCACTCATAAATGTGTTACCATTGAACTCCCATCCCATAGGCACATAACAGCCATTTACTACTGGTTCAACAGTTAAGCCATTCACATAGTAATCTTCATACTGACTTGTTCCTGCTGGAAGTTCTTCAAGCCATTTTGTACATGATGTTGTCATCACTCCCATTAATAGGGAAAATATTATAAATGATTTTTTCATTTTTGTTCTTGATTTAGAAATTAACATTAACACCTAACATTACTGTTCTTGATTGAGGGTAGTTACCATAGTCGATACCACTACCAACCTCAGGATCATAACCTGTATAGTCTGTTATTGTGAATAGGTTATTTACTGAGCAATATACTCTTAGACGGTTAATGCCATATTTTGCCGTTGTTACCATTGGTAGGGTATAACCAAATTGAAGATTTTTAAGTCTTAAGTAAGAGCCATCCTCAAGGAATCTATCCGAAATAAGGAAGTTCTGTGTATTATTCGGATTAGGTATAGTTCCATCTGTATTAAATTCAGACCAAGCATCAAGCATTGCTGTACTTAATTGAGAAGTTGTACCATTACTCTCTGTTCTTACTCTCATAGCGTTATATATCTTATTTCCTTGAACACCCTGTAAAAACATCTGTAAATCGAATCCTCCCCAAGCAGCCGATATGTTAAGACCATATGTAAAGTTAGGGAATGCGTTACCTAATACCTTCTTATCGTTAGTGTCGTCTAATCTACCATCATTATTTAAATCAGCATATTTAGCATCTCCAACTTTAAATGAGTGAGTATAGTTAGTATCAAAAAGATGAGCATCAATCTCTTCTTGAGATTTGTAAACCCCTAGATATTCGTAACCAAAGAATGAATTAACTGCATATCCTGCATCTGTGATAGTATAACCGCTATCAACTCTATCGGCACCATTCATGGTTGTGATATTATTCTTGATATAAGAGACGTTACCACTAATAGTGTATGTAAGAGAGCGGCCTGCTAACTTAACTGAGTTTTGGTGTGCTACTGATAGCTCAACACCCGCATTTCTCATTGTACCTACATTTGCCAATGCAGGGTATAGTGTTCCTGTATAAAGAGGACCTTGTACAGATAGAAGAATATCTTTTGTATCACGAATGAATAGGTCTAATGCTCCGGTTAATTTGTTATCAAGGAAACCATAGTCAAAAGCTAGGTTATAGTGCTCTGTAATCTCCCATCTACCACTAAGGTTAGCACGAGTATTGATAGAGGCACCTGGATTCATAGTCTGACTATCTCCTGACGTTGGACCAAAAGGGTGTCCTGAGAATACGCTGTTACTTGATACCATTGTTTGTGTGAATATATCTGAGCCTACATCATCATTACCTAGACGTCCCCAACTTAAACGAACTTTAAGATCTGAGAATAGAGTGTTACTAGCCATAAATGTCTCATCCATTACTTTCCAAGCAAAAGCCACAGACGGGAAATGACCCCATAGATTGTCTTTAAACACACGGTTAGCATCACTTCTCCAGCTAAATGTGAATAGGTAGCGTTGATTGTAGTTATATTGAACACGACCAAGTAGAGACATACGACGGAACTCACCAGTGTAGCTACCACCAACAGTTCTATCTGTAGTTGCAGAGTTTACATTCCAGTTATTCTCATCTGGGTTTAATATATCTTTACCACCACCACTTACACTTTCATAATATGAAATCTCAGCCGTGTGTCCTCCCATTAAAGAGAGAGCGTGATTACCAAACTCAGTATTATAGGTTGCAATATTATTAAATATTAACTTAGTGTTAAATGCCATGCTTTGTCCAATAGAGTTCTTCTCCCTCTTATCGTAACTTGAGTGGATATAAGCATCTTCAAAAGTTCTGTCACGTGCGTATAGTAGGTCAAAATTTAAGTCAGATCTAAATACAAGCCCTTTGATAGGGGTAATATCTGCGTATATCATACCCACAAGGCGGTGATCTGCATTATTAACGTGAGTATATTTCTCCATAGAGAAAGGGTTAGTTACCTCTTTAAAGTTAGAGGCTGCAGATATTTGACCACTTAAATCATCACCAAAATAGTTGATAGAACCCTCTGGATAGTGTGTTGGATCCCATGGAGCCATTGCAAGTGCAGCCGATATAACCGATGCACCAGCTGATGCACTGTTATTCATTGCCCAACGGTCTGAAGATGTTGAGAAGTTTAAATTCTCACCTATCTTTAACCATGATGTTGGCTTGTATGATGTGTTAAGACGTACATTCAATCTCTCATAACTAGAACCTATAATAGTACCATCTTGTGAAAAATAGTTAGCACTCATAATATAAGTTGTCTTCTCATTCGCTCCATCAACAGATAAGTGATAGTTTTGAATAGGAGCATTGCTTACAAAAACAGCATCTTGCCAATCAGTGTTACTACTTGAGTAGTCGAAACCTTTACCAGGCTCGCTTGTTGCAACTGGAAAGTAGGCTGAGCCACCAATTCTTTGTTGATCTAACCAAGCATTAAGACCACCTGTTTCGTATAGTTCTCTTTGTGAATCTGTGCCATTGAAAGTAAGTAGGGCATTGATATATTGGTCTGAGTCTAGTAAATCTAACTTTCTCCAACGGTTTTGTACACCATAATATGCGTCGAAAGATATGTTTGTTTTCTGACCTTTTGTTCCATTCTTAGTAGTTACAAGTATAACTCCATTTGCAGCACGTGAACCATATATAGCGGCAGAAGAGGCATCTTTAAGTACCTCAATTGAGGCAATATCGTTTGGACCTAAGAAGTTAATGTCGTCTACAATCATTCCATCAACAACATATAGTGGGTCTACTCCTGAATTAACTGAACCAATACCACGAATACGAATTGTTGCTCCCTGACCTGGTTGTCCTGAGCTAGTTGATACAGTAACACCTGCTACTTGCCCTTGTAGAGCCTCTCCAACAGTGGAAACTGGCATTTTAGCAATATCTTTACCTTTCACCGAACTTACAGCACCTGTCAAGTCACTCTTTTTAACCGTACCGTAACCAATAACCACCACATCATCCATCTCTAGAGTGCTTTCTACTAGAGTGAAATTTATCTCAGGGCGTCCATTAACCGCCTCTTCAATTGTCTCGTACCCTAAATGCTCTATAATAAGGATAGCATCTTTTGTTGATAGATTTAGAATAAAATTACCCTCATGGTCTACGATAGCTCCATTTGCTGTACCTTTTTCAATTACTGTAGCACCAATTACTGGTTGCTGTTTTGAATCTAATACTCTACCTTTAATTTTATTCTCCTGTGCAAATGATAATTGAGCAGTAGATAATAATAAAAATAGAACTACTAGTCCATACTGGAATTTTGACAACACCCCTTTTATAAAAGTTTTAGTCATAATGATGTAGTTTTATTAAGTAAATATATTTTTTTGGTTAAGGAGTGATAACTATTTTGTACTTTTTTTGCACTTTTTATATCCACCTCTTAGAATGCAAAAATATGTGCTATAACTCACTCTCACAATACCTACTTAATAAAATGTAAACAATATAGCAATCAATATATGGTAATTTATTGATTATTAGAACGTTAATTTGTGTTGTTGTTGTTGATAATGTAAACGTAATGTAAGTTTCTAAGGCGTATATACCTTGAAATTATGACTAAATATGTCGAAAATTATAGCTCTAGTCTCTGATTGAACCAATAATCTTAATTTGTTCATCAAATTCTTCTTTACTAACTCTAGCTCTATTTTTAATTTTTGAGCGATAATTGTAAATCGTACTTAGAGAGTATCTAAGTAGAGTAGATATTTTTTGAGAATCTGTAATACCTAATCTAATAAGCGCAAATATTCTAAGCTCCGTAGAGAGTATCTCACCTTTTCGTGGCGTATATTGAATATCATCTTCCAGTAGAGAGTTGAACTCATCTATAAATGTAGGGTAAAGATGAATAAATGTAGTGTCAAAGAGAGTATAAAACTTCTCTGTTTCAGAGTCTAATAACTCATTACTGTCATACTCTTTACGCAGCTCATCAATCTTACCCGAACGCAACATTTTTTTTACATGTCGTTGATTTTTAGCAATTTGTTCTATATGCTCTGAGCAAATTAGAAGAAAGTTGCCAATATATTCCTCTTTTACCTTATCAGACTCTACGAGCTTAGTATTTAGTGATGATAAAGCCTCATTACTATTCTTTAGGCTATTATTGACTTTAGATAAATTTTCAAATGCATCAGAAATTTGACTCTGAGCATGCGATAGACGCACACGCTGTTTATTAATAAATAATAATACAAATACCAAGCCAATTGCAAAGATAAGAATCATTGCTATCACAATACGATATAATCTTGCTGTTTGACTCCTTTCATAGTTGTAAGCCTTTTCTAACTCAACAAGTTGTGCCATAGTTTGCCATGGGCGAAGTCTTGAGTTATAGAATGTTGCATCCTCTATAACATAGCGCATATAATCCATTTTTCGCTCAATACTTTCATCAAAATATTGAAGATTACCGACAATTAGTGATAGTGCGGCATAATCTTTAACAGCTAGTTCTATATCAATTATTGCAGATTGCGCATACCAATACAGCATCTTATCAACATTCTCTTGATAACCAGCAATAATTCCAAGATAGTATGACAAGAGAGCGTACTTATGATCTTTATGAGTGAAGTTTTGTATAGCATCAGTGGTGTATCGCTCTGCTGTATCTATCTCTCCATTACGTAGAGCAATATCAATCATTAGCTCTATATAGTCCATTGAACTCTTGTCGGCTAATTTAATAATCATCTCTTCTGCATATGCACTCTTTTCATTAGCAAAATTGCGCATATTTTCATCTATTGTGTATATTGCAAACTCAAGATATAGTTTCCTACTTGCTTTATAATAATTTACTAGTTGATTGTTATTAAGTTGTTCAATTTTAATCAGCGAGTCTAAGACTATCTCTGATTCATAATAGTATCCCGATGATGCGTATAGATTTGCTAATGATATTAGATTGTCATTAATAGCTTTACTGTTATTATTACTTCTAGATAGGGCTATACTCTTTTTTATATAGTAACAAGCTGAATCTAATTGAAAAGGAAGATACTCATCAATAATTTGATTGTAAATTAGATCGCGCTCATCAAACTTAATGTTCGTATCACTCAAAAGCGATTTTAATGTATTGATTTTATCTGTTTTAATCCTAACATACTTATCTCTATCAGCTAGTTTGCTATCTAAAACATCTATCTTATTTAGCATATCATTATATGATATTTCTTGACTAAATACTGATTTTGAAATTAATGTTAATGTAAAAATTATATAAATATATGCCCTCATCGTTGTACCCCCTTTTGTTTCTAAACACAAAAGTAGATATAATTTTTTAATTTTCAAAAAAAACGGGAGAGTTAATTGATATTAACCTCCCGTATTAACCTATTTTTAATCTATTTTACCAAGCAAGTGCACTTGCTCCTAGAATTGCTGCGTCACTTTCGTTAAGTGAACTAATCAATATTTTCACACTATTTCTAAGGTTTGGCATAACATTGTCATTCATACTATCCTCAATAGGCTTAAGGATATATTTTTTTGCTTTAGTTAGACCACCAAATAGAACTATTGCCTCAGGTGAACTAAAATGAACAAAATCTGCAAGAGCCTCTCCTAATCTTATAGCTGTATTGTTGAAAATTTCAATAGCTATCTCGTCGCCCTGTTCTGCTGCATCAAATACATCTTTTGCAGTTATTTCACCTTTTATATTGCGAAGTAGGGTAGCTTTGTCGCTATTATCTATAATCTCGTGAGCTGTTAGACTAACTCCTGTGGCAGATGTGTATGTTTCAAGACATCCCTTTTTGCCACAAGTACATGCTCTGCCATTACGCTCACTCGTGATATGACCTAATTCTCCAGCAAAACCATTGTGTCCATAAACAACATCTCCATTGATAACTATACCACTACCAACACCTGTACCTAAGGTGATGATAATGAAGTTAGTCATACCCTTTGCTGCTCCATATTTCATCTCACCCATTGCAGCTGCATTGGCATCGTTAGTAACGGTAACAGGTAGATTATTTAGGCGTGAAGATACCTCATCTCTTAGATTAACTGTACCCTCATTTACCCATTTAACGTTATATGCGCCCTTCATCTCGCCAGTATAATAGTTAGCACATGGTGCACCTATACCTATTCCCTTAACATCGTTAATATCAACTAATTCTGATATAGCTTTACATAATGAGTCGAAAAAAAGTGCCGCCTCATCTTTGTCATACTTAGTTGATATAACAGTTTGATTAATAACCTCTCCGTTGATATTCACTACACCAATCTTAGCCGATTGTCCCCCTATATCAACACCAACAACATATTGTTTATTATCTGTATTCATAAATTTATTATAAGTTTATTTAGTCTACTTTTATATCTTTATTTACATTTTTTGACCCAATTAATGCGTAATAAACAAGGTAAAGTAAACCAATTAAAATCACGCCATAACTAGCTAAGTATGAAGTCTTATCTGCAATAAAACCTTGTATTAATGGAAGGATACCTCCTCCGCATACCATAACCATGAATATACCTGAGCCTGCTTCAGTATATTTACCTATACCCTCAACGGCTAAGTTAAATATACCTCCCCACATAACAGATGTACATAATCCGCAAAGAACTAAAAGCATAACACTAACTGGTACACTAGCCATACCGAATGATATATCTGATTGGAATACTGGCATACTTACTGTTGTTGTAGTTGGTAGTAATATAGCAAGTAAAACAAGTGTAAATCCTAAAGATGAAGTTGTGATTAACATGCGCTTTGATGATACCTTACCACCTATTGATGAACCTATAAGACGACCTATAAGCATTAGGAACCAATATGTTCCAACTACCGAACCAGCAATAGTTGCATTCATTCCTAGTCCGCCATTTTCAATTTTGTTAGTCATATATAGGTTAGCTATATTTGGAATACCAACTTCTACACCAACATATACAAAAATTGCGACAGCTCCAAGAATAAAGTGACGGAAAGATAGAGGACTGTTTTTGTCATTCGTATCCTTCCTTGTTACACTTAAGCGAGGCTCTGGGATAGTTACTGAGCGTAGCACCACATAAGTAAGTAAAAAAGTTGCAATAACTACGTAGAAAATTGGATTTGCTGTAGCAATCATCTTTTCGCCAACTGCACCAGCTATAAGATAACCTCCTAATACTGGAGCAAGAGTAGCTGCTATTGAGTTACATGTGCCACCAAACTGAATAAGTTGATTTCCTTTATTACCGCCACCACCTAGTGTGTTAAGCATAGGATTAACAACTGTGTTAAGCATACACATAGAGATACCACTAACAAAAGCACCTACAAGATAGAGAGCAAAAACAGCTACACTGTTACTTTGTATTAAACCAGCACAATACATAATAATAACACCCGTTATTCCTACGCAAATAGCTGTAAGGGCACTTTTTTTGTAACCAACTTTTTGTAAAAGTAATCCTGCTGGGATTCCCATGAAGGCGTAGGCTAAGAAGTTCGCAAATGTAGGAAGTTGAGAGCCCCAGTTGCCTAGTGAAAACTGCTCTTTAACAATTAGACCAAGTGGATTTTGTAGTCCGGTAACGAATGCAATCATAAAGAATAGCGCATTCATCATAACGATTGGTAGTAGATAATTTTTTCTCTCCATTTCTAGTATTTTTTGATGAATAATTATTTTTATTCCTGCAAAGATACTATTATTTTGTTAAAAATTATAAGTAATATTTAATTTTATAAAGAAAATCACAGCTATTATTATGTGTAACTATAATAATTATAGTATTTTAGAGTTATTTGCATGTAATTTTAATACTCGAAAAATATAAATATTGTTGAGCATATTTGTAAGAAAATTTGGACAAAGTATAATAAATTTCACGTAAAATATTAAAAGTTTATGATTAATCTGCTCCAAAACATTCTAAGTGGCATAGGATAATATTCAGTGCTCTCATAGTATGAGTTAAAAATATTTTCTACTTTAAAAGATAGTGATAGCTTATGGTTAAGTAGTTTAAATTTATATCCAACCTCTACATTATGCAGGTAGTAAGGATTAGTAAAATATGACTCATCATCTGAGGTGAAGCGTACATCGGTGAAGTTTGCGTTATAGTGTAACCATAAACGCTCTTTATATCTTATATCATAACCTGCACTCCAGCGGTTACGTGGAATATATATTAGCTGTTTACCTTGTGTGCCCTCTATACCACTATTATCTGTTGAGTGGGCATAAGTGTAATTAAAACTTATTGCGTGCGAAAAAGTGTCATTGTCATATTTAATATCTATACCCGCCTCTAATCCTTTTGAGATAACATTCTTTAAGTTTTTTGGAGACCATATAGCACCATCGCCCGAAGGAGTCCACATTATCCAGTTATCTATATTACTATAATAGAGTGATGAGAAGAAATCAATATCAAACAGACCAAACCTTGGATTTGATTCAATAGTAAAATCCCATGAACGCCCTGTTTCTGGTAGTAAATCGGGATTACCGCCTGGGTACCAGTATAGGTCGTTAAGTGTGGGTATTCGTAAATTGTAGCTATGAGATGATTTTAGGGTGAGGAAGTTATCAATAACAAAATATCGTGCCGTTACACCATACACTCCATACTCTTTGCTATTTACCACCTCTATTGTTGCCTGACCATCTATGCTAACTCTTCTGTGAGGGCGATACATGATATAACCTCTTAGAGATAGTGTTTCACGCTTTGTTGTTTCGTCTTTGAAATTATCTGACACAATCCAATCATTGCGATAATTGAAATCGGCACCTATAACAATATTATTTAATTTATTATATAGTAAACTAGATTTTGCCATTATAGAGCTACCCCTGTTAAGTGTGTTTACATTACCATAATCTCCCATCTCTTTTATGTAGTGCAGCTTGTTATTAAGGTATGCAATACTACTTTTTAGTGTAAAAGTAGATTTAATTATATCATAACCTGCAACAGCACGAAAAGAGTTATCAGTTGTTAGCTCTCTAGAGACAGTATTAACCATAATAGGTTGGGGTAGTGCTCTATCATCATATTGCCACCATCCGATAGCGTAAATTTTATTGAGTTTTTTTGTTCTATAATAAAACTCCTGCATAATACCTGTTTTAACATACTCTGCATTCTCTCTACGCTCATAAAAATACTCTTTACTATATACCTTATTGAGATATAGATAGTTATTTTCAGACTCTTGATAGAATGCTCGTGTTACAGATGTTAGAGAGCCAAAAGTGTGCCTTATATTCACTCCGCCACTATATGTATTGTTTGATGCAGCCTCAGCTATTATAGATATTTCGGTATTGGTAACCTCTCTATCACTATTTTTAAATGACACCGAACCACCGACAGCTCCGCTACCACTCTCAGCAATACTTCCGCCATGATATAGTGCAACGCCATCTGTAAAATATACGGGTACTTGCGAGAAATCAAATGTGCCTAGTTGTGGTGGGTTGAGCGGAATACCATTCCATAGCACTTTGGTATGTGATGAAGAGGTGCCACGAAAAGAGATAGTTGCAAGAGAGCCTTGTCCCATACTTTTTATTTGTAGTGATGAGCCCTCAACCAGCAGTTCTGATAGTGTGCGAGATATATTACGCTCTACCTCGCCTTTATTTATAACAGTAACAGCAGAGCCAACACCCGTTGAGGGCTTATATTGACTCTCATACTCTTTCTCTATCTTTACGCTATCTATCTCAATTTTTATCTGAGCATATAGGTGAGGTATAGAAAAAAAGATTATTGTTACGATTATAATTACTCTCTTCACCATCTGTATACTATTCGTAGTGGATATAACTAGCAAAAAGCCCCGCTTTAAACTCTTGTATTAAAGTGCCATCTAAATCATACTCATATACCCTTGATAGTTGTAGTGTTCCATACAATACCTCACACATAAATATGGTATTATCTTTTGACACACCAAAGTAGTATATTGTCCACATATCCCTTTTAATTTCATCATCAGCTTCACCGCCTATCTCTATTTTAAATAGGTGATTATCTGGACATTTAGGATTGTCTACCTCTATTACATAAACGGTTCTTTGTGCATTGAAATATATTTTATCTCCTCCGTTTGATACCCCCAATCCACCTGTCCACTCATTTACTCCAAAACCGCTGACATCTATCTTGTGTATCACCTCTTCGGTTTTTGGGTTTATACATACTACTGAATTAGAGAATCTACTCCATATATTCCCGTTTTTATCTTTGATGAGAGGTGCCCTACCACGAATTGCTGTTAATTCGTTACCATTACTATCTTTTATATATCTAGCACCCTCTTCTGTTAGGTTGTCAAGGCTAAAAACAGTACAGACACTACCCCCTAAAAATAGTTTACCATCACTAATTAGCATTTGAGCACTAGAGGTGCGTATAGGAAATGATCGACGAACATATTTTCGTTCGGTTCCGTGATTTATATCCATTATATGTAAATCTGTACCTGTTGAACTTACGTGTTGCGTAGATACTGCTATCGAGTCGCCCCCTAGGTGTTGTATATACATAGGTATAGTTTGGTAATCAAGGCTTAGTGTTTCAATAGATTTAAAATCTTCTTTATTAAATACCTCCAACTTGCGAGAGTTATTTAGTGGCACATAATAGTAATCTCCTATCTCAGTAAGTGATTGTGCCACATCTCCCATAGTGCGATTATTTGTCTTTCTAAAAATATCATTAACAATATTACCAGAATGAGAGAGAGTAGTTAATGATGATGTTCCATAGGTGAATTGCCCCTCACTAACCACTATTAGTCGTCGATTAGCTTCACTCTCTATCTCGCCATCCTGCATATACCCCTCTGTTGAGGTACATGCAGAGATAGCTGATATAGATGCTAATAACGAAAAATATATTACTCTTAAATTAGTCATTACCTTAAATTTACTATTAATCTACCGTGTGGCGTAACATCATAAGTTTTTGCCTCATCCCAATAAGAGCCATCTAGTGAGGGAGTAAACTCATACATAGTACCATTTGTGATACTTCCTGTTACTGTTGAAAGCATAAGCACATTACCATCAGGGGCAACTGTTAAAGCTGATATATTTGCAAAATTACCCGTTATTGCTGCTATTGGCTCAATAGGGGCAACAGGGTTATTGAGATTTATAGCATATATTGACTTCAGAGAGCGAATATATATACTACTTTTATCCTTTGATAATGTTGCTGATAAACCATCAATATTTGATATTGCATATAATACTACCTTAGTATTGATACTATTTGATTCGGTATCTAAATTAAATAGAGTAGTTGCGTCATTCTCATCACTACCTATAATCCATAGTTTGTTATTAGCATCAACAAAAAAGTTGTCATCAATCGTACTAACCTCACCTATCTCTTCACTTACTACATGGTGCTCGCCTGCTACTATATTATCTATATCATACGATATTAATTGCGCTGGCAAGTTTATCTCATTCCAATCATTATCATAGGTAAATAGACTTGGCACAGTTATGAATAGTTTATTGCCTATCTGCTTGCAATTAGTTAATCGCCTGCCATGCTCTATTTTAGTAATGCTATAGTCAGCACTCTCAATATTGCTTATCACTAACATCTCCTCCTCTTGGTTACCCCATCTAGTAGTTCCTGTGACAACTAAAGAGCCGTTAGTTAATAATGTAATACTAGAGGGAACATAAAAATCGCCCAGATTAATAGAGTTAATTAATTTATAATCCTCTCTGTTAATAACATATATATGATTTCCCATCTCCCTTAGATTATTAACGGTAGAGAAGTATATTCTATTTTCAGATAATGTTATAGACTTAGGATCGCCACTTATTATCTCTCCGTTAGCACCATTAAATACCTCACTAACATAGGTGGTATCTCCGTCAAAATCCATAATATTCATACTGGCTGTTGCTGAGCCATTAGTAGGGACGCCACTTATGATAATTCCTTTAAAGGGATAAATAACATCAACAATAGGCGTGTCATCATCATCGGTGATATTGTCGTTTGTTTTCTCGCAAGAGATAGTTAGTAGCATAGACATCGCTGTTAATGCCCAGAATGTTTTTTTGTTAAACATGATAAATTAAGTATTAAAATTAAAATAATAATAATACCTCAAAGTAAACTGTATAGCGGTTTTGATTATCTGTGTCATCTGCAGAATGACATACCTAGTAATTCATGAACCTACTATGCTTTCACCCGAAGCATTTGATATAAGTTGTGTGTATGGCAGGTCTTCTGGCTACCTCCACTCAACACGCCTTCCCGCACCTAATAAAAAGTACAGTGACATAATGTGTTGAATGATATTTGAGGATTACAGCTGCGGGTACAGCTCCGAAATTTCATCGGATTCCCTTAACCATTACGGCCACAAAGGTACATATTTTTTTTAATATAACAAATTTATATCTCTATTTATCCAGGGTAAACAAGGTAACATATTGATTGCATTTAACTTTTCGTGCGTTTGCCCCCTGTCTATTTATCGCTAGATTACTATTGGTGCTATTTTTGATATACATATTTAAACAGAACTCCCACAATAGTAGTTGCGAACTACTATATAGGCTAAATTTGTATAGTTATGAAACGAGAGTATATATTAAATGGCGAGAAATATAAATTGTCTGGCATAGAGAAGAGAATAGGAGATATAGCCGATAATTTTGAGGTGGTAGGTTCTGATTTAGAGCCTATTGATTTCTATTCAATGCCTAAAGGGGTTAAGATTATTGGTAGTTGCACCTCACTTAATACACCAATATGCTCTATGCAAACAAAACGCCTGAACGCTGAAATATATATATCAACTCAGGGTCTCAAGGCTTATAATATATCTGTTGATTTACCTTTTTTTCAAAATAGATACTCTTTTGAGGAGGATATAGAGTTTCTAACTCTACTCTCTGATCATAAAGGGTTAGATTTCGGATATAAATATGGTGTAGTTATAGAGGAGTTACGTCTACTATCACGTGCCCTATTTGTATTAGATGAGAATAATATTATTAGATATGTTGAGTATGTTATGGATAACCAAGAACATTTTAACTATCTTCAAGCGGTCAAAGTGGCGAAAACACTAATAGCTGCAATGTAATAACCTGAGTTTTGAATAAGGAAGTATGATTTTTAATATTCAAAACTCAAGTTAATACTATCTCTCCATCCACTCTAGGAATGCTTTTGCTTTTAGACGTGATATGTTTACCGCTTCGGGGGTTTTGTAGTGTAATTTAACTACCAACGTGCGGTTGAAATATCTCTCAATTGATTGTATAGATGAATGAGGGATAATAAATTGACGAGAGGCACGAAAGAATTTATTACCATCAAGTTGTGCCTCTAACTCATCTAGCGTTGAATTGTAGCCATACTCTTTACCTGATTTTGTGGTAACTTGCAAACCTGAGCTTGTTGCATAGATGTAGGCAATATCATCTACCGATAAAGGTATTATCTTCTCGCCAGCATTCATCATTAGTGTTGATTTATATTGTTGTGAAGCCCCTTTACCACCTATTAATTTTAATAACCCCTCGATTTGGTCGTTGTATGCAGAGGTATCGCTCTTAGGAGTAAATATCTCTCGCATTGTGTAGAACTTTTCGAGAGCCTTTGCCACCTGCTCACGTGTTATAGGTTTGAGTATATAGCTAATAGCATTTATCTCAAAAGCCTCCATTGTATATTGGTTGTAGGCAGTGCAGAAGATAATAGGTGACTCAATTTTTACCTGTCTGAATATCTCAAAGCTCACACCATCCGCAAGTTCAATGTCAGAGAATATCAACTCAGGCGAGGGGTTTTCTGTGAACCACTCAACCCCCTGCTCAATAGAATCTACAATACCAACAATTCTAATACTGTCATCTATTTTTGTAATTATTTCTGATAAACGTTTGGCTGCTAGAGCCTCATCTTCAATGATTAATATGTTCATACTCTTACGATTGGTAGTTTAATAGTGAAATTTTCATTTTGCGTAATAACAACCTCTTTGTTGAAAAGTAGGCGGTATCGCTCTGCGAGATTATGTAACCCTATACCTGTTGATTCGGTAATTACAGTTTTTGGTTGTACATGATTTGCAACAACTAGAGACTCTCCTTGCTCAGTGATAGAGACTATGAGGGGGTTCCGAATAGTTGCTTTGTTGTGCTTTATGGCGTTTTCAAGCAGAGTTTGCAGTGTCATCGGTGGAATTTGAATATTTTTCATATCACTTTGAATCTCAACATTCAAATCTATTGCATCACCAAAACGCTCTTTTTGTATATACCAATATTGCAGTGCGAAATCTAATTCAGTATTTAGTGGAACACATTTTTGATCTCGATTTGTGAGTAGATAGCGGTAGACCCCTGCTAAACGTTCTACAAAATTTTGCACAGCCACATCCTCAGTCATTGATGATATTGTGTTGAGGGAGTTGAACATAAAATGGGGGCTCAACTGTTCTCCCAATGAGATTAGCTTTGCCTCCATAGCAAGCCGCTCTGCATTAGATGCTTTCAGTTCGGCACTCCTTTTCTCCATAATAATCATTTGCGAAAATTGAATCCAATGGTATATTATGCTCCAAGCAAGGACTCTAATATAGCTCCAGCGTTCAATGCGATTTTCTAGACGCTCATAAATTATTCCCCTCTCTGGAGTGACAAAAGATAGCGAAATGAGTTCAAGGATGTAGTAGACCACAATAGACATTACCACAATAGATATAATGTTGCGTGTCCATACTTTGGGTATAAATTGTTTGTATCTATTGCTTGATAGCAACCATAAATGCCCAAACCATATAGCAGACAGCATAACAAAGGTATTTATTGCTATTGTGTCGATATATTGTGCATCACGCCCCATGGCCAATCGTGGAAGCATCACCATTACTGTAATACCCACCGAAAGGATAATTCCAAGTATTATATTATTTCTCATTGCGCCCATTTTCCTACAAAATTACAAATTTTAATTGAAATAGCAGTGCTTTCTAATAACCCATTTTACTGCTCAACATCGTTTTCATCAAACACATAGTCGATAATAGTGGAGTTATGAGCTGAGAAGTAGCCTAGACATCCGCCATCAAAGTAATCTATTGGATTTGAGCTGGTGCGCTCGCTCAATAATACTGAGTATAGATAGTCGTAAACTACTCTATTGATACTCTGAATCTCGGTGCGAATCTTGTCGCCATTTGTAAAATTCTCTTCGCTACGTGTCTGCATCGAGATCTCTATCATATTGCCGTCTCGGTTGCTATCCTTAGTCACACCCCAGTGGCGCAAGGAGTCATTAATCATAATCTCATATTTGTAGAAATTATCCATATTCGCTCTATCTTGAATAGAGATTCTGTATTGTATCCTCTTCTCTTCTGAATGCTCTGGCTCTATCCATTTATACTTTGTGCTAACGATTTGGGGTGCGGCATCAATAATCTCGGAGATAGCCGAAAAATTCTCGCCATCTATCGACACATTTAACTGGTATGCCCCAAAATCATTTGTGGGTAGCATAGGGAGATTGTAGACTCCATCACCTGCATAATTCAATGTGCTTTGGTCTCCGTGTGGATTTATAATAGTCACCACAGCGTTCTCAATAAATTCAGTGTTAGCTGGGGCGCTCATATCACGAGTTTGTGTGATTTGCACCACTGCCGTTGAGCTATCAAGATTGCCCTCAATGACATATAGCCCATCTACCGACTTATAATCTAACTCTATCTCTTTTTCGCAACTTGTAAGCATCATCGCCACAAATGCAAACATCAATATATTTTTCATCTCTATTATTAAAATTTAATTGTGTAAGAAACCGATGGCAAAATACCAAAGAGCGATGTTTGAATAGTCTTTGTGCCTGTTGCGCTCTCGGGGTCATTCTCAAAGGTTATCATATATGGATTGTATCTATTGTAAAGGTTATAGACCCCAAAACTCCATTCACTCGTGTAGTTCTCCTTTTTAGTTGTGTGGGTAAAACTTACATCGAGGCGGTGATAATCGGGTGCCCTATAACCGTTTCGCTCGGCATAGTAGTAGATTGTCTCGCCATTAAGGTCATACTTTGCACTTGGGGCGGTGAGTGCCTGCCCTGTGTTGTAGACCCAAGTTGCAGCGAAATTCCATTTGGGAGTTATCTCATACATTCCAACAATCGAAATATCGTGTCGGCGGTCGTTGTTTGCCACATACCAATCGCCATTGTTAATACCATCAATTTTATTCTCCGTCCACGAAAGAGTATATCCAACCCAACCTGTAAATTTGCCTACGTTCTTCTTTGCTAAGAACTCCACGCCATACGAACGCCCCTTACCACCAAGCAGAAGAGTCTCTATCTCTATTGCCGAGTTGAACGACTTCCCATCTTTGTAGTCGTAGATGTTATTAATATACTTATAGTAGCCCTCAACCGTAAATTCGTAGTTTTCATTTGGTGTAAGATATGTGTAGCCCAACGACACTTGGTCGGCAACTTGTGGCTTTAGGATATTACTTGTCATCGTGTAGCGGTCAAATGGCATTGATGAAGTACTATTACGTACGGCGTGAATGTGCTGTGAGGTGCGACTATATCCAAGTTTCAGACTCTGATTTGGCTGTAAGCGATAGTTCATACTCAGACGAGGTTCGAGATTCCAATGAGTCTTAACAATCTCATTTTTATCGTAGTTAAGTGTGTTTGTAATATTACCGCTTTGGTCAATCTCGTAATATGGTGCACCGCCCAATACTGAGAATGTGTTTAGGCGCAATCCTGCCGAAATAGCCAACTTATCCTCAACGATTTGGTACTCATCATTTATCCAAATGCTATTCTCCCAAGCCTGTCTATTCTCCTCTATAAGCGTTCCGTTAAATAGCCACTCTGCCGATTGCAGGTCGATTATATTTGTTTGCACTCCAAACTTCAGGTTGTGTCTGTTCAAATCCCAGTTGTACTCGTGTTTTACACCACAGTTCTTGATGAAACCTGCTATGTTATTATCTGTGTCTCTAAAACTCATCGTATTATCCGAATCATAACCCGACACGATTGCCACTGTGTTTGATGTCAAAGAGTTGTTAAGGCGGTGAAACCAATTTAACGATAAGGAGCTATTCCCCCACTGCATATCCATAAGGTCGTTTAGTCCCATATTGTCCTCGCCCGTAAACAGAGATAGAGATAGGCGGTTGTTATCATCAATTTTATAATCTACTCGTGCGTTTATATCGTAGAAGTTCATCACTGTACCACTGTATTGGTCGCTGGCACCTAACAGTAGGTCGAAGTATGAACGTCGAGCCGAGACAAAGAACGAGGCTTTATCCTTTGCAATAGGCCCCTCTGCCATCACCTTTGCCGACAACAGACCGACGCTTGCACTGAAGTTATAATCCTGCATACTTCCACTCTTTGTGCTAATGTCAAAGATAGAAGAGCTTGCACCACCAAATTGAGCAGGAACTTGCCCCTTGTAAAGAGAGGCGTTAGTGAGCGCATCGCTATTAAACACAGAGAAAATCCCCATTACGTGCCCTGCATTGTAGATTGGTGCATCATCGAGAAGTATTAGATTCTGAGTAGCTGTTCCGCCACGCACCTGAAATCCGCTTGAGCCATCACCGTCGGTCTTCACGCCAGGCAGGAGTGTCAGTGTCTTTATAATATCTTTTTCACCAAACAAAGCTGGTGTCTTTGCCATATTTTCAATCTCTATTCTTTCAACACCAATTTGGGTGTTTGCTATTTTTTCGTCGTTACGAATAGAACTCACAACAACCTCATCTATGCCCATTGCATCGGGAGTCATCTTGATAGTGATATTTTGAATATCTACCCCTACAAGCTCTTGTTTATAATCCACATATCCCACATAGTTACATATTATGGCTTTACTCTGTGCTGGGATGTTTTTCAGCCTGAATTTGCCACTATCATCTGTTATTGCACCAGTTGTAGTTCCTTCGACTACTACTGTTGCGTATGCAAGTGGCTCACCACTATTTGCATCTACAAGAACCCCCGATACAGTTATATTTTTATTTTGTGCCATCACTGTAATTGCTCCACATAGCACCAGAAGGGTTAATACTATATATTTCTTCATATTTTTTGATACAACAAGAGCTACCCACGTAAATGAGCAGCCCTCAAATTAACGATTACTACCAATTTTGATATTTGCGTTTAGCTATCTTTTTTAATCTCTCTAAAGCTAACTCATACTCTTCGAACTGCTCATCGGTAAGAATCTCTTTTAGTTTTTCTTTTTTCTCGCTGTGGTACTTGCGAGTTACTGCCAATTTGGCACCACGCCCCAGATTGCTTGTTTTTAACTCTGAGTTTTTTGTGATATATTCGAAATTTAGTTTCTTAATCTTATTCTCTTGCTCTTTGTTAAGATCTAATTTCTCTACCATCTTTTCGGTTAGCACCTCTGCTGCATCTTTGTAGATATTATTATTGCTCACTGCCCACGTTGGTGTTGCACATAACATAAAAACTCCTGCAACAATCATTATTACTATCTTTTTCATATCTTTAGTATTTAGCCTACCCTTTAAAAGGGTCTATTTAATATTTATTTATTACGATTCTCTTTCATTTGCTCTTTCTGCTCTGCACTAATTTTTTGCCACTCTTTGAACTGCTCTTTAGTGAGAATAGCCTTCATCTCTTTCTCTTTGGCTGCATTGTCTGCTTGATAGGCTTTATATTTCTGCATGCGTGATGCTGTGCTGCTCTTTAGTGCATGTGCTTTCTCAAGGTATTTAAGTGTCACAATATAAACCTTAGACTCTTGCTCATCGCTTAGGTCAAGTTTTTCGTTAAGCTTATCTGTTGATAATTGCGCCACCTCTTCAAGTGATTCTGTTCCATTTTGTGCAAATGATGCAGTAGGGTTAAATAGTGCTACACAAAGCATCATTGCGATAATCATTACTTTTGATTTCATAATTTTTATTTTTTAATTTGTTATTTATAGTGCAAATTTAGATGGTTTTTTCTCGCTATGGAAGTGAATAGTAGTCGAGCTGTTAATAAAACTCTTTCAAATGCCATATCCCTAGAGTGAGATGCCATGCCCCTATTCGTATAAGCCCTCTCCAATCTCTGAATTACCCTCAGATACAATAGTGTCATTCGTAAAATCATATTTTATCTCTCTGGTGGTAGTAACACCATTAAACTCTGTAAACTTAACAACAAAGGTTAATATATTACCGCCATCTTTATACTTCGCTAAATCAAAACATACTGTGCCACGCTTACCATACTCTTCGCTATCACCCATCGCATTATGTCGAAATTCTAGATATATTTTACCATCCTGAGGATTGTTTATAAGTGTATTCTCTATCAGATTTACGTAGTGTGTAACAGTGCCACTTGTGTTGAATCCAAAATTAACGTTCAAGTGTCCACCAGCACACCATGCTGCGTATAGATGTATTGGATTGTTACCCATCTCTATCTCATTGTCGGCTGTCATAGTAACAACATTTTTAGTTAAGAGATTATATGCGGTGTGCAGATGTGCATTATAAAAATTGTTATCGCCACTCTCAACTGAATATGTGATTGCTGCACGTTGCCCTGCATCTGGACTGTAATCTGAGTAATCTGATACCACTGTTAGCTCATTTCCACCATCGGTTCTGATAGTTAGTGTCTCGTTAGCCTCGGATATTACCGTTGCACGTGCCGAATAATAGGTGGTGTACTCTGTTGAGTTATCATCGCTACACGAGATAAGAGTTAGTGACGCAGCAGCTACCATAAGCATACTTTTTAAACTAAATTTCATTGTTTTCATTTTTCCTATTTTTAAAATTAAACTTGTTTTTGATTATGATGCAAAAGTACGATGTATTACAATATTCTGAAATAGTGCTATCTTTCAGGTGTATAAATTAGCCTGCCAAGTGTACGTTTTATAAATATGGGTTGAAAGGTTTATATATTTTTATTCTTCTATTAGCTTAATTCTGAGCGATAAATAGCTAGGTTTCTATTTGATATCAACTTTAGATAACATTTATTTAATAAAAAAAACATTTATAAGTCAAATTATTGAATAATTTTTTATATATTTGTGCTATAAACCTGAGTTTTGGATAAAAAATAGTCATACTTTCTTTATTGCAGCTCAGTTTCAGCACCTTATTGCAAAATACGATGCTCGCGCACAATAAGTGCGCTCCGCTTCGCTTTCACAATAACGCACTGAAACTGAACCACACTAAAAAAAAAGTCTGTTGTAAATATTTTATTTTACTCATTATCAGTAATTTAAACTATTTCTTATCCAAAATTCAGGTTATAAATTGAATAATAGTTGTGGATTATAATATGAATATATTTAATAGAGATTCAAAATATTGTGTTGTTGGTTATGGTAGCTGGGGGACAGCCATTGCAAAAATTCTCTTGGAGAGTGGTAATGAGATAGGGTGGTTTATATCCAATGATGATGTGCGAAATGGACTTATAAATGACAGGGTTAATCACAAATACCTTACAGATGTGCACTTCCCACCTGATAAAAATATTACCTTCTATGATAGTATAAATAGTGCTGTTAAGAATTCAGATATTTTGATTTTTGCAGTTCCTTCTGCCTTTTTGATTGATATGTTAAAGCCTCTTACTGAGAGTTTTGATAATAAGATGGTTATATCTGCAATTAAGGGTATAGTTACAAATAGTAAGGGGGATTATGTTACAATAACAGAGTATTTTAATGATGTTTATGGTGTGAAATATGACAACTTAGGTGTTCTTACGGGGCCTTGCCATGCTGAGGAGATAGCTTATGAACGCCTTACTTATATTAATGTTATTTGTAAAAATTTAATATTAGCTGAATCTATTTCAGAACGTTTTAACTGTAAATATGTATACGCTAGTGCCTTGACAGATATATATGGGGCAGAGTATGCTGCTGTTATGAAAAATATCTACGCTATTGCGGTAGGTATATGTAAAGGGTTAAATTATGGCGATAATTTTATTGCTGTTCTTATTTCAAATTGCCAATGCGAGATGAAATATTATCTAACCTCAACATTTCATTTTCAGAGAGAATTAACACGTTCGCCATATATGGGAGATTTACTAGTTACGGCTTACTCTCAGTTTAGTAGAAATCGTAGATTTGGTATGATAGTAGGGCAGGGACACTCTATTCAGTCGGCACGCATAGAGCTTAATGATATGATTGCTGAGGGGTATTATGCAACTAAATGTATATATGATATAGTAAAGAGCAAAGATATACAGCTACCTATTGTTGAGGCTGTTTATAAGATATTATATGAGAGAAATACAGCTTCATCTATTATTAAAGAGTTAGCAAGAAAATTAAAATAAAACATTAAATAGAAAAATTATGAGCAGTAAAATTGGATTAGATTATCAAAATGTGTTAGGATTTGTTACAAAAGATGAGGTAGCAAACTATATTGAACGTGCTAAAGAGGCAAACAAAACAGTTTCTTTAGCCAATGGTGCTGGAAGTGAAATGTTAGGATGGAAAACACTTCCTTCATCAATCACTATTGAGGAGATTAAAGAGATTAATCGTTGTGCTAAAGAGTTAGCAGAGAAGAGTGATGTGGTAGTTGTTATTGGTATTGGTGGTTCATACATTGGTGCGCGTGCTGTTATTGATATTACACGTAGCTCTTTTTCGCATTTTACTAATAATGATACACCGCATATTATTTGGGCTGGTCAACACATTAGTGAGGAGTATGCTTATGAGCTAAAAGAGTTGCTAGAGGATAAAGAGATAGGGGTAATTGTTATCTCTAAATCTGGTACAACACTTGAGCCTGCTCTTGCATTTAGATATATCCGTGAGATAATGGAAGATAAATATGGACGTGTGGAGGCAGCTCGTAGAATTGTAGCTATTACAGATGAGACTAGTGGTGCACTACGTAAGGTGGCTACTGAAGAGGGGTACGACACTTTTGTTATTCCTAATAATGTGGGGGGACGTTTTTCTGTTCTTACTCCTGTTGGACTACTTCCAATGGCAGTTGCAGGTATAGATATAGAGGAGCTTATGAGTGGTGCTTATGAAGTTGAACGCTCTTTGGATAGTGGTGACGCTTTAGATGGTAATAGTGTTATTGAGTATGCTGCTATCCGTACACTTATGTATGAGAAGGGTAAAGGTGTTGAATTGATGGCTACATTCGAGCCTAAACTATGGGCACTATGCGAGTGGTGGAAGCAATTATATGGTGAGAGTGAGGGTAAAGATGGGAAAGGTTTATATCCATCATCAACAATGTATTCAACTGATTTACACTCTTTAGGTCAATATGTTCAGGATGGCGAGAGATTGATGTTTGAAACTTTTATCAACATAGAGAAGAGCAAAAATGATGTTACTATCAAGCGTGATAAAGATGATGTTGATGGACTTAACTACATTGCTGGTATGACAGTAGGTGAGGTTAATAGATTGGCTCAGAGTGGGGTAGTAGTAGCACACACTGATGGAGGCGTGCCTAATATCACACTAACAATACCATCTCTTAAGGTTGAATATGTAGGAATGTTACTATATTTCTTCGAATATGCATGTGCTGTTTCAGCCTATATGATTAATGTTAATCCTTTCAATCAAGAGGGTGTTGAAGAGTATAAGCGTAATATGTTCGCACTTCTTGGTAAAGAGGGTTTTGAGAAATTAGGTGAGGAGTTAAAAGAGAGACTTTCAAAATAATTTCTTGATAATCTTCTCTATTGAGAATAAAAATAGTATAAGATGATTTATCTACTATTAGTAATAATAACCTCTGCATCGTTCAATATCTATTTCAAGATATTTGAACGTGTGGGGGTTAATGCGGTGCAGGCTATCATTATTAACTATATAGTTGCTGGTAGTGTGTCGTTTGCTCTTGCACCTAATAATCTACTATTACCAACTAATATTGTTAATGAGGGGTGGTTCTATGGAGGAGTGGCGTTAGGGGCTCTATTTTATGTGGTTATGTATCTTTACTCATTAACCACACGTAATTTTGGGGTCTCTGTTACCACATTAATGACACGTACATCATTAATTCTCCCAGCACTTGTGGCCTACCTTTTTTTAGGAGAGCCCATATCATCTAGGGGGTGGATTGCTATGCCACTTATCATGCTGGCAATTTATCTGCTTGTTATTGAGCCTAAAGGTAAAAATGGAATAGTGACTAATAAGCAAACAAAGCAATTAAAGTGGTATATTGCATTGTTACCGTTGTTAGTATTTATCGGTGGAGGTTCTACTGATACTACTATTAAATTAATACAACACTCGTTTATTGAAACGCAAGGAGAGAACGCTGCATTTACTTTTGTTGTGTATTTTTCATCGCTAATAATGGGACTTATAGCATATCTTACTAATAAATCTAATAGAGGTAAGGGGGTCTCTATTAAAACTATCATTGGAGGTGTTTTGATGGGGGTATCTAATGTCATTAATGTCTATTGTGTATTAAAGGCTCTCAGTGTGGTGCCTGCAACGATAGCCTTCCCTATAATTAATATAGGTATAGTTTCATTCTCGGTTTTAGTGGGTATCTTTGCATTTAAAGAGAGAATAACTCTGCGTAAGGGGATAGGTATAGTTATGGCAGTTGTAGCTATATTTCTATTAACTTGAGTTTTGGATAGAGGTTGCGAAAAGTAAAAAATAGTAAAAAATTTGCACAATTAAAATAAAAGTCGTATATTTGCAGTCGAGATAGTTGGAAGGGGGAGTTTTCCCCCTTCTTTATGTATAACAGCATAATGTAAGTTTACAGTGAAAAGTGAACAATTAAAAGAGGTAATAGATAACTTTTTATCTGATAGAGAGATAAGCGTTATTACATTTAAATCATTACCAAATGATGTTTTTGAGGTTGAGATAGATTCTTTATCGGGTGTTACTATAGAAGAGTGCACAGAGATAAGTCGTCATGTAAATGGTTTGTTTCCTGATGATGATTATGAATTAACAATAGCATCTTATTCAATATCATTACCTTTTATCTCGTCAATACAGTATGAGAAAAATGTTGGGCGTGATGTTGAGGTTATCACTAATGATGGTGAGAAAATTAAAGGTGCTTTGACTAGCTATTCAGATGAGAGCTTCACTGTTGAATATGAAGAGATGGTAGCCGTTGAAGGTAAAAAACGTAAAGAAAAACAGGTTGTTGTACGTTCTCTGACTGAGGCAACCGTTAAGAGCGTTAAGCTATTATTTTAAAGTATAATAATAAATAAGTTAGCAGTTTATCACTGCAAGGAATAAAAGATAAAAATATGGATAATTTAGGGTTAATTAACACATTCTCCGAATTTAAGCAACTAAAAAACATTGATAAGGATATTATGATTGGTGTTTTGGAGGATGTATTTCGTTCTATGCTAGCCAAGACGTATGGATCAGATGAGAATTTTGATGTTATTATCAACTTAGACAAAGGCGATTTTGAGATATGGAGAAATCGTATTGTTGTTGAAGATGAGGACTTAGATAATGAGAATATGGAGATAAGTCTCTCTGAGGCAAAGCTTATAGATGATACCTATGAGGTTGGTGAAGAGGTGTCTGACCCTATCTCATTAGCATCATTTGGTCGTAGATCTGTACTATCTTTACGTCAGAATCTAGCCTCTAAGATTATGGATTTAGAGAAGACAGCCCTTTATGAAAGATACAAAGAGCGTATTGGAGAGATAGTTGTAGGAGAGGTATATCAGGTATGGAAGAAAGAGATTTTGGTTCTTGATGATGATGATAACGAGTTAATCTTACCTCGTACAGAGCAAATTCCGAATGACTATTTCCGTAAGGGGGATACTATTAAAGCTATTGTTACACGTGTAGAGATACGTAATAATACGCCTATTATTGTTCTTTCTCGTACTTCGGAAGAGTTTTTACGCAAACTATTTGAGATGGAGGTTCCAGAGGTTTATGATGGACTTATCACAATTCGTAAAATTGTACGTATTCCAGGCGAGAGAGCCAAGATAGCTGTTGAGTCTTATGACGAGCGCATAGACCCAATTGGTGCTTGTGTGGGTATGAAGGGTTCAAGGATATATACAATAGTAAAAGAGCTTAAGAATGAAAATATTGATGTTGTTCACTTTACAGCAAATAACTCTCTATTTATTCAAAGAGCACTTTCGCCTGCAAAAATTAACTCTATAACTATTGATGAAGAGAATAAAAAGGCAGATGTACGATTGATGCCAGAAGAGGTTTCGTTAGCTATCGGTAAAGGTGGTTATAATATCCGCCTTGCATCGCTGCTTACTGGTTATGCTATTGATGTTTACCGTGATATAGAGCAGGATGAGGATGATATTTCACTTACTGAGTTCTCTGATGAGATTGAGGAGTGGGTAATTGACGAGCTTATTAAAGTGGGTTGTAATACTGCAAAGAGTGTTCTTGCTTACTCTGTTGAGGATTTATCTAAGCGTGCTGACCTAGAGCTTGAAACAGTGGCAACTGTTATGAGCGTGTTGAAGTCAGAATTTGAAAAAGAGTAATATTTCAAATTCAATTATCCTATCATAAGCTGTTAAGTCAGTTGTAATAAAGAAATAAATTTTAATGCCGATAAACGAAGAGAGAGTAAATATGGCAAACGACAAAAAAATACGTATTAATACGGTTGCACGAGAGTATAATGTTGGAGTAGGAACACTTGTTCAATTCCTTAGTGATAAAGGAATTGAGAACCTATCTCCAAATGCTATTCTTGATGATAAGGCGTATTCGTTAATAGAACAGGAGTTTGGTAAAAGTCCTGCTAAAAAAGTGAATATCAAAGAAAAAATTAACCTTAAACCAACTGTTGTTTCTGCCACAAATAGTGTGGAAGAGAAACCCGTTGATAAGGCTAATGAGCCGCAAAAATTAAAAGTTTTAGGTAAGGTTGATTTAGATTTAATCAATAAGAAAAATCAAGATTTTAGAAGTAAACCTAAAGAGAATAATCGCAATGAGCAACAAAGTAAACCAACTGAAACTGTTAAGGCAGAGCCAGCAAAGGTTGAAACTATTGCTAAGCCTGAGCCTGTTAAGGTAGAGGAGAAACCAGTAGCTACTAAGCCTGCTGTTGAGGTTAAGCCTGAGAAAGTAAACCTACCTAAGAAAGAGGAGGTTACACGTGTTGAAGTTATGAAAGAGCCTGTTGTTGAACCAGTAAAGGTTAGCAAGCCCCAAGAGGTTAGTGCTACGCCACAAGAGAATATGGATGAGATACGTAATAAAACTTATGACCAGCGTCAGGCAGACGATAGGTCAGATGTTTTCCGTCCAAATGATAATAATCAACTAACTGGACCTAAAGTTATCGGTAAAGTAGATTTAAGCCTACTAGAGAAGAAGAGTGATAACAAAAAAGGTGCAGCAGATAGAGATCGTAAGCGAAAGCGCATTAAGAAAGATACTAAGGTTGATTTAAACAATCCTAAGTTTACATCTGGTGAAGGTCGTCCTGCTGGTCAAGGTGCTAACAGACAAGGCGATAAGCAAAATAGACCTCAACAAGGTACAGGTGCTAATAACCAGCAACGTGGTGGAGCTAATAAGCCTGGTGCTCAAGGCGGAAACCGTCCTGCTGGGCAAGGAGGGCAAAACCAAGGAGGGCAAAACCGCTCTCAACGTCCTGATAATAAAAGAAATAATAACAACCGAAATAAGGGTGGAAACAATCGCCCTATATCTCCAGTTATCAAGCCTGAAATATCAGATGAAGAGGTACAAAAGCAGATTAAAGATACTCTTGCACGTCTAACATCTAAGGGCTCTGATAATAAGAGAGGTGCTAAGCACCGTAAAGATAAGCGTGATGCTGCAACGCAACGTGCTAATCAGGAGATGGAGCTACAAGAGAGAGAGAGAAATACACTTAAGGTTACAGAATTTGTTACCGTGAGTGAATTGGCTCAGATGATGGAAGTTCAGGTAACACAAGTTATCACAGCTTGTATGAATCTAGGTCTTATGGTTTCTATCAATCAACGTCTAGATGCTGAGGCTTTAGTTGTTGTTGCTGAAGAGTTTAACTATAAGGTTGAGTTTGTATCGGTAGATATTCAAGAGGCTATTGCTACGGATGAGGATAAAGATGAGGATATGGAGTCAAGACCGCCTATTGTTACTGTTATGGGACACGTAGACCACGGTAAGACATCTCTACTTGACTTTATTCGTAAAGCGAATGTTATCGCTGGCGAGGCCGGTGGTATAACACAGCATATCGGTGCATATAGCGTATCTGTTGGTGAAGGTCGTAAGATTACTTTCCTTGATACACCAGGTCACGAGGCCTTTACGGCAATGCGTGCACGTGGAGCATCGGTTACAGATGTGGCAATTATTGTTATTGCAGCTGATGACAGCGTGATGCCTCAAACAATTGAGGCTATTAACCACGCATCTGCGGCTGGTGTACCTATTATATTCGCTATTAATAAGATAGATAAGGCGGGAGCTAATCCTGATAGAATACGTGAGCAATTAGCAGCTATGAACTACCTAGTTGAGGATTGGGGTGGTAAATATCAGTGCCAAGAGATTGCTGCAAAGAGTGGTCTTAATGTAGATGAACTTTTAGAGAAGGTTATTCTTGAGGCTGATATTCTTGAACTTAAAGCTAATCCTAATAAAAAAGCGGTAGGTGCTGTAGTTGAGTCGTCATTAGATAAAGGACGTGGATATGTTACAACACTTCTTGTTCAGAGTGGTACTCTTCGTGTAGGTGATGTTATGCTTTCAGGTATATGTACTGGTCGTGTTAAAGCAATGTTTAACGAGAGAGGTAAGCGTATTGAAGAGGCAACACCATCAACGCCTGTATCTGTATTGGGTCTTAATGGTGCTCCACAAGCGGGAGATAAGTTCAATGTAATGGATGATGATAAACAGGCACGTGATATTGCTAATAAGCGTCAGCAGTTACAGCGTATCCAAGGTCTTAAAACTCAGAAACATATTACACTTGATGAAATCGGTCGCCGTATAGCTATCGGTAACTTCCAAGAGTTGAATATCATTGTTAAGGGGGATGTGGATGGTTCAGTTGAGGCACTTACAGATTCGTTAATCAAACAGTCTCATGCAGAGGTTCAGGTTAATGTTATTCATAAGGCAGTTGGACAAATCTCTGAAAGTGATGTATTATTAGCTGCTGCATCAAATGCGGTTATCATTGGTTTCCAAGTACGTCCTTCGGTTGCTGCACGTAAGTTAGCTGAGAAAGAGGAGATTGAGATTCGTCAGTACTCTATTATATATGATGCTATTAACGAGATTAAGAGTGCTATCGAGGGTATGCTTGCTCCAACATATAAAGAGAATGTTGTCTGCTCTGTTGAGGTTATGGATGTATTCAAAATTACTAAGGTTGGTAGCGTAGCAGGTTGTATGGTGCGTGAAGGTAAGATTAACCGTAACACATTAATCCGTATAATTCGTGATGGTATTGTTATTTACACAGGTAAATTGGGCTCTCTTAAGCGTTATAAAGATGATGCTAAAGAGGTTGTTACTGGTTTAGAGTGTGGATTGAATATTGAGAACTATAATGATATTAAGGTAGGCGATATTATTGAGGGATACGAGCAAATCGAAATTAAAAGATCATAATAAATGAAGATATTAACAGAGTTAGAGAAAGAGCAAATATGCGATACAGCTGTTAGTTACTATGGCGAGGGTGGTTTTTATTGCTCTGAGGCTATTGTAAAAGCTGTTCTAGAATCTGTTGAAGAGGAGTATGATTCTCGTATGATAGCAACAGCATCTGGTTTTGCAGTAGGTCTAGGAGGTGCCGAATGTCTTTGTGGCGCAGTTAGTGGTGGAGTTATGGTTGTCAGCTATCTTCATGGTAGGACAGAGCCACACTCTAACAAAGTTGCTGAGGCAATGAAAAGAGCGCGCGAGATTCAAAGTCGCTTTGTGCAACGCAATAAAGTTACTTGTTGCAAAGTACTTACTAGGGGAATGCAAAAAGGAACGCCTGATCACATGATACAATGTAAGCGCTTTGTAAGAGAGGTTACAGCTGATGTTCTAGATTTAATATAGAGCTTACTCTATTATTACAATATTATTTAAGGGGTAATTCATAAAACATAGTTTTGTGGATTACCCCTTTTAAATTACCCTTACGAGCGATAGCGAGCGAACACCGTTTAAGAGGTAGTTATTAGGTTTTTTTGATTTTTTTACCGGACAACAATAAAAATATTTTTAATTTGCTGAGGTGTCGCAGTCGAAACAATATTTATATTGTAAAAAGTGTTAAATTTACATTAAAATCCGCAGGATTTTTAAGGGGTCATTACCTCCATTTTAGTTCATTTGATTATAATAAAGGGTAATTAACAACTATTATTAGGTCGTAACTGATTGAAATACAGATTTAATATAGTTTTGCGACTGCCCCTAGTAATCTAAGACAGTTTTGCTACTTCCTCTATAAGTTATATATTGTTGCAACTGCAATTAAGAATATATTACCATCAAATTTTCCTTTGTGTTGGGTAAGTTTCTCTTTTAGCATCTCAATTGCTTTATGTTTTTTGTTGTAGATGGTCTGTTTTGAGATATTTAAAGTTTTTGATATCTCATCTGCGCTCCACCCTTCGATATGTAGGACCAATATCTGTGCATAATCAGCTGGTAACAGACCTAATATCTGCTCAATATGTGTGTAGAAACTATTTTCGAACATATCAAGCACAAAATTATTATCAACATTTATCTCTTTTTGTACAAATGTATTTTCTACTCTCAAACGCTCAAGATGATTTTTATACCTATTTTTTAGCGTAATAAAAACATACCCTTTTAGGTTGGCTAATGTTTCGAAATGGAGTGATCTGTTTTGCCATATTATCAAAAATACATCTTGCACAGCATCAGCAGGTTCTATTAGTGTGTTGACATAAAGTCTAGAGGCATATAGATGAAATTCTTTATACATTTTATTATAGAAATAGGCAAACGCCTCTTTGTCTCGATTATTGAAATCCGACAACGTGGTCTCTTTTGTTATTTTACCATTATTACTATTTCTTTTCATATAAAGTATAGCAAAGATAGTTAAAAAAATGAAAATATTAAAATTTTTTTATAAAATGCAGTAGATTTTACATCATCAAACTGATATATATATACAGTCAAATATAAACGTATGAAAAATGATAATTATAAAATAGAGTTAGAATCGTATAAATTAACTGCTGAGGCCGCAAATAAACTAGCAGATAAATTTATTGAGAATAACAGTATTGAGATTGCTGATCTTGATTTCTTCGAGAATGAGCAAAGAGTTTGCGAATTTAAAAACAGACTAAAAAATAGTGAAGAGATAGACACTCTATTTCGTAGTGTAGTTACTGCCGATATGGAGAGTGATACAAATAATCTGCTTCGTAAAATTGATATAGTTGAAACTAAGAGTAATTCTCGTAGACGACTGAGACGTATTATTGCATCTGCAGTGGTGGCGGCAGCGGTCTTTGCTATATCATTTATTATTATCCATGAATCTAATGATGATTTAACGCTAATAGCCAATAATCTTGAGATGCAAAATAGTGGGAATAGCAATCTGCGTGTGCCTATTTTGATAAATAGTAAATCTGAAACTATTGAGCTTGATGGCTCTGCTAGACGACTATATGAGGATAGTGTGAATATTGATGTGGTGGATAATGGTATTAGCTATGCAACACGAGATAATATCAATAGGGGTAGTGGTTATAACACAATTGTAGTACCTGCTATGAATCGTTATCAGGTAACGTTAGCTGATGGAACAATAGTTACAGTAGCTGCTAATTCAAAGCTTAAATATCCAGTAAGTTTTACAGGTGATAGTCGTGAGGTGTATCTTGAGGGAGAAGCCTATTTTGATGTTGTTAAATCAGACGATAAACCTTTTATTGTCAATACTAATGAAAGTTATGTTAAGGTTTTTGGAACACAGTTTAATGTTAATGCAAGAGTTGATAGTATAACAAAGACGATTCTAGTTGAGGGTAGTGTTGGTGTTGGTTTAAAAGGTAGTGATAAACCGATAAAAATTACGCCTAACAGCTTGATAAGTCTAAATAATAGTAGTGGTAGTTATGTTAAGAGCGAAGTTGACCCATTAAAATACCTATCGTGGATGAGTAACTATTTTGAGATGATTGATTGGGATATAAATCAACTAATTAATGAGTTGGAAAATTGGTATAACATTGATTTAAGGTGTGATGTAAAACAATTTGAAGATGTTAAATTTAATATGTCTATCAAGCGTGAAAATGATATTATTAGAACAATAACAGCTATAAAACTAGCTGTACCTATTATAGTAACAATTAAAGAGGGAGGAGTGTATGAGATAAAGAGAAAATAATAAAATAAACGCACCTTAACTAGGTTGAGATGCGCTTAAATAAAAAGAGAAAATTAATTTGCGTTGTATGATTGACCGTCGTTAAACACAAAAAAATAATTAATTATATTCACTTTTCAACTGTAAAGTTATGAAAAAAATTAGACTCGAACAAAAAAGATTTAAAAGAATGTTTTTTCTGAATATTTTACTGGTTTGTATATGTATTATGGCTAATTCTGTTAGTTCATTTGCATCTCAGACAGTAAAGTCAGATATTATTGACCAGGTGGAGGAGGCTAAGGTAACATTAAAAATTGTTAATATGCCTATGAATGCCATTTTAAAAGAGATACAATCACAAACAGGCATTGAGTTTGTTTATTCGTCGGATATTGACCCAGCTACAATGGGTAATTTCACTATTGAGGCGGAGGATAAATTATTGAAGGATGCTTTATATGATTTACTTAAAACAACTAAATATACATATTCAATATCTAGCGATAGATTAGTTATTGTTCTGCGAGAAGAGAGTGAAAGTACTGAACAAGTGGATGATAAGGAAGAGAAAGTTATCAATAAAGGTAGATTAGTTGATGAGTCGGATAATCCAATTATAGGTGCAACAATATTTATAAAAAATAGTACTATGGGAGCTCTTACCGATGCAAACGGAGAGTTTTCTATCGAGGTGGCAATAGGCGATATTCTTGATATATCATTTGTGGGTATGAGGAGTATTGAATATACGGTTACGGGGGCACAGAATAATCTAATATTTGTGATGAAACGCGACGTATCTAAGATGGATGATGTGGTTGTAACTGGTATATTTAAACGTAAAGGCGAGAGTTACACTGGAGCATCTGAGACTTACACTGCCAAAGATCTTTTAAGAGTTGGTAATCAAAATATTTTCCAAAGTTTGAAAAATCTGGACCCTTCGTTATATGTTATGGATGATTTGGATTTGGGATCTGACCCTAATGCAATGCCAAATATGAGAATACGTGGTAACACATCTATTGACATGGAAGTTTCATCAACTGAATTCAAAGGTAATTATCAGAATAAGCCTAACCAACCGCTATTTATTTTAGATGGTTTTGAGGTTTCGGTTGAGAAGATGTTTGACTATGATATGAATAGAATACAGAGTGTTACAATACTTAAAGATGCGGCAGCAAAGGCTCTTTATGGATCAAAAGCTGCTAATGGAGTTATCATTCTTGAGAGTAAGATATTATTAGGCGATAAACCTATCGTAAGCTATACGGGTGGTGTAGATATTACCATGCCAGACCTTTCAAGTTATAATCTTACTAATGCAGCAGAGAAACTTCTAGTAGAGCAGATAGATGGTATGTACACAAGTGATTTCTCAGTTGATGGTCAAGCGTCTTTGTGGAATCTATATAATGACAGAGCAAAACTTATAGCTGAGGGACTTGATACTTATTGGTTATCTAAGCCACTACGTACTGGTGTTGCTAATAAGCATAATATATCTGTGGAGGTTGGTAATAGTAGTAGTTTACGTGCCTCTATTGATCTGTCATATAATAATAGCCAGGGTGTTATGATTGGTTCTGATCGTACAACCATAACCGGTACAGCAAATATATCATACAGAGTAAAAAACTTCTTATTCCGTAATATAATGAGTATTACAGATAATAAGAGTAATGATTCGCCTTATGGTGCCTATTCAGAGTACACAAAGATGAATCCTTACTGGCAAGCTATTGACCCTGTTACAAATCAGGTTACCCGTTGGGCCGAGTCAGGAATCCCTAACCCTATGTATGATGCTCTTATCGGAACTGTCTATCAAGAGAGTTATACTAATGTAACTAATAACTTTTATGCAGAGTGGAATATCAATAAAGAGCTAAAGTTGTCTGGACGTTTTAGTGTAGATTTAAAAAATTCTGATGCTGATGATTTCTTGCCTGCTAACCACTCTGAGTTTGCAAATACCTATAATATTAATGATATATTAGATGCTGGTTCATACACTTATGAGTATGGCGAGAGCGCAAAAGTAGCATTTGACCTAAACCTTAACTATAATAAATCTATTAATGATCATAATATTTTTGCCAATGCTGGTACATTTATTAGTGATTATAGTTCACAATCGGTACGTAGTGAGGCGGTTGGTTTCCCAAGTAATATGGGTGCTGATTTAACTTTTGCTCGTCAATACATATCTAATGAGACGCCGCAAACCTTCTCATCGTTAATACGTGAGATAAGTTTCCTTGCTTTTGCGTCGTATGATTATAAAAGTAAATATTTCGCTGAATTAACTTACCGTTACGGAGCGTCATCGTTATACGGTAGAGATAACCGTTGGGCGGGTGCTTGGTCGGCAGGTATAGGTTGGAATATACATAAAGAGAAGATATTTGAGAATATGGATAATCTTCGTCAATTTAAGCTACGTACATCTTATGGTATCTCAGGTAATCAAAATTTGAATACTAACACAACAGTTACAACATATAGATATTTCACAGGTTCAAACTATATTGGTCAAGCTGCTGCATATATGGAGTTGTTAGCAAATAATGAATTAGATTGGGAGCAGAGAGAAGATTTTAATGTTGGATTGGATTTCGCACTTAGTAATTTTAATCTTCGTTTTGACTATTTCGACTCTGTAACTCATAATGCAGTTGCAACCACTCCTATTGTTACTTCAACAGGTTTTGAGTATGTGATGGATAATATTGGAAAGGTTAATAATAGAGGATATGAGTTATATATTGGTTACACTATATTCCAAAATGCAGAAGGATTTTTTAATATATTTGCCTCTGGAACAACAGAAGAGAGTACGCTATTGGAGTTAAGTGATAACATGCGCGAGTATAATGAAATACAGAGTGCTATTGCTATTGAAAATAATAGTACGGAGCCAGTAAAGATGTATTATGATGGTATGAATATGAATACAATATGGGCAGTTCAATCTCTAGGTATAGATCCTAATACTGGTAATGAGGCATTTCTGACTCGTGATGGTGATGTTACTTATGATTATAGTGCATTAGATTTAATTGCAGCTGGTATTGATAGCCCAAAATATAGAGGTAATTTAGGTTTTACTGCTGAATATAAAGGTTTTGGTTTATCAGCTACATTCACATTCTTAGGTGGAGGACAGCTGTATAACAGTACTCTTGTTGATAGGGTTGAAAACGTAGATATAAATTATAATGTTGACAAACGAGTGTTAGAGGGAAGGTGGTTAGAGTCTGGTCAAGTAACACAGTTCAAGCGTTTAGATAACAATAATGCAAATGCAGAAAAGACTCAAGCAACAACTCGTTTTGTGCAAGATAGAAATGAGTTTGATATATCTTCGTTATCTTTTTATTATGAGGTGCCTACAAATATATTGAAGAAAACTCCATTTAGTAGATTAAAAGCGTCTCTATACATGAATGATGTATATCAATTCTCATCTATACAGATAGAGCGTGGATTGAACTATCCATTTGCACGTACATTATCGTTCTCAATTACTGCAGTACTTTAATAGTGGGTATAGTGTAATAAAGAACATTTAATATTAAGAAAATAAATAATATGATTATGAAGAATATAATAATTATAGCAGCCTGTGCTTTTATTTCTGCTACCACATTAAGTTCGTGTAATAAATGGCTTGATGTGTTACCACAGTCGCAAGTTAATGAGGAGTCGCAGTTTAGTACTCCTGATGGATTTCAGCAAGTGCTTTCTGGTTGTTATTTAAGTATGACAGAAACTAATTTATATGGCGCACAATTATTGTTTGTTGTGCCAGAGAGGATAGTGCAAAATTATGAAGCAGGAACAAACCAAACCGAACACAATGGCGCAGGTTTTCAGAGTTTTAATTACAAATCAATATATACAAAACCTATTGTTGAGGGTATTTGGCTAGATTCGTATAATGTGATTTCTAATGCAAATAAAGCATTAGAGCAGTTTGAAAATGGACGTGATGAGGTTCTTAATCCAATAGAGAAGAGTGTGATTAAAGGCGAACTTCTAGCTATCAGAGGCTATATGCACTTTAATCTATTGAGATACTTTGGATATGGTAATCTAGCAGCTGGTGGTTTCGACTTTTCTAAATTAACCATTCCGTATATTACAAGTAGTTCAAAAGATTTTGTTCCGCAGCAGAGCTATGAGGCAACAATAAAACTTATGATAAAAGATTTTGAAGATGCTATTGAGTTACTTGAAAAAGATCCAATTTATGTTGATAACACTGGCTCTGATTATGATTTAGTTAATATCAATGGATTTTATAACTATCGCCAGATGCGTATCAATGCTTTTGCGGCAAAAGCGATGTTAGCACAGGTTTATATGTGGGAGGGTAGTGATGAGAGTCTAACAGAGGCACAGAAATTATGTGCAGATATTATAGAGTATAACAAAGCGAACAATATCTTTGAATGGGTAGTAGGTTCGGAGTATGAAACAGAGTTGGATTTATCTCCAGAGCATCTTTTTGGTGTTAATAATATTAACCTGAGTTCAGTTAGTGTATTTATGCCTGAATATTTCTTTGACAATAATTATGATGTGCTTATAGTATCTTCTAATATGGTCTCTACTCTATATGATGAGGCATCAATAGATAATCGAGTAATATCTCTGTTATTGCCATACGACGGCGATTATGTGTCGAGAAAATACACTGTAAAAACAGGTGCCCCAGTTATTGAGCTAGTTACACCTGTTGTTCGTCTTTCTGAAGTCTATTTCATGGCCGCAGAGTGTGCTGCCAAACTTGATAATGACTTAAGCGAGGCTTCAAAGTTGGTGTATGAGGTTAGGGCAAATAGAGGTTGTTTGAATAGCATACCAAATTCAACACTAGAGGAGTTTATGGATAATCTTATTCAAGAGTATAGACGAGAATTTATCTGTGAGGGTGTATCATACTATGCATTTAAGCGTTTAGGTGTTACAGAGATAAAAAACAGTGAAAATGGTACGGTAGAGATAACAGATGATAATTATATTCTTCCTTACCCAGACTTCGAGTTGCAGAGTGGTAGAGTGCAATTTTAATAGTGAACCTCTTAACTATCAAATTAAAGTAAAAAATTAAAATTTATTATTATGAACATAGTAAAATCATTATTAATAGGATTGGCGATTATAATAACTGCTGGATGTGAGAAGAGCGAAATTATAACATATAGCCCAGATAAGCCAGCTGTAAATTTTCCTGATGGCTACATTCTAAATGTGTATGATATTCCTGAGAATAGCTCATACTCAGTCGAAAATAATCTTTTTGTGTACTCATTTTCGTTTATTTCAGCTCCAGGACAAACTTCTTATGAATTGGAGATTCCGGTTATGTTGGTTGGTTTGCCAGTTGACAGAGATAGAAAAGTAACATATCGCATTATCCCTGCCGATGAGGAGGTAGAGGGAAGTAACATAGATAACCCAACTAGTGCTGTTGAGGATGTAGATTATGTTATAGGAGAAGCCGTTATCCCTGCCGATTCAGTGTTTGGCTATATTAAAATAACAGTGAACAATAAACCGTCGTTAGCCGATGAAAGCCTGTATTTAAATATTGAGATAACATCTTCAGATGATTTGATGAAGGGCGCAAAAGAGCAAGCAATTGCCTCTATTGTGTGGAATGATGCAGTTATTCGTCCAACACATTCACATCAATATTATTCGTATAATATGCTTATACACAATGCTAATAGAGCACTTTCAAGTTCTAAAACAGCATATAGTTCGAATGGGCAAAAGTTGATACAGATTATTTTGGAGTCTGAAGTTTTACCTAGATTTAATCATTTACCTTGGATGTTATACCCATCTAACTATAAATCGTATGCAGCTAAAATGGCTCAATATCTTGAAGAGTGGGATAAAAATAATCCTGATTCGCCATGGATACATAATGAAGGCGATCTTATGGGTAAAAAAATCTATGCACGTGATTTCGCACCAGAAGATTATTTAGATTAATTTATAACGATTGAATAAATTATTGAATTATGAATATATATAGAAAAATATTTTTAATGGTGAGTGTGCTATTTCTAACAGTATCGTGTTATGAAGATAATAGTACGCTAAACACCAATATATTAGCAGATATAACTGTTAGTGCAGACAATGTTCATCAAGGCGTGATTAATGGATCTATGCTTGATTTGCTAGAGATAACTCCAGATATAAAAATTGATGGAGATGCCAATGAAAATAACTTTACCTATGAGTGGAGTCTAAGCGACAACACTGATCTATTCATGGAGGAGGAACATTTTGAAGTTATTTCAACGGAAAGGAATTTATCGTATGTTGTTCTTAGACCAATAGTTGAGGACCCTTATATGTTACGTTATAAGATAACAAACAATGAAACTAATTTCTCATACTACACCTACTTCCAACTATATGTAAGAAGTAGCTATGGAGAGGGTATTATGGTCAGCTATCTTGATAAAGATGGCAAGTGCGACTTAGGTCTTATAATGGATAAAGAGATTTCTGGTCACTACTCAGGCAGTGAGGCATCTGTTAAGTTAGGTATCTACTCGTCAACTAATGGAGATGCCTATAACGGTAGATTTACAAATATGCTTTTTTCTGAGCAGGGTTATGGCTCAGCTGTGGTAACGTGGATTGTTACTGGCGAAGGCGAGACATTATGCTTAGACAATGTTGATTACAGCGTATTAGATACAGAAATGATATTTAAGCCATCTAATTTTGAGCCTATTAAATATCTGAATGCAAATCAGTATTTACTACTGCTATCCGAAGATGGTATATACTCGATGAGTAAGATGCTTTCAACAAAACCAGCTACTCCGTTCTTTACATTCAGTGAGACGAATATCATGCCTAGTAATGGTGTGATGGCGAGTAATCCAAATCATAATAGCCCACAGCCACAAGCAGTATGGTATGATGCTGTTAATGGTAAATTTAGTGGCGCTTTGGTGAATTTTCAAGGATCAAATGTGATAAATCTTGTTAATGGAGAGGGAACACAATATTTTGATAAAAATGATGTGAAAGATAGAGAGGCAGTAGAGGCTAGTATTAGTTTTGATGGTGAGTCTTACTCATTCTTAATGAAAGATATGTCGGGTAATTATGAAATTTACACATTTGGTTTTGATGTGTTTAATTCTGAAACTGGTGGATATGATGCTGGTAATACGAAAGGTTTATCGATGCTGTCTGCCGAGATTAAAGCCTTGATTGATAATTCAGTATCTGTATTCTTTATGCAGAATTATCCAATTATGTATATTGCAACTGCCACTGAAGTTTATGCTGTTAATTTTGCAACTAGTGAGGCAACATTAAGTAGTGCTGTATTTAGTGCACAGCAGGGCGAGGTTATTTCAGCAGCAAAGCTATTTGTTCAAGGTAATTACTCAAATGACCCTAGTGTAATGGGTTATGATAACTCAGTATATGAACTTCTTGATGGTAATTTAAAAGCTATCTATATTGCTACAAATAACGGTGCTGAAGGTGCAGTTTATTATGTCCCTATGAAAGAGCAATTTATTAGTTCGGGGCTATTGGATACAGAAAATAGTATCAAATATACAGGTTTCGGTGAGATTCTAGATATCTCAACTCAAGGTATAGCTACTCACGGATTCTAGTAGATACCCAAATAGTATTTTAGTATAAAGAGGCGGTTATTTCTGCTTTTAATCGCCTCTTATTAACCAAATAATTTAATATAACGTGAACTTAATAATTAGAATTGCACGAACAGAGTTAGCAACACTATTTTACTCGCCAATAGCGTGGTTTATATTGGTTGTGTTTTCAGTGCTAACCGCCTCAGATTTTGTTGCTGTGATCAGCGGAGCTATTACCTCTTATGATTTAGGGTATTATAAAGACACAACATACTCATTTTCATCATTTCTGTTCAATGGTCCATACGCCTATTGGTTTAAAGTGGTTGGGGATTTGTATATGTTTATACCACTATTGACTATGGGACTTATTAGTAGAGAGACCTCTAGTGGCTCTATAAAACTACTCTATTCGTCACCAGTCTATAGTTCGCAAATTGTAATAGGGAAATATTTTGCATCCATAGCATTTGGATTGGTATTGCTTATTTCGCCTATTTTATCTGCTGTGTGCTCAAGTATATTTATCCCTCATTTCGATTGGCTTGGAGTATTGCCAGGATTGTTAGGGTTATTCCTTTTAATATGCACATATTGTTCAATAGGTCTGTTTATGTCGTCGCTAACATCATATCAGGTTGTTGCGGCTGTTGGAACACTTATTATTTTTGCGGTGCTCAACCTTATCGGGAGTGTAGCGCAAGAGTACGATTTTGTGCGTGAAATTACCTATTGGTTATCTGTCCCAACTAGAACATTCGATATGTTGTCGGGATTGATTAGAAGCGAAGATATATTCTATTTCTTGATAGTAATATCTATGTTTTTAGTTATCACAATTTTGAAAATTAAATTTTCACGTATCTCTGTGTCTAGAGCAAAAAAATCTTTAAGCTATTTAGCTGTTGTTGTTACGGCATTTGTTTGTGCTTATATCACATCTAGACCTAGTATGGTTGGGTTTGTTGATGCAACAAGAACAAAAACAGAAACAATAACTGCTGAGAGTCAGGGTATAGTTAATGAGTTGGAAGGAGCTGTTACGATAACAAATTATGTTAATCTGTTAGATGGTAAATCGTTCAACTATCTCCCTATTTTTATTAATAATAACAAAGGTATATTTGCTGATTTTCTACGTTTTAAGCCCGATTTGAAGGTGAAATATGTATACTACTATGACCAAACATTAGATGGAGTGGATAGGAATAAAATTCATAGCGGAAAGACACTAGAGGAGATTAGAGATTATATGTGTCTTGTGTATAACCTTAATATCCGAATGTTTAAAAGCCCTGAAGAGATTAAGAAAATTATCAATCTTGCACCATTCAATAACTCATTTATTCGTGTTGTTGAGCGTGAGAATGGCGATATAGCTTACTTGCGTGATTATAATGATAACCAACGTACACCTAGCGAGGCCGAGATATGTGCTGTATTTCAAAAAATGGTATCTACACCTCCTAAAGTGGCATTTATTGTTGGTGATGGACAGCGAGAGATAAATAAACCTGGAGATAGAGATTTTAGTAGTTTTACTACCAATCATGAGTTTAGATATGCGCTTATCAATCAAGGTTTTGATGTAACACAGGTAGATATATCTAAAGGCGGTGTTATAGATGATGATATAAATATTGTTGTGCTTTCAGATATGAAACAACCTATGACGCAAATGGGGCTTGAGACACTTGATAAATATATTGCTCGTGGGGGAAATATGCTAATATCTACTGATGTTAATCGTTCAGCTACCATGCAGCCTATTCTATCTCGTTTTGGAGTAGAGGCTGAATCAGATGTTATCGTACAGCCTCTTGGCGATTTTTATCCTGATTTATTACTTGCTAAGGCTAGTGAAGAGTCTAAAGAGTTGGCAAAAGGTTTCATGAGAATGATAAAGAGCGGCGGTAGAGTAGCTATGCCAGGAGCAGTTGCACTTACCGATGTAGATAGTAGTATTTATCAAAAAGTGGCTATTCTTCAAACAAACAGTAAGGGTGCTTGGATAGAGCGTGAGTCGAAAGATATGAAAAATGATAAGGTTATCCTTAATGTTAATGCAAATGAGCAGGAGGAGGTATATACATCTGCATTTGCAGTTTCACGTGATATTGACGGTAAAGAACAACGAGTAATGATTTTTGGTGACACTGATTGGATGAGTAATGCTGAACTATCTATTTCACGCGTTGGTTATAGATCGGCAAATTTTAATATGATAGTTGAAAGTTTCCGTTGGTTGTCAAATGGCGAATTCCCAATAGAGATAGAGAGACCCGATTGTACAGATAATAAATTAACAGCTATTGTTAAAGATATATCTATTATAAATACACTGTTCCTGTACATCATACCAGCATTGATGATTGCTTGTGGAGTGACACTTTGGTTAATACGCCGAAGAAACTAAAATATATATAATTAATATAAAAATATAAAAAAATAGAGATATGAGTCAGAAAATTGTTGAAGTAAAAAATCTTTCACATAGATATAGTGTTGATTGGGCAATTCGTGATATTAATTTTTCAGTAGGAGAAAAAGGTATCTTAGGTCTGTTGGGCTCTAATGGAGCAGGTAAATCAACAACTATGAATATCATTTGCGGTGTGTTAAATCAGACTGAAGGAGAGGTATTTATAAATGGAATAGACCTACGTAAGAACCCAGTAGAGGCAAAAAAACATATAGGCTTTCTTCCGCAAAAACCACCTCTTCACCCCGATTTAACTATTGATGAATATTTAGTGCATTGTGCCGAGTTACGTCGTATGCCAAAATCAGAAATACGTGCTGCTGTTGAGCGTGCAAAAGAGCGTTGTGCAATTGGGCATTTTAGTAAACGAATTATAAAAAGCTTGTCAGGAGGTTATCAGCAGCGTGTAGGAATAGCGCAAGCAATTGTGCATAACCCTAAATTTGTGGTTCTAGACGAGCCTACAAATGGATTAGATCCAAATCAGATATTAGAGATTAGAGGTTTGATAAAAGAGATAGCAAAAGAGCACTCTATACTTCTATCAACACATATTCTTTCAGAGGTTCAAGCAACATGTAGTGAGATAAAGATGATTGAACACGGCAATATGGTGTTCAGTGGTACTATGACCGATTTTAATAACTATGTAGTGCCAAGCTCTTTCGTTGCCTCTTTTGGTGTAGAGCCATCAATTGAAGAGTTATCAAAGATAGAGAATATTATAAATGTAGAACAGATATATCCAGGTAACCTCAAGGTGCGTTTTAATGGTAGTGATGATATTACCAAAGAGATTATCCGAATGAGTGTAGAAAAGAGTTGGGATCTTAAAGAGATTACACTTGAGAGAAGCTCTCTTGATACTGTTTTTGCTCAATTATCTGGAAAATTAAAAAATAATATCTAGTCGGACTTTAGGTATTAACTATCTAAGAGTATAAGATGAAGTGTAGGTGTAATACTCCTATGCTAAGTCATACATAGAAAAAAATATAGTAGTGTCCAGCGAACCTGAGGATTGAATTTATGCACGTCATATCTACCCTAAAACACACCATATAAAGTACGAGTGTACTACGCAGGTGT
>CAYJCU010000007.1:0-45947 GCA_964368765.1 uncultured Rikenellaceae bacterium
GGTAGATATGACGTGCATAAATTCAATCCTCAGGTTCGCCGGACACTACTAACTAAAATCACCGGTCTGGAAGACCTAGTTACTCATAATTTTTATAAACTGCTCTGAGTTGGCTCTACCTACTGATAGTGTAGTATTGTTGTATAGTGTTACTTGACTCTTAGTATATCCTATAATAGCCTTACGTGCAACGATGTGAGAGCGGTGTATTCGTATAAATTCTGATGTTGGTAATTGCTCCATTATACCCTTCATACTTATCTGTGAGATTATTGTTTTTTCATCTCTCCGATGTATTTTAATATAATTATCCATTGCCTCAATATGGGTTATATCACCTAAATCTATAGTCACATTTTTGTACTCAACTTTTACAGTTATTGATTGTTTATCAGCACTATCAGACAAACTATTTTGTGATAGGGTGTTAAATGCCTTCTCTATTGCCACCTTAAACCTATCAAAAGAGAAAGGTTTATGTAAGAAATCGGTGGCACATAAATCAAAGCCATGTATGGCATAGTCTGCATGTGCGGTTGTGAAAATAAGTATGGTGTGCGGTGGTAGCTCTTTAGCTATATCAAGCCCTGAAATACCATTGATATTAATATCTAGAAACAGAATATCTGTTTGATTTCTCTTTAGATAATCTATCCCCTCTGATGGGTTACTAAAGAGCTCTATTGATATATTTTCAGAGGCTCTCTTACAAAAATTATCTATGATGGTTAGGGCTATTGGTTCGTCATCTATTGCAATACACTTTATCATATTAGTTTACCATTTATCATCAATTCAACATAATAATTCCCCTCTTTCTCGTAATTGCTAAGGGTATAATTGTTTGGATATAAAAGCTCTAATCTTTTCCTGCAATTATCTATACCGATACCCCTCTCTTTAGAAGTGTGCAGTATTTTGTTGCAGGTGCTAAATTTAAGAATTTCATCTTTTACTGTTATATCTATTTTTATTACTGTATCCTCAACAGCTGATACCCCATATTTAAAGCAATTTTCAATAAAGGTTATTAATAGTATTGGAGGCAGTATATATGCGTTATCATCAACTGAATGAGTGAACGCTATTTTGGTATGGTGATTTAACCTCATTGATTGAAGTTCAATATAATTTGCTATATACTCTATCTCTTTACCAATAGATATATCATCATCATGGGCATTGGTGTAGACATGTTTAATCATATCAGTGAATTTAATAAAAGCCCCCTCAGCCTTCTCTGATTTGGCTATTATAAGACCATATAAGGTGTTAAGGGTGTTAAACATAAAATGTGGGTCAATCTGTGCTTTGTATAGCGCTATCTCTGCCCTCTTTTTAGCCATCTCTATCTCTTGTTTGTTGAGAGTCTGGCGAAAGAGTTCATAAAAAAGACCAAGTGCAAAACAGATGATGATTAGTAGCGTAAAGATATACCACACTACACGCGCTCTGATAGACTCATGTAGGTGCATGTTTGTTGATTTGATATTTAAGCTGAAATATTCAATCGGTAGTTTAGTCATAAGAAAAGTTGCAACTACTACTATAGAAAGAAAGATAGTAGCACGAAGATATTTCTTATTCCATAATAGGCCTATGATATTGTAGTAGCTATTAATGAAATATACAAAATAGACATATATCACTAAAGCAATAAAAAAATAGCTATCCGATATTAAACTTTGATCAGATGGAACAAAAAGTGTAATGAATGGGATAAGCACTATGTAAATTACTAAATCTATGTATAGTTTAATCTTTTTTATACTCATTTCTATTTTTAATTATTCGTTCGCCACTACATTTTTATATTTAACAATCATATCATAATATTTATTAGGAATATTTACGTTATACATATATCTTTGTTTGTCGAAATGTGAAAAATTTTATTATAGTACAAATATAACCAATTAATATGAATAAAGCAATGAAATTTAATTTATTTTGTGCCCTGCTGCTAGCAGGCGTAACTTTTGTTTCGTGCAAGCCCCAAACACAAGGGGCAAGACCACAAGCAACACACCCAACTATGAAGGTAGCACTAGCTGATAAAATAATATCAGAAGAGTATAGCGCCATGATTCAGAGTGATGATTATGTTGAGGTGCGTCCACAAGTGTCGGGAACTATAACTAAGATATTAGTAGATGATGGCGAGACAGTAAAAAAAGGCGAAATTTTATTTGTAATAGATCAAGTGCCTTATGTTTCTGCTCTCGAAACGGCTGTTGCTAATCGTAAAAGTGCTGAGGCAAGAGTTAATACAGCTCAACTAAAGATGAAAAGTTCTGAAGAACTATATAAAGAGAATGTAGTTTCTGAGTATGATCTTGCTACATCACGTAACTCATTAGCTGAGGCTGAGGCGGCACTTGCTGTTGCTAAGGCGCAAGAGATTACAGCCCGTAATAATTTATCATATACAGAGGTTAAAAGCCCTTATGATGGGGTAGCTAGTCATGTTCCTTATAATGTAGGAGCGTTAGTTAGTAGTGGTATTTCTGAACCTCTTGTTACTATTACAGCTCTTGATAAAATGTATGCTCGCTTCTCTTTAAGTGAGGAGGAGATGTTAAACCTAACACGAGAGTATGGCAGTACTAGCGAGGCTATAAAAGATATGCCAGCAGTATCACTTATCCTAGGAGATGGTAAACCATATAACCAACATGGTAAGATAGATGCAATTAGTGGTGTTGTGGATAGATCAACAGGCTCTGTTATGTTTAGAGCTGTTTTCCCTAACCCTGATGGTATTCTGCGTGATGGTGGTGTAGGACGTGTTGTTCTATCTCGCACTTATGATAATGCTTTAGTTATACCTAAAGAGGCAACTTTTGAGATACAAACTAGAGTATTTGCATATAAGGTGGTTAATGGTGTAGCTACGGCGGCAGTTATAAATGTTTTACCACTTGACGGAGGTAGAGAGTATATTGTTACTAGCGGTTTAAAAGCAGGAGATGAGATTATTGCTAAAGGAGCTGGTCTAGTGCGTGAGGGTACACCGGTTAAACCGGCTAAGGGTGGAGCCTCTATGCAAGGAGCAAAGCCAGCACAACAATCTAAAAAATAATCCCGATAAATATTATTTAAAATGAATATAAAAAGATTTATAGATCGCCCGATAATGTCGAGTGTGATTTCGATAGTTCTGTTATTTGTGGGTATTATTGCACTTTTCATACTACCTGTTGAGCAGTTCCCAGAGATTGCACCACCTACTATTAGTGTAAGTGCTAACTATACGGGTGCCAATGCAGAGACGGTGCAGAAGAGTGTTATTGCACCACTTGAAGAGGCTATCAACGGAGTTGAGAATATGGATTATATGACTTCGTCGGCAACAAATAATGGTTCTGCAAATATAACTGTATATTTTAAGCAGGGAACAGATCCCGAAATGGCAACTGTAAATGTACAGAACCGTATAGCAACAGCGCAAGGTCTTCTTCCTGCTGAGGTTACTCGTGCAGGTGTTAATGTTAGAAAACGTCTGTCAAGTAATATTAAGATATTAGGTCTGTATAGTCCAGATGACTCTTATGATAAGCAGTTCATTGATAACTATATGAAGATTAATATAGAGCCTCAGCTATCTCGTGTGGCGGGTGTTGGAGAGGTTAATGTTATGGGTGGAGATTATGCTCTACGTATATGGTTAGACCCTGTTAAAATGGCTAATTACTCTCTTGTTCCATCTGATATTACGGGTGTTTTAGCAGAGCAAAATGTGGAGTATGCTACCGGTACGCTAGGTGCTGATACCGAATCAACATTCCAATATGTGCTAAAGTATAGAGGCCGTTATGATAATGAGAAAGGGTATGAGGATATGGTTATCCGTTCGCTTCCTAATGGTGAGATACTACGTTTGGGCGATGTGGCTGATATAGAGATTGGCGCAGTGTCATATAATTTCAGCTCAGAGGTTAATGGGCATCTAGGTTGTGTTGCTATGATTTCGCAAACTTCGGGCTCTAACGCAAATCAGATTATTGAGGATATTGATGAGCTGGTGGTGCAGATACGTAAAGATTTACCTAAGGGTCTTGATATTATTGATGTAATGAGTACTAAAGATTTCCTTGATGCCTCATTTTTAAATGTGTTCGAGACACTTATCGTGGCTATCCTTCTTGTGATATTAGTTGTTTATATTTTCTTACAGAGTTTTAAAGCAACTATTATTCCAGGTGTGTCTATCATCGTTGCACTTGTTGGTACATTTGCATTTCTTGCAGTAGCAGGTTTCACACTTAATCTTCTTACTCTTTTTGCACTGGTGCTTGTTATCGGTACCGTGGTAGACGACTCTATTGTGGTTGTTGAGGCGGTGCAGGCTAAGTTTGAGGAGGGTTACAAATCATCATATCACGCTTCAGTAGATGCTATGAAGGGTATTACAAGTGCTCTTGTTACCACTACTATTGTGTTTATGGCTGTATTTATTCCGGTTAGTTTTATGGGCGGAACAACAGGTACTTTCTATACGCAATTTGGTATAACAATGGCTATTGCCGTGGCTATTTCTACTATTAATGCTCTTACATTGAGTCCCGCTTTAAGTGCTCTTCTTATGACACCGCACCAAAAAGCTGGAGAGGCAGAGAAGTTGAGTTTCTCTTCTCGTTTCCATATCGCTTTTGAGGCGTCGTTTAACAGAATAGTAATGAGATATAAAACGGTGGTTCTTTTCTTCATGAAGCGTAAATGGATTGTAGGTGTTTTCCTTGTAGCAACGCTAGGTGGATTATACTATTTAGGTACTACAACAAAAACAGCTCTTGTTCCTGATGAGGATATGGGTGTTATGTTTGTCAATGTTGTAACGCCTCCGGGTAGTTCGCTAGAGCAGACTAAGCAGGCGATGAAGAGCGTAGAGGAGGCAATAGCAGATGTTGAAGAGATATATACATATACAAATATATCTGGTTTCGGTTTTATTGGTGGTCAAGGTGCATCAAATGGTGTGTTTATCATAAAACTAAAAGATTGGTCAGAGCGTACTGATAAAGATAGCGAGGTTAAGGCTGTGCAGGCTAAGATTAATGCAAGGCTACTAAACATGACTTCGGCTATGGTGCTTGTTATGGCTCCGCCTATGATTACAGGTTATGGCGTAGGTAATGGTTTTGAGCTTCATGTTCAGGATAGACGTGGAGGTACCGTTGAAGAGTTATTCCAAGTTACCCAACAGTTTAATGCGGCACTTATGCAACGTCCTGAGGTGGCTCGTGCTTTCTCGTCGTTCAATCCACGATACCCACAATATAGTGTTGAGGTTGATGCGGCAGTGTGTAAGAGTAAGGGTGTATCTCCGTCAGAGGTATTAAGTGCACTATCTGGTTATATCGGTGGTAACTATGTATCTAATATGAATAAATTTTCACGCTTATATCGTGTGATGATACAAGCGGCAGCGGAGGATAGAATAGACGAAAAATCGTTAGATAAAATCTTTGTACGTACTAGTAGCGGTGAGATGGCTCCTATAACTCAATTTGTTAAGATGACAAGGATTTATGGCGCTGAGAGTTTAACACGTTTTAATATGTTTAACTCTATATCAATTAACGGTACTATCTCAGATGGATATAGTAATGGTCAAGCTATTACGGCTGTGCACGAGGTGGCTGATGCCGTTCTTCCGTCTGGCTATGGTTATGAGTTTGGTGGTATGTCAAGAGAAGAGGCCTCAATGGGTAATACACAGATATTTATATTTATAATATGTTTCATCTTCGTGTACCTTATATTATGTGCTCTTTATGAGAGCTTCCTTATCCCATTAGCGGTTATTATGTCTGTTCCGTTTGGTATTTTTGGTAGCTTCTTATTTGCTAAGATATTTGGATTGACTAACGATATTTATATGCAAACGGCACTCATAATGTTGATAGGACTACTTGCTAAGACAGCTATCTTACTTACTGAGTATGCCTCAGAGCGTAGAGCATCGGGTATGAGTATAGCACAGGCAGCTATGACAGCAGCGCAAGCACGTCTTCGTCCTATTCTTATGACCTCTCTTACTATGATTATTGGTATGATTCCTCTAGCCTTTGCTACTGGTGTAGGTGCTAATGGTAATATATCGTTAGGAGTGGCAATCATCGGAGGTATGTCTGTGGGTACTATTGCTCTTGTTTTTGTTGTGCCGATTATGTTTATCGTATTCCAAACAATTGAAGAGAAGGTTATGCCAAAACGTGTAATTAGTGATACTAAGTAAATATATAGTAATATGAAATTAATTAAGTATATAGCAGTAGCATCTGTAATGGTTTTTTCATTATCAGGGTGTAACATATATAAAAGCTTCCAGCGCACTGAGGTGATGCCTGAAGTAGACGAAAATCTCTATCGTAATGGGGTAGTGAGTGGTGATACTACCACCCTCGCATCGGTAGAGTGGAGAGAGTTATTCACTGATGTTTATCTTCAGAAACTTATTGAAGAGGCATTGGCTAATAACACCAACCTTAATGTGGCACGTATGCGTGTTAATGATGCTGAGGCGTCGCTAACATCTGCTAGATTGGCCTATCTTCCATCACTTAACTTTGCACCGCAAGGAACAATGACGAATGCTGATGGTAATGCTATGCCTGCCACTTATGGATTACCTGTTCAAGCTAGTTGGGAGATAGATATTTTTGGTAAAGTGCGTAATAGTAAAGAGAAGGCAAAAGCAGCTCTAGAGCAGAGCAGGGCTTATGAGCAGGCTGTTCAAACGCAACTTATAGCCACACTTGCTAATAGCTACTACTCGCTACTCTCTCTTGATACACAACGTGAGATAAGCAGTAAGACTATCGCCAATTGGGAAGAGAATATACGTGTTTTAGAGGCACTTAAGCGTAGTGGTATGACTAATGAGGCGGCAGTAGCTCAGTCTCGTGCTAATAAAATTGCTCTTGAGGCTAACCTTGAGTCTATTAATACACAGATAGAGAATCTTGAGAATAGTATATCTGCAATATTGGGTAAAACACCATCATCTATTGAGCGTGGTACATTAGATAATCAAAATTTCCCAGATGATATGTCTATCGGAGTACCTCTACAACTTCTATCTAACCGTCCTGATGTATATCAAGCAGAGTACTATTTAGCGCAGATGTTTTATGCTACTAATGAGTCTCGTGCAGCTTTCTATCCATCAATAACACTTAATGGTAGTGCTAGTTGGACAAACAGCGCAGGTGGAATGGTTGTTAATCCTGGTGGATGGCTTCTTAGTGTAGTAGGTCAAGCTCTACAACCTATATTTAATAAGGGTGCGCTTACTGCAAGACTTAAAATAAGCAAGTCACAACAAGAGCAGGCTCTTCTTCAATATAATCAAACTATTCTTGATGCTGCTAATGAGGTTAATAGCTCTCTTTTACAGTGGCAAACAGCTAAGAGACGTTTAGAACTTAATAGAGAGCAGGTTGCTGAGCTAGAGAAAGCTCTACGCAGTGCTGAGTTACTTATGAAACACAGCAACAGCAACTATCTTGAGGTGCTAACAGCGCAAAATACACTTCTTCAAGCACAATTATCAGGTGCGACAGATAAATATAATGAGATACAAGGTGTTATCAATCTATATCGTTCGTTAGGAGGAGGTAAATAAATATAGAAACTGTTTAAATTTTTATCACCTAACTTACAGATAGCTATTTGGTTTTGATTGTCGATTTTGCAAATCTAGCTTATAGCGGGACTATTAGTTATATTTGCAAAAGTGAGAAGCAAATCTAAAGAGCCTTTGTAAGTTGCGTGAGAAAATTTTAAACAGTTTCATAGTATTATATTTTCAAAAAAGACTCGTTATGAAGAATTTTCTTTATAACGAGTCTTTCGTTTATGTAGGCTGAAAAAAGGTTTGTGTAATTGAAAAAATATATGTAAATTTGCAGGATAATTTATTGAATTTATTTTATGGGTAAAGTAATAGCTTTGGCAAATCAGAAGGGTGGGGTAGGTAAGACTACAACCGCTATTAACCTAGCGGCATCACTTGCTGTTATGGAGAAACGTGTGTTGCTTATTGATGCCGATCCACAGGCTAACGCAACTTCAGGCTTGGGGTTACTAGCTGATGATGCAGCTGGTACTTATGAGATATTAATTGGATTTAATAGTAGTGAAGAGGTTATTACAAAGTGCCCTAGTGTTGATAATTTAGATATAATTCCATCTAATATCAATCTTGCAGGAGCTGAGAGCGAACTTCTTAACATTGAGAGGGGTGTTATGCGCCTAAGAATAGCGCTAGAGAGCGTGAGGGATAATTATGATTATATTCTTATTGATTGCTCGCCATCTTTGGGCTTAACAACTATCAATGCTCTAAATGCAGCTGATAGTGTAATTATTCCTGTTCAGAGTGAATATTTTGCCCTTGAGGGTTTAGGTAAACTTCTTAATACAATAAAAATCATAAAGAGTAAGCACAATCCTGAATTAGATATTGAGGGTTTTGTGATAACTATGTATGACCCACGTCAAAAATTGGCTAATCAGGTTGTTGAGGATGTTAAATCACACTTTGGCGATATGGTTTTTGAGACTATCGTGCAGCGTAATGTGCGTCTTGCTGAGGCTCCTAGTTTTGGTCTGCCATCGTTACTATATGACGCCTCAAGTAGAGGTTCAAAATCATATATATCGTTAGCAAGAGAGGTTATTGAGCGTAATAGTTAGTCGAACCTTTAAAAGGTGGTTAAAAATAAATTATTAACAATTAGTAAATTAGGTCTGTTTAAGGGTCGGCTAATTAGATTATAGTATGGTAGCAAAAAAACATAAAGGATTAGGAAGAGGGCTCAATGCAATTTTCGATATAGGAGAGCCAGATGAGAGAGTTGTAGTGACCACTCCATCTGTATCGTCGCATGAGTCGGTGGATAGGGTTGAGTCGTTATCTTCGGTTGTTGAATTAGATTTATCAAAGATAGATCCTAATCCCAACCAACCACGAACAAATTTTGTGTCAGAAAGTATAGATGAATTGGCACAATCTATCGCTACACTTGGTATTATTCAGCCTATTACTGTTATGGAGAGTAATTATGGTAGGTATGTTATAATAAGTGGTGAGAGACGTTATAAAGCTGCTAAGTTGCTAAACATGGCAACTGTACCCGTATATATTCGTACTGCAAATGATGAGACACTGCTTGAGATGGCTCTTGTTGAGAATATACAGCGTGAGGATTTAAATCCAATGGAAATATCAATCTCTTTAGAGCGTCTTATGCGTGAGTGTTCAATAACACAAGAGCAGTTATCTGAGAGGATAGGTAAGAGTAGGGCGTCTATTTCAAACTACATACGCCTTTTGAGATTACCTGCATCTATACAGCGTGCTATATCTATGAACGAAATAACTATGGGGCATGCTAAGGCTATCCTATCAGTTGAGAATGATAGTATCAAAGAGCAGGTTTTAAATAAAGTTATTAGCTCTTCACTATCTGTAAGGCAGACAGAGCAGTTGGTTAAGTCGCTTTCAGAAAATAGTACAGAGCCTAATGAGTCAGCTAAGAGTGTGGCACATACTAGTGTGCGTATCGCTAAACTGCAAGATAGATTAAAGCAGATAGTAAGTGGCAAGGTAACTGTTAGTGAAACAGCTAAGGGTGATAAAAAGGTTACTATCGCTTTTAAGAGTGATGAGGATTTAGAGAAATTATTAGAAAAATTAAATTAGTGAAAAGTATAATTCGAAATAGTTATCTGCTATCTCTACTTATGGTATTTATAACCACTCTATTTTTCTCAGATAAGGGTTATTGTGCAGTAATGTTATCTTCAGATTCTACAAAAGTTGTTGAAGATACTATTACTGCAATAGATACTGTTAAAGTAGAAGAGCAGCAAGAGATTATTGATATTAAAAAAATGTCTCGCAAAGAGCGTCGAAGGCTTAAAAAAAATGGCGGTGTTCAAGAGGCCGATAGCACAAAAAAGGGGCTATCTTTTGATGAGCTAGAGGGTATTGATAAGGTTAAATATCTTGTTGATTCATTGCGTACGGCAGGTATTACGGTTGATTCAATAACCATTGATTCGATAGCACGTCAATATTTTTCAGATACATTAACTGTTAGCCGTGGTGTTATGCCAAAGATAAATGCTGATGGTAGTTTGACAAATGCTCGTATTCTAGACTCATTGATATATGCTGAGAGGCTTAACCTTGATAATGGCAAAGATGAAGAGAGGGTTAGAGTAAATATATTCAGAGATACTATCCCTTTTGGGCAGGTAAGTACCCTTGCTATCGCACTACCTGGTTATGGGCAGGCATATAATAAACAGTATTGGAAAATACCTGTTCTATATAGTGGTGTGGCAGCTTTGACATACGCAGGTACTAGGATGGGGAGTGTTAGTAGAGATTACAAGCAGAGATTCAATAATGCTGTGGCGGCTAATAATCAGCCAGAGATAGACAGATTATATGGAGAATATAAAGATTATCAATCTTTCAGTACGCTACTTTATGTAGGAGCTGGATTGACATATATGTATTTCTTAGCAGATGCAGCATTCAATTATAAGGGCATTGAAGATTCAAAGAACAGAGCAACCTATCTCGCATTTATGTTCCCAGGGGCGGGGCAGATATATAATAAACAGTATTGGAAACTGCCTATTGTGTATGGGGGTATAGCCACTTTTGCCTATGTTATTAACTTTAACGGTCGTGGTTACACAAGATATAAAACAGCTTATGAGGCTGAGTTACAAGATTTGCCGCATGAGTTTAGTGAGAGTAACGGTATGACAGAAGATAAACTACTAAACCTTAAAAATAGCTTTAGGCGTGCAAGAGATATGGCGGTGATATACACAATTGGTTTTTATCTACTTACAGTAGTTGATGCTTATGTGTCTGCAAGTTTTAAGCAGTATGATGTATCTGATGATTTATCCTTACAGGTAGCCCCAACACTAAATTTAACTAACCAAACAGTTCAGAGTAACGGTAGTGGGGTCAATGGTTCGCTAGGATTATCACTCCGAATCAATTTCTAGAGAGAGCAATATATAAAGAAATAACCAAACGAAATAAATGAGAAGAGTACTATACATATTAACCCTGTTTTCTGTTACAATATCTTATGGGTTAGCAGATAGTGAGGAGGATGAGAACCTTAAGAGTAGCACCAAAAGTACTAGCACGGTGTCGAGCGGAGTGTATGCCAATCTGGACTTAAAGAGATTAGATTCATTAGTTGCAGATTATTATCACTATAAGATAGTAGATCTTACGGGAGAGGAGTCAAGTGATTTTATACCTATTGATGATGCTCAGAGAGCTAGAGAGAAGGGCGCAACTCTTGATTCTATATATAAAATGCGCTTGGGTATGATGACCTCTATTGTTCATCTTCCGTATAATCATGTCATCAGAAAGCAGATAGATAGGTATGTTAATGCTCCCAAAACTATGGGGCGTATTTTTGGTATGTCTATGATGTATTTTCCTCTCTTTGAGAAAGAGTTAGCAGCAGCGGGTTTACCTATAGAACTTAAAATATTACCAATTGTTGAGTCTGCTCTTGAGCCTAAGGCTATGTCGTATATGGGAGCTGGGGGGCTTTGGCAGTTTACCTACTCAACAGGTAAGATGCACGGGCTTAAAGTTAATTCGTATATCGATGAGCGTTTTGATCCTATCGCCTCTACTAAGGCGGCTTGTGAGTTTCTTAAAAAATTATACTCTATATATAACGACTGGACACTTGCCTTAGCGGCCTATAATTGTGGTCCTGGTAATGTTAATAAAGCGTTGGCAAAGGTTCCTAACGCTACTAATTTTTGGGATATATATTTCCATTTACCTATGGAGACACGTGGTTATGTACCTGCTTTTATAGCTGCAACTTATGCCTACACCTTCCATGAGGCGCATAATATTAAATTCATGCAGCCAAAACATGCAATTATTACAGATACCATAACAATATCTAATCAACTACTTCATTTTAAGCAGATAACATCAACTCTTGATCAGGTTTCGTTAGATATGTTACGTTCGCTTAATCCTATGTATAAGCTCGATATTATTCCGGCTCTTGCTCAGCCTTTTCATTTGGTTCTTCCGCAAGAGAATATGTCTCAGTTTATAGAGAACCAAAAAGAGATTTATGAGAAGGCATCAGTATATCTTAGCGATTATATCTACGACTCAAGTAAAGATATGGTGCGAGATGGTTATGTTATTCACAAGGTTAAGAGTGGCGAGGTTTTAGGAGTTATAGCACGTAAATATAGGGTTTCTGTTTCTAATATCATGAAGTGGAATAAAATAAAGAATGCTAAGCATATCAAACCAGGTCAGAAATTAAGAATTTATTTGTAAGCTAACATAAAAAGAGGATGACACAAAAGCTTTATTTTGTGTCATCCTCTTTTACTTCTATGTCGTGTTAATCAATCTCTGCACCGATTAAAGTGCCCTCTAGGTTAAATTTAAGTTCAACCTGATTGTTTAGAGAAACATCATAACCAGTTGTCTCTTTGTCTATATCAATAACTATCTGATCTGGGTAATTACTCTCAAGATAGGTGTTAATAGCCTGCGGAATAATTGTTTCAGGCACACCGCTATTAGACTCAATAGAGTTCCAATTACCATTTTTGTCTAAATCCATAGTTGTTCCGTCTTTGAAAAGAACAGTGTACTCAGAACCAAACAGCTCTTCATCAAGCGTTATTAACATTACATTTTCTACGTTAAAATGCTCTGTTATTGTTGTCTGTGCAATAGCTGGTAAATCGTTAATTGTTACTGCAATATCCTCTTTGTCGCATGAGGTAAACGTGCTCATTGCTGCTACTATAGCAACCATAGCTAATAATACTCTTTTTCTCATAATTTTATATTTTTTAACTGTCAAATTCTACTAATTCACCATTCAGATTAAAGGTAAGTTCAATATCATTGTTCAATTCAACTTCAATCCTTTTTTTGCTTCTCTCAATCTTAACAACAGTGTTTGATTTATGATTACTCTTTAGGTATTCTGATATTTTCTTTGGGATAATAGCTTCTGGAACACTATTTTCTCCCTTACATTCAATCTCCGTCCAGTTACCCTTAGAATCAAATTCTAACTTAGTACCACTTGTAAGAATAACCTTATAATCTTTATCAAAAATATCACTTTCAACAGTTGCTATTGATATTTTATCATCGGCAAAATGTGTCTTGATAAACTCTCTAGTTTTAAGCGGAAGCTCTTTCTCGCTAATAACTTTCTCTGATGCATTGGCGGTTGTTACTGCAAACAGCGCTATAAATGCAAATAATAAACTCTTCATAATCTTTATATTTTATTGTTTAACTAATTCGATAATGCAAAGTTAAAGCTAAAATCTGAAGAGAATCTGAAGAGTTTGCAGAAAGATAAGATTATAGTAATATTATTTTAAATTTATGACGATTTTCTGAGAATGAATAGTTAATGTTATATCCATATAACTTGCAGATAGCGTGAACGATAGATAGCCCAAGACCATACGAGCCTGCTTTTGGTTTTTCTTGATAAAATCTTTCAAATATTTTTTTTGTGTCTAGCGGAATATCGTTACCACTATTCTCTATAGATATGAAATCTGAACCAATTTCAATATTCACTACCCCATTTTTTATATTATGGTAGTAGCTATTTTTAATCAGATTAATAATAAGGGTTGATATTAGCTCTTTGTTAGCCCTTACAGATATATTTGCCTGCTCATTAATTGTTGATGAAATATTATTATTTACATATATTTCATCTATTATTGAGATATTGCTATTCACTATCTGATTAATATTGATTACCTCCTCTTCAAAACCACCATTCTCTATTTTAGATAGTAACAGTAGTGATTTATTGAGTTTTGATAATCTAGTTAATGTCTTCATGCACTCGGCCACATCTGCCATCTGGCTCTCAGTTAGGTTGCTCTCAATAAGTAGTTCTAAATGATTTTGACAAATAGCTATTGGTGTTTGTAGTTCATGCGAGGCATTACCTATAAACATTTTTTGCTGCTCAAACGCCTCCCTACCGCGTGAAGCGAAGCCCATTATTGCTGTGCTAAGCTCTTTTATCTCAGTTATCTTGCTCTCGTCAAAAATTGGAGTTGTTGCACTTTCAACACTATTACTATTTAGCCACGTCAAAAATTTACGTAGTGGGCGCAAGCCTCCTCTGATTGCTAATGAGCTAACAATGAGTACTATAACGAGTAGTGTGAAAAATAGTATTATAAGAGAGTTCCATATAGCGTCAATTAGGTCACCCTCGTCGATAGTGGGTGTGATTACTGTTACTTCAAAATAGTTATCAAACTTATCTCTGAATAGTTGCCTTAATATACGAGCTGGTTCGGTCTCACCTTTATACTGAATATATATTTTTTCGCTAGAAAATCCTCCTCTTTTAATGGCATAGCTTATACTATCTGAGCTTATGCTCTTAATATAGTATGTATTATTAGAGCCATTATCATTTGATGGCATATCTTCGCCCGCTAAGAAATTCTGAATTATCATTGCAGAGTAATCCTCTAACACATCATCTGTCTCTTCTTGTATCTCATCAACTATTGTGAAATAGAACAGCCCTGCCCATACCGCCAATACAGCGAGTATAGATAGGGATATACGTAACATTATGCGATAGATTAGCCTCATATATATCTTCCTTATTATATTAATTTGTAGCCAAAGCCATAAATAGATTTTATCTCTATGGTTGAGTCTGCTACTGATAGTTTACGTCTTAGGTTTTTCATGTGGGTGTATATAAAATCGAAATTATCAACTTGATCTATAAAATCGCCCCACACCCCTTCGGCTAGTCGCTCTTTACCTATTACGTGCCCTTTGCGCATAGCAAAAAATAGTAACATATCATACTCTTTACGGCTAAGCTCTAGTAGTGTACCATTAACCGTTACTAACGATTTATTAAGAGAAATAGATGTATTACCGATTATAATCTCATCACCGCCGCTATTTCCTTTTCGTCGAATAATACTATTTACCCTAGCTGTTAATTCTGATATATGAAATGGTTTAGTTAAATAATCATCTGCACCCAGATTTAATCCATCAACCTTATCATCTATTGAATCTTTTGCCGATATGATTATCACTCCACCTAACATATTATTTTGCTTGATAAGCTTCAATATATTAAGTCCATTCCCATCTGGTAACATTATATCTAACACGATACAGTCATACTCAAAAATAGAAATTTTACTCTCTGCCTCATTAAAATTATATGCACACTCTGTTATATATCCAGCACCCTCAAGGGTACGAGAGATCGTGTCTGATAGTGATTTTTCATCCTCTATAATTAGTATCTTCATAATATTAAACAGTTTCTTAGTTGTCAAAATATCTTTTTAGATACTCTCCAGTATAACTCTCTTTGCATTTACTAAGCTCTTCTGGTGTACCTGCAAATATTAGGTTACCACCCTCACTACCACCCTCTGCCCCCAGGTCTATAACCCAGTCAGCAAGGCGTATAACATCTAAATTATGCTCTACGATAACTGCCGTGTGCCCCCTGTCTATAAGAGAGTTAATAGCAATTAGCAATTTTTGTATATCGTGGAAATGTAACCCCGTTGTGGGTTCGTCAAAGATAAACATAGTTTGCTGTTGGCTATTCTCTTTTTGAAGATAGAAAGCTAATTTAACACGTTGGCACTCTCCGCCCGATAGGGTAGATGAAGATTGCCCTAACTTGATATAATCTAAGCCAACTGCTGATAATGTTTTTAGCCTATCAACAATTTTATTATTTAGTGTGGTGCTCTCTTCGCCAAAGAATATTATAGCATCCTCAACACTCATATCCAGAATATCAGAGATAGATTTATCCCTATATTTTACCTGAAGTATCTCACTCTTAAATCGTTTGCCATCACATGTCTCGCACTTCATAACTATATCTGCCATAAACTGCATCTCAACACGTATCACACCCTCTCCTTGACACTCGTCGCATCTTCCTCCTGCTATATTAAAAGAGAAGCTAGAGTGGGTGAATCCCATACTAATAGCATAGGGTTGTGAGGCGTATAACTTACGTATGTCATCATATACCTTGATATATGTTGCAGGATTAGAGCGTGAAGAGCGACCTAGTGGCGATTGATCAATAAGCTCAACACCTTTTAATCTATTAAGGCTACCACGTAACTCTGTATAGTTAAACCCTTTTGCCCCCTCAGTTACATAATGCTTATATAGAGCAGGGTGTAGCACATCTTTCACTAGTGATGATTTGCCACTTCCGCTTACCCCCGTTACGCATGTTATTGTTTGAAGTGGAAACTTAACATCAATCTTTTTTAGGTTATTCTCGCGTGCCCCTGTAATCTCAATATACTCTTTCCACTCTCTTGGTTTATCTCTAAGTGTTATTTTTCTTTTACCTGTTATGTAGTCTGCTGTAAGACTTTGTTTGCTATTGACTAGCTCTTTGATAGCCCCTTGAAATACCACTTCGCCACCATTAACACCAGCATAAGGGCCTATATCAATTATCTCGTCTGCTGCTCGCATCATCTCCTCTTCATGCTCAACAACAATAACTGTATTGCCTATATCTCTTAACTGCTTCAGTACACCTATAAGCCTATTGGTATCTCGTGGGTGTAGTCCTATACTCGGCTCATCTAATATATACATTGAGCCAACTAGAGAACTACCCAGTGATGTGGCAAGATTTATTCTCTGGCTCTCTCCTCCTGATAGGGTAGATGATAATCTATCAAGTGTGAGGTAGCCTAGCCCTACATCCATAAGGTATCTTAGTCTATTTGTAATCTCATCTAATATCCTGCTAGCTGTTTGCTGCTCTATATCTGTTAAATTAAGCTTACCCATAACCATAAGTAGGTTATCAATAGGCATTCTAACTAGTTTGCTTATTGTGTAACCTCCAACCTGTACATATTCAGCCTCACGACGCAATCTAGCTCCATTACATTCAGTACATGTGCGTTTACCAGAGTATCTAGATATAAGCACACGGTACTGTATTTTATACTTCTCTTTCTCAAGAAAATCGAAAAATTGATCTATACCTAAGAAATGTTTTGTTCCACGCCATAGGTCGTTACGCTCTTTATCGGTTAAATCTTCATAAGCTCTGTGTATAGGGAAACCGCTCTTCTCTGCACTCTCTATTATCTGCTCTTTCCACCAGCCCATTGTCTCTCCTCTCCAACAAACTATTGCGTTATTGAAAAGAGATTGGCTCTTATCAGGAACCACAAGAGACTCATCTATACCCACTATCCTGCCATAACCCTCGCATTTAGGGCAGGCACCCAGCGGACTATTGAAGTTGAACATCTGCTCTGTTGGTTGCTCAAAGCGCATACCATCAGCCTCAAAATAGGTTGAATAGTATTTTATATCGTATAATCCTTTGTCGTTTTTAATAAATAGATTGCATCTTCCCTCTCCAATAGCAAAGGCATCAGCTACTGAATCAGTTAGGCGTAGAATAATATCACTATCCTCAGATACATTAACTCTCTCAATAACTAGATATATGGTCTTATCTTTATGATTAGCCACCTCAGGCATAAATTGAGTGATGAACATAAATTCGCCATCAACATATAGCCTCTCATAACCATTAGACATATACTCTAACATCTTTTCTATAATATTGTCGTCGCATATAATAGGAACAGCAATAAATAGAGAGCTGCCGAGAGGTTGAGCCACGACAAAATTAACAACATCTCCAACGGTTGAACGTGTTACCCTATCGCCCGAAATGGGAGAGTATGTTGTGCCAACTCTTGAGAATAGTAGTTTCATATAGTCGTAAATCTCAGTAGAGGTGCCCACTGTTGAACGGGCATTAGATGTTATAACCTTCTGCTCAATAGCAATAGCAGGCGATATATAACTTATCTCATCCACATCAGGCTTATTAATACGTCCTAAGAATTGACGAGCATACGATGATAAACTCTCCACATAGCGTCTCTGTCCCTCTGCGAAGAGAGTGTCAAACGCCAGCGATGATTTACCACTTCCTGAAAGACCCGTAACTACAACCAGCTTCTCGGTAGGTATCTTTAGGGATATATTTTTTAGGTTATTGACCCTAGCCCCCTTAATCTCAATATATTTACTGCTCATACTCTTTTATTCTCTCTATTAACTCGTTGATAGTTTTACTCTCACTAACCGCCCTAAAGCTCTCTACATCTAACCAATGAACCTTGCTATCACGTCGTAACCATGTCATCTGACGTTTTGCATAACGCCTGCTATTGCGTTTAATCAGCTCAATAGCCTCTTTAAGTGTTATCTCTCCACTCATATAGCTAAAAAGCTCTTGATAACCAACAGTTTGCAAGGCGTTATAGTGACGAAAAGGGAAGAGTTCAGCCGCTTCATTAAGTAGCCCCTCTTTTACCATCTCATCAACACGGCCGTTTATTCTATTGTAAAGCTCCTCACGCTCACGTGTAATAGCTATCTTAATGGTTTTAAAGCCTCTCTCTTTACTCTCACCCGTGCGGAAAGAGCTATAAGGCTCTCCTGTTGTCTCTATAACCTCTAGTGCTCTGATAATACGTTGAGGGTTAGATTTATCAACAGTAGAGTAGTATTGATAATCCTTAACTTTTAACTCTTCAACCATCTGAGGTAACTCTCCATTAGCAACACGACTACGCAACCCCTCTCGTATATGTTCTGGTGGAGATGGCATATCATCTATACCATTACACACGGCATCTATATATAAACCTGTACCGCCAACCATCAGCACAATATCACTCTCTGCAAAAAGTGTGTCAAGAAGTTCAATCACATCTCTTTCATAATCACCAACGCTATAAAGTGACTCTATTGTGTGGTCTTGAATAAAATAGTGTTTGATCGCATTTAACTGCTCTTTTGTTGGTACCGCAGTACCTATTCGCATCTCTTTATATAGTTGTCTTGAGTCGCACGACACAATAGGTGCAGAAAAGCATTGAGCAAGAGCGATACATAAATCGCTCTTGCCCACACCTGTTGGACCAGTTATTATAACTAGGTATTTATCTCTGTTATTACCCACAATCAAACTTTTTGTAACAAAACCCTCTTAATATTAAGAGGGTTTTGTTATTGCTTATTATTTACTATGGTCTCTTACTATTAATTATTATTGTCCGGTAAAAAAAAATCAAAAATTATAGTAACTGCCTATTACACAAATAATTATATGTGATTTAAATCATAGGGACTTACAAAAACTAAATTTTGATTTTTTATCTCTAGCACTACCTGTCTACCCAAAATTGGATTTAGGTGCGTTATAGGGTAGATATGACGTACATAAATTCAATCCTCAGGTTCACCAGACACTACTAACTATTAATAGTCGTCGTAGCCATAGTCATCATAACCACCGCCATCATAACCACCATCATCAAAGGCATCGAAACCTAAATCGTCGAAACTATCGCTATACTCGCCATCAAATTCACTCATCATCTCATCGTATATAGCTCCCTCACGCTCTTCGCCATATTGTATAGGTGCCTCGCCCTCAGAAAGCGCAACACATGGATACTCCATATTTTTATTCCCCTTATGAGATTCAATAAGCTGAATGAATAGACATCTATCGTTTAATAAATCAAATGTATATATTAATCTTTCACACTTTTGTCTAACAATATTAGCTAAAAGAACTTTATCCATAGATACCGGACCATCATCCTCCTCGCTATCCTCATCTTCATCCATATCTACAAGCGTAAACTCACGCTGCTTTTCCCATGCTTCATTAGATAGGAAGAAAGAGGCCATCTCCTCTTCATCAAAGCCTAAATCTTCACATATAAATTTGTGGAAATCTAGTAGAGTTGCATCATAACGCAATTCATAATCTCTTACAAAATTATCATCTTCAGCACTTAGAGCCTTAAATTTAAATATCATTAATTTCTCTTCCATATAAAATTTTTTCTTTTACTTAATTGTATAGTAGTTATACCTCTATTTACACCACAAATATATATATATTTATTTTAATTGCAATAGCAAAATAACAATTTTTTTACTGCTTTAATGCAAAATCTTTTAAGCATTTGTTGCATAAGCAGCTATCATAACACTGTTTTAGAGTGTTTAACTGTGTGGTTGTCAATGTAACAGTTGAGCAGTGACATAGTGATATGTTATCGTGTCTGCACATAAATGTTGCACCGCAAATAGGACATTTTTTTCTTTTACCTAAGTTGTTTGGCAATACAAAAGATACCTCTTTGAACTGAAATTCACGACACACCCTCTTTTCATCCTCTAATATCAATGCGCCATATTCACTAATTCCATTTATTGTTGCTTTAAATAAATTTCCGTTACTGTCCTCATAAGTATGCAACCCATCTTTGCGATATAGATTATTATAATAGGCCCTATCAATAGTAGAGTATAAACCCTCTGATATAATATCATATTTCATCTCAAATCTGCGACATATCTCATTGATAATCTCTTCTCTATCAAACTCTTTATTGCATTCAAGAGCCATAGATGTAGGGTTAGGAGCATCGCTTAAAAATAATTTTTGATTTACATTCAGTCCAACGCCTATAATGGCTTTATTTATCAAACCGTTGCCACTTATATTGCACTCTATTAATATGCCACATATTTTGTTGTGATTCACATAAATATCGTTAGGCCACTTAATGGTTGCATTTATCCCATAGCAGTTAAGTGTCTCAATAATTACAGTTGATATAGTTTTAGAAAGTATAAACTGTTTTTCAGCAGGTATAAGCTGAGGTCGTAACATTATAGAGAATGTAAGGTTTTTATCATCCTCACTCTCCCAGCTATTGCCCCTTTGTCCTCTTCCTTTAGTCTGGCAATCACTCCATAGGGCAAATAGATTCTGATCAACATCAGCTATTTCGCTATTTGTTGATACACTACTCTTTATATGTTTAATTATCATTTGCGTACCTTTGTTGTTTGGTTAAGTAGCATTTTACGACTCTGCCAGTCAGGCATAAAATCAGTTAGTAGGCTATAAAATTTTGGAGAGTGGTTAGGGTGTATCAGGTGACATAACTCATGCGCCATAATATATTCAATACACTCTTTTGGAGCACGAATCAACTCTATATTTAAGCGTATATGTTTCGATGCTGAACACTGCCCCCAGTAGCTTGATACATATTTATACTCTATGCTATTGTATGATACTCCATATCTTAGCATAAAAGCAGAGGCAATAGGTGTTATGATTGGCGATAATATTGTTGGAGCAATATTTTTATACCAATTCCTAACTAACTTCTCTGCCTCACCTTCGTTCTGTTCGTATATGGTTAGTATATTATCCTCGAAGTTACTCGATAACCTTCTATTTGATGGTACTACTTTTAATGTAAATTCATTACCCAGTAATAGGTGTCTCTCTCCATCCACATACATCTTTCTTGGGTGTGTCTCGTTACTACACTTTATCTTTTTAGATTGAGATACTATCCATTCGCTATTGTTGTGAATAAATAACTCTATATCATCTCTAGTTAGCTGCAACGGAGCTTTTACCTCTATTAATAAATGGTTATCACTATTAATTTTAAGGGTTTTAGATTTTCTTGACATGAAATATATATGTGCCTCATAGAGAGTGTCTAGAATATTTATTTTTATCCTCTCTTCTTGCTTGCGGACATCCTTCTGGATATTATTAAACAAGTTTTGAAGCATATTCATTGTTATTGCCATATCAAACCAATTTCTTAAACTAATTCAGTTAATTCTCCTTAATAAAGTTCAGTAAAAAACTAAACCTTGGTTTTAGATAAGATGAAAATACTACTCCTTATCCAAAACCAAGATTAATGGTATTATTTAGATATTATCTCTTTTATCATCTCAACACACTTATTAACAGCATCACCCACCTTTGTGGCATCTTTACCTCCTGCCGTAGCTAGTGATGGCTGTCCACCACCGCCACCTTGCATAAGTTTAGCCGCCTCACGCACTATATTACCTGCATGAGCACCTTTTGCAACAACTTTAGCACCAAAGGCTACTATAAGCTGAGGTTTGTCGTCTGTTACCGCCTCGCCAATATAGATTATATCATCTATCTCTTTAGTAAGCATCATAGCTATATCTTTCTGTGCATCCATTAGATATTTTGCACTATTGATATACCATTTATAGCCATACTCACCAGTCTCCAGATTCTCTACTATGTGATTTTTTATAGATGTGTTTTTCTCTTTAACAAAAGCCTCCATTTTTTTGTTAAGTTCGCTATTCTCGCTCTTCATCTTCTCAATAGCAGTGATTAGCTGAGGTGCATCGAACATACTACGCATCTGTCTGATAATATTCTGCTGAGACTCAATAAAATCTAACGCCTTATCGCCCGTAAGGGCCTCAATACGGCGCACACCAGCAGAGATAGCCCCCTCTGAATATATTTTGAATAGTCCTATATTACCTGTTGATTGCGCATGAACACCACCACAAAGCTCAAGAGAGTCGCCAAAGGCAACGGTACGAACACTCTCTCCATATTTCTCGCCGAAAAGCATAATAGCACCCGCCTCTTTAGCCTCTTCGATAGTAGAGCAGCGATTCTCATTAAGTGAGTGGTTAGAGCGTATTTCTCTATTCACACGACGTTCTACATCATAAATCTGCTCAGGTGTCATACCAGAGAAGTGCGTAAAGTCAAATCTAAATACGTCAGGAGATACCATAGAGCCCTTTTGCTCTACATGCGAACCTAAAACCTCACGCAATGCCTTATGAAGAAGGTGAGTAGCAGTGTGGTTAGCCTCTGAACGACTACGTGCCTCGCTATTAACAACCGCGTGGAAAGTAGACTCTATATTTGATGGTAACTGAGAAACAATATGAACAGTTAATCCATTCTCTTTATTTGTAGCAGTGATAGCAGTGCGCTCTCCATTATATTCAATATAACCAGTATCTCCTAACTGTCCACCTTGCGTGCCGTAGAATGGTGTTACATCAAATACAAGTTGATAGAAACTCTTACCCTTCTCTGTTATAGAGCGATAGCGTGTAATACGTATATCACCCTCTGTGTGATCATAACCAATAAATTGAGTCTCGCTATCTGATATTAACTCTACCCAATCATCTTTCTCAACAGTAGCAGCATTACGAGAACGGTTTTTCTGTTGCTCAAGCTCTTTCTCAAACTCGATAGTGTCTACCGCCATACCATTCTCCTTACATATCAACTCTGTAAGGTCTAGAGGGAATCCATAAGTGTCATAAAGCACAAAAGCATCCTTGCCATTCAGAGTTTTTGTGTTGCTCTTCTTGATAATGCCCTCTAGCATATTGATACCTGTTGCTAGTGTGCGTAAGAAAGAGTTTTCTTCCTCCATAATAACACGCTCAATAAGCTCTTGTTGAGCAGCTAACTCCTCAAATTGATCACCCATCTTATCTACTAAAGCAGGAACAAGACGACATATAAAAGGTTCACGCATATTTAGATATGTGTATCCATAACGTACAGCACGACGCAAAATACGACGAATAACATAACCAGCTTTAACGTTAGATGGCATCTGCCCATCAGCAATTGAGAAAGAGATAGCACGTAGGTGATCAGCAATCACACGCATAGCAATATCCTGTTTCTCATCCTTGCCATAAGGTGTATCAGCTATTTTACTTAGTGTTTGTATTATATCTTGGAAGACATCTGTATCATAGTTACTCTTAACCCCCTGCATAATCATACAAAGACGCTCAAAACCCATACCTGTATCTACATGTTTTGCAGGAAGTGACTTAAGCTCTCCACTGCTCATGCGGTTAAACTGCATAAATACAAGGTTCCATATCTCAATAACTAATGGATTATCTTTATTAACTAACTCTGCTCCATTAACGCTATTGCGTTCGCTATCATCACGTAGATCATAATGAACCTCAGAACAAGGACCACAAGGGCCTGTTTCGCCCATCTCCCAGAAATTATCTTTCTTGTTGCCTCTCAATATATGACTCTCAGGCAAGAAATTTTTCCATAAATCATAAGCCTCCTGATCAAAAGCTACATTGTCTTTGTCATCTCCCTCGAAAACAGTAGCATACATACGGTTCTTGTCTAAGCCCATACGCTCAACAAGTAGCTCAAAGCACCACTCAATAGCCTCTTTTTTGAAATAATCTCCAAAAGACCAGTTGCCAAGCATCTCAAACATAGTGTGATGATAAGTGTCGTGCCCCACCTCTTCTAGGTCGTTGTGTTTACCCGATACCCTAAGACATTTTTGTGTGTCCGCTATACGGCTATACTTTATTTTTTCATTACCTAAAAAGAGATCCTTAAACTGATTCATACCAGCATTAGTAAACATAAGTGTTGGATCGTTCTTCACTACCATCGGAGCTGACTTAACGATATGATGCCCTTTTTCTGCGAAAAAATCAAGGAACATCTTGCGAATTTTTTTGCTATCCATATATATTGTCTATTTATTTATTATTCATATTGAAAATTGCAGTAAAGATAATGTTTTTTTTTGATACAACAAAGGATATAATAAAAAAAGGTTGCCTATCAGGCAACCTTTTTTTATTATATTTAACTAATTATAGTACGAATACTACACGAATCGTAGCGTATACCGGAACTGGTTTCTCACGCTGAAGACCTGGTGTCCATGCTGGAGCAGCAAGCATTACACGAGTAACCTCTTCAGTAAGTAACTTATCAGGAGATGATAATACTGTAATATCTGTAATCTTACCATCTTTACCAATCACAAAACGTAGTGATACAGCACCCGAGATATTACTCTCAGAAACTATTGCAGGATACTTAACACGCTTTTGTACCCATTTACGGAACGCATTTTGACTATCTTTACCACCTGCTTCGCCACCGAATGTTGGGTCAACCTCTGCCTTAAATACAGGAGCTGAATCGTCGATAAGAATATCTCCATCATTAGGAACACCAGTAGGTAGACCTGCCCAGTTAGGAGTAAACTCGTCTGTTTCAGGGTTGAATAACTCAGTCTCTTCTAGCTCAACCTCATTTTCAACAATCTCAATTTTATCTGTGATAGATGGTGCAACAACCTTTTGTACTCTCTGCTTTACAGGCTCCTCAGGACGTGTTACAGGAGGTAACTCAACTACTACCTCTTCTTCTTCTGCCTCAACAATCTCAATTTCAATCTTACTTTGAGATATGTTAAACATACCTGTGATTAATAATAAAGAAACGATAAGACCAATCTGTGCAAACATTCCTTTCTTAGATTGCAAATCTGCTTTTTTCGATTTTTTAAGTTCCATACCTTTTATTTAAAATTGTATATAAAAATATTATTTCTTTTTCTATGTGCAACACTATTTGTGCTACTTGACTATAGTAATAGGCGTAAATACACACCTCTCATTCAATAAACGTTTACCTATATAAATATAGTATGTATAATCATTAGAGAGATTTGTGCATAAACACTAAGTCACTATATGCGGTACAAATATATGAAAAATAATTTACATAAAACAATTTTATAATAAAAATTATCATTTTTTTATTTAATAATCTTAAAACTTAATATTTTCGTTATGATTTATATTCTTTAGATTTAGTTAGTATTAAAAAATTATTGTTGTCCGGTAAAAAAAATCAAAAAACATGGTAACTACCTATCTTACAATAAATTAGTTGTAATTTAAATTATAGGGGCTTACAAAAACAAAAATTTTGATTTTTTTACTTCTAGGAGTGCCAATTTACCCAAAATTGGATTTAGGTGCGTTATAGGTGCCCTAAAACACACCTGCGTAGTACATGGGTACTTTATATGGTGGGTTTTAGGGTAGATATGACGTGCATAAATTCAATCCTCAGGTTCGCCGGACACTACTATTAAAAAATCAAATATATTATTTTGTTATAGATGCCTAATTTTCAGCCTATTTGTGATAAGGACTAAAAATTTTTGAATTTTTTTAGTAAAAATATTTGGTAAATAAAAAAAATGTCTCTATCTTTGTTGTCGCAAAAGGGGAGCATAGCTCAGCTGGTTCAGAGCACCTGCCTTACAAGCAGGGGGTCATAGGTTCGAATCCTATTGTTCCCACAAGGAGATTAATCGAAAGGTTAATCTCTTTTTTTTGTCGAGTTGAAAAATGGGTGGACGCCGTGCCGAGTATATATTAAAATGGATCAAGTTGAAATTCTTGTTGGTGGTGGATAAAAAGATAACGATTCTAACGAATCGTGCGTCCACCGTGGAGAAATTATCACTCCGCTTCTCTACGTAATAATTTCTCTTTTAGGCGGTGGTGGACGCCGTGCCGTGCACAGAAAAACAATTTCGCCTCATGCCGGCTGGGCACTCTTCCAGAGCGGTAGTTTTAGCCGAAATAAAGAGTGCGGTAAAATTTGATTTTGTTAGACCACCCTAAAATTCAACTTGAGCCGAAATAGAGTGAGTGATAAAATCCAGTTTTGCTAACACCTACAAAAAATGCGGACATATAAGTAGTAATGAAAAATTAATACTATTAATTTTTCGTCTACCTGAATTTTACTTGATACAATAAAAAAGCGGGAAGATTTTTACTAGAAAAATCTTCCCGCTTTTTTTATGTATGACTATCTACGTTTGCGATTTTGCATCTGCTTTTGGCGTTGCTCCTCTACCATTTTAAGATACTCTTTGTATTGCTTCTTGTCTAATACCAACTCTAACTCTGCATTTTTACTGTCGTTCATGCTCTTCATCATCTTCATCGCCTCTTCTCTCTCTACCTTATCCTCGCGAAGCTTCTCTTGCTTCTTAAGGTATTTTAGTATTATTGCCTCTACCTTGTCCTCTTGGTCGTCAGAAAGATTTATACGCTCGTCTATCATGTCTGTCTGCTTCTCGGCTCTCTCCTCAATATTCATCTGCTTCTTGTTGCCTTGTTTTTGTTGTTGTCTTTGTGCATAACTCTCTGTTGAAAGTGTGATAACTGCTACTAATGCTAGTAGTGCTACTGCTAATGATTTCAATGTTGTTTTCATAATTTTAAGATTTTAAAAAGTTAATAATTTGTTATCTTGAGAGCAAAGTTATGGTAAAAAAATATACAATCCAAAAATTTGATACCCCCTTTAGACGAACCAATATGTTTAGTAGACGAAACCCAAAAATGAGCCTAAAATGTTGCTTTTTTGCGCAAAAATTACTATCTTTGACTTTTTCTCACACTTAAATATATTAATTATGCCAAGAGCCTATAATTTTATAGTCAATTCTCGTGATATTGACTTCTCAAAGCGAGCATCATTAACAACCATTTCTGATTATGTTATACAGGCTGCTGTACAAGATTCAGATAGTTGTAATTCAGGATTAATATTTCTTAATAGCCATAACCTTACGTGGGTTATGATACGTATGGCTATTGAGATGGTACGCTATCCAATGCATCATGAGAAATTTAAGATAGAGACATGGGTTGAAAGTATAGATAAATTGATGGTGCGTCGTAATATGACAATATATGGAGAGGATGATGATATTGTAGGACACGCCATAACCTATTGGTGTATTATTGATTTAGATACAAGGCGTACAATCCCATGCAACGATGGGTTATTTGCACATTTTTGTGACGATATAGAGCCTATTGCACCAGTTATTAAGGCACCTGAGCGTGTGCGTGCTTTTAGTGACGGGGTTGAGATGTTGCGCACAGTGAGGTATTCGCATATAGATTTTAATGAGCATACTAACACTACCAAATATATTGCGTGGATGCTTAATGGTGTTGATATGGGGCATTTCAAAAAATATGATGCATATAGGTTAGATATAAATTTTTCTCATGAGAGCAGATATGGCGATGAGGTGGCGATAAATGTTAAGCAGATGTCGCAAGATAGTAATTTCTCATCTTATTCATTAACAAATAAGGCTACTGGTCAAAACCTATGTAATGCAAAGATTTTTTGGAGAGATAAAAAATAGTACACAACTATTTTTTATCCAAAACTATGGTTATTAAAAAAAATAGCTACCTTTGTAGCTTAAATATTCGAATCTTAAAAAGGTGGTTTAATATAATTTATTAATAATTAATAAATTAGCTCTTTTTAGGGATCGGCTAAATATATACATTATGCCAAAAGAAGTAACTTTAGTCCTTTCGCCCGAAGAGGCGGCTAAGACAGGACAACATATATTAATGGCTGCAAGACAGCTTAAAATATCGCCTGAGAGTATTACAGATATACGTGTTAAGCGTAAATCTATTGATGCACGTAAAAAAGATATTAAAATAAATTTAACCCTCATAGCCTATATAGATAACGAGAGTAGGGTTGAAGAGTATAAATTTGACTATAAAGATGTGTCGGCGGCACCTCCTGTGGTTATTGTGGGTAGTGGCCCTGCTGGGTTATTTGCCGCTCTTAGACTTATTGAGTTAGGGTTTAGACCTATTATCATTGAGAGGGGTAAAGAGGTACACTCTAGAAAAGTTGATATTGCAAATGTGAATCGCAATAAAGATATAGATATTAACTCTAACTACTGTTTTGGTGAGGGGGGTGCAGGAACTTACTCTGATGGTAAGCTGTTTACTCGTGCTAAGAAGCGTGGGGATGTGTCTCGTACCCTTAATATACTATATAATCATGGTGCGCAAGAGGAGGTGTTATATATGGCACACCCTCATATAGGAACTGAGAAGTTACCTAATATTATAGAAAATATCCGTAACACAATAATAGAGTGGGGCGGAGAGGTGCATTTTAATACTCTTGTTGTTGATGTTGTTATTGAAAACGACACTATTAAAGGTGTTATCACAGATAAAGGAGACACTATTGAGGGTGTAGCAACAGTATTGGCTACGGGTCACTCTGCAAGAGAGGTTTATGAAATGCTACACAGTAGAGGTGTTGAGTTAGAGGCTAAGAATTTTGCTATGGGGGTGCGTGTTGAGCATCAGCAGAGACTTATTGACTCAATACAATATAGTCGTGGTGAGAGAGGCGATTATCTTCCGCCTGCTGAATACTCTCTTGTTGCGCAGATAGGGGGGCGTGGTGTGTATTCGTTCTGTATGTGTCCAGGAGGGTTTATTGTGCCTGCTGGTGTGCGTAGTGGTGAGGCGGTTGTTAATGGTATGTCGCCATCTAAGAGGGGCTCTAAATTTGCCAATTCAGCAATAGTTACTGAGATACGAGAGTGTGATTATGCACATCTAATACCTGAGTATGGCGTATTGGCAGGGTTGAAATACCAACAACAATTTGAAGAGTTAGCCTTTGCCAATGGAGGGGGTAATCAGGTAGTTCCGGCACAGCGTCTGACAGATTTTGTGAAGGGTAAATTGTCTGCTACTCTTGCCGAAACATCATATATACCTGGTGTGGTATCTTCTAATATGATAGAGTGGATGCCAAGCGATATATATAGGGCGTTAGAGGGTGGTTTCAGAGCTTTTGGCGAGAAAATGCGTGGTTTTATTACCAAAGAGGCAATGGTGCTAGGGGTTGAGTCTCGCACATCATCGCCTGTTCGTGTGCCACGAGATAGAGAAACGCTACAACATATACGTGTTAAGGGGTTATATCCAGCTGGCGAGGGTGCTGGCTATGCGGGTGGTATAGTGTCGGCTGCTATGGATGGAGAGCGTGTGGCTGAGGCTATCGCAAAAAAATTGTAATCTTATGGAGATAGATAAATCGTTAAAATCATATAATAGTTTTGGCTTTGATATTAAGGCTAGAGGGTTTGTTGAATTTTCTGATATAGACGAGCTGCCTGCTATCTTTGAAGTGGTGGGTGGTTCGCCATTTTGTATATTAGGGGGAGGTAGTAATTCGCTTTTTACATCTGATTATGATGGTGTTGTTATTCATCCTATTGGTGTGGGTGTTGAGGTTGAGGCGGAGTATCGTGATTATACCCTTATACGTGTTGAGGCTGGTGTAGAGTGGGATGCTTTTGTAGGGTTTTGTGTTGATAATAACCTATATGGAGCAGAGAATTTATCAGGCATACCTGGTAGTGTGGGCGCGTCGCCCGTGCAAAATATTGGGGCTTATGGCGTAGAGGCGAAAGATATTATTGAGGCTGTTGAGTGCTATGATATAGAGCAAAGTGAGGAGATAATAATTACAAATGATGGTTGTAAGTTTGGTTATCGTAGCTCTATCTTTAAAGGCGATTTGCGAGGTAGGGTAGTTGTTACGGCGGTGTTATTCAGATTAAATAGGGTGTTTACCCCTAATCTATCATATAAAGCACTTTCTAACACTCTTCCGGATGGTGTTGAGATAACTGCTAGATTATTGCGTGAGACGATTCTATCTATTAGAGATAGTAAGTTACCCGATCCTAAGGTTATAGGCAATGGTGGTAGTTTTTTTAAGAATCCTGTTATTACTGCTCAACATTTCGAGCGTTTAAAAGAGATTTATCCTGATATTGTATCATATACAGAGAGTGATGGAGTTAAGGTACCTGCTGGTTGGCTGATAGAGAAGGCTGGTTGGCGAGGATATAGAGAGGGCAGTGTGGGGGTGCATGATAAGCAGGCACTTGTATTGGTTCATTTTGGAGAGGGCAAAGGAGCTGATTTATATAATTTAGCCTCTAAAATCATCAAAGATATAGAGAGTCGTTTTGATATAGTTTTAACACCTGAAGTAAACATATATTAAATGTTAAGTGAGTTTAAAGAGATAGCAAATCAATATTTTGAGCCTAATGATAAAATTTTGTTAGGTGTAAGTGGTGGTGTCGATTCAATGGTTATGCTTAGGCTGTTTGTTGAGGCGGGTTACTCTATTGGTGTAGCGCACTGTAACTACTCACTACGTGGTGAGGAGAGCGACGGAGATATGCAACTAGTTGAGAGGGTGTGTAAGCACTACTCTGTGCCACTGCACACTGTTACTTTTAATACCTATAAAGAGATAGAAGAGAGTGGTAACTCTCTACAAATGACGGCAAGAGATTTACGTTATCAATGGTTTAATAGGGTGTGCGAAGAGAGTGGTTATAATAAAATATCGATTGCACATAACTGTAATGATACCATTGAGACACTATTTATAAATATGATTAGAGGAACAGGTATAAGAGGAATGGCAGGCATTCCTATTACACGTGATAATATCTTTAGGCCACTAATGCAGTTTACCAGATGTGATATAGAGTGTTATGCTATTGAGAATAGTGTAGAGTGGCGTGACGATTCGTCTAATAGTGGCACTACCTATGTGCGTAATAAGCTAAGACATAATGTTATCCCTAAACTTATAGAGATAGAGGATAATTTTGAACATATAATGCTTGGCAATATAGATAGAATAGAGCAGGCAAATAGTTTTATTTCATCTATGATAAGCGATATAAAACGAAGAGCTGTTTCAGAGTATAGAGGTAATATAACTATATCACTGAGTGTGTTAAAAAACTACTCTCCCTTCAGTTTCGTTCTTTATGAAATATTTTCTGCTTGGGGATTTAATTCTACGGTAATATCCGAGTTAGAGAGGTGTTATCTCTCAGGTGGTAGCGGAGAGTTTATGGGGGCACAATATAGGGCGGTATTAAGTCGTTCGCTTGTTATACTCACATCATTGAATATTGAAAAACGTAGTGATAATGAGGTGTTAATTACTGGTATTGAGCCTACTAATGGGCTCTCTTTCGAGGTGGTTGAGGGTATAGATAATTTTTTGGCAGATGAAAATATAGCATATTTCGATTACTCTAAAATAAAATTCCCGTTAGTGTTGAGATATTGGCGTGAGGGAGATTATTTTATTCCTTTTGGGATGAGTGGCAGGAAGAAACTAAGTGATTTTTTTGTTGATAACAAAGTGCACCTTAATGATAAGGATTCTATTCCGATACTGGTTGATGGAGATGGTGATATATTGTGGATTGTTGGTATGAGAAGCGATAATCGTTATCGTGTGAAGAGTAAAAATGATAAGGTGTTGATAGTAAAATATAGTTTTAATAATGAGTAGTAATAGACGAGTTGCATTTTATACTTTAGGGTGTAAGTTGAATTTTTCAGAGAGTTCAACATTAGCACGTCAATTTGAGGATAATGGCTTTGAGCGTGTATCGCCTAAAGATGAAGCGGATATTTATGTTATTAATAGCTGTTCGGTTACAGATAGCGCAGATAAAAAGTGTAGAAATATAATAAGAAAACTGGCATCTAATAACCCTAACGCTATTGTGGCTGTGACAGGGTGCTATGCTCAACTGAAACCACAAGAGATAGCCGAAATAGATGGTGTTGATATTGTTGTGGGTAGTAACGATAAAGGAGAGCTATTTAACTATGTTAAAGAGTTGGGTAGCAGAGGTAAAGGTGTTATACACACATGCGAAACAGAGCAAATTAGCTCGTTTTTTAATGCCTTTTCTGCTGGAGATCGTACTCGTTCATTTCTTAAAGTGCAAGATGGGTGTAGTTACCATTGCGCCTACTGCACGATACCTTTAGCACGTGGTGAGAGTCGTAGTCCTATGATAAGTGAAATTATTGCAGAGGCTTATTTAATTGCTGAGCAGGGCGTTAAAGAGATTGTGATAACTGGTGTTAATACAGGAGATTTTGGACGCACTACGGGAGAGAGCTTTTTTGATTTACTAAAAGCACTTGATAGTGTTGAGGGAGTAGAGAGATACCGAATTTCATCAATAGAGCCAAATCTCTTGACAGATGAGATAATGCAGTTTTGTAATAGTTCAAATAAATTTCAACCGCACTACCATATACCCCTTCAATCGGGGAGTGATAAGATACTAAAATTGATGCGTAGGCGTTATAATACTTCACTTTTTAGAGAGAAAATATTAGCTTTAAGAGAGTTAGATAGAGACACATTTATAGGTATAGATGTTATAGTGGGTTTCCCTGGTGAGGGCGACGAGGAGTTCAGTGAGTGTTACAATCTACTTAAAGAGCTACAACCATCATTCTTGCATATATTTCCATATTCAGAGCGTGCCAATACAGATGCTATCAATTTTGATGGTAAGGTGCCGCCAGCTGTTAAGAGTGCTAGGGTTAAAGCACTTGAGGAGCTAAGTAAAGAGCTGCATCATCAATATTGCCTATCATTCATTGGTAAAGAGTGTAAGGTGCTTGTTGAGGGGCGCAGAAAAGGGGGAGTGATGCATGGATACAGCGAAAACTATATTGATGTGGTTGTTCCTTATGATAAAGAGTTGGTGGGTAAGATAATAGATGTTAAGATTATCTCTATAAATGAGGATAATAGTGCTTCTGGAGATATAATAACCTGAGTTTTGGATAAGAAACAGCCATATTTTCTTTATTGCAGCTCATTTTCAGCACCTTATTGCAAAATACGATGCCACGCACAATAAGTGCGCTCCGCTTTTACAATAACGCACTGAAACTGAACCACACTAAAAAAAGTCTGGTGAAAATTTTACATTTTATTTATTATCAATAACTTAAACTATTTCTTATCCAAAACCCAGGTTAATAGTTTAGTTCAAAAATATAATACGTATGAAATTAGCCATATATACTAAAGGAGATAAATATTTAACATCTAGCGAGTTAATTTTATGGGGTGAGCTCTGTGATAGATATTCAATAGAGGGTTATGTGAGTTATACAGGAGATGCCGATTTTGCTTCTCAAGCACAGAACAGTGGCTTAAAAGTGTACTGCTCTGTTGAAGAGCTAGATGATGATATTAAATTAGTTGTAAGCTACGGAGGAGACGGTAATTTCTTACACACTATTGATAGGTTTAGAGAGAGAAATCTCCCTATTCTTGGAATAAATAGTGGTAGGTTAGGCTTCCTTGCTAACGTATTAAGAGAGGAGTTAGAAGAGGCTGTTAAAGCAATTGTTTCAGAGGATTATATGATAGAGGAGCGTCCACTTATAGAGGGTCATATAGATAACGAGGTGTTATACGCCTTTAATGATATTACCCTGCAGAAGTGCGATAATGGCATGTTATCACTAAAAATAGAGATTGATGGAGAGTTTGTTGCTAAGTACATGGCAGATGGGCTTATTGTTGCCTCGCCATCAGGCTCAACAGCATATTCGCTGAGTGTGGGCGGTGCTATCATTGCCCCTAGTTGTAACTGTTTTATTGTAACCCCAATAGCACCTCATAATCTTAATGTGCGCCCTTTGATTATAAATGATAACTCGGAGATAGTATTATCGGGCGAAAGCAGAAGTGAAAAGATGCTTGCAACTTTTGATAATCGCTCTGTTGAGGTGGTTAATTATAAGAAAATAAAAATTTTCCGCTCAAAATATAGTGTCAAGCTAATAAAATTGAGTGGTAATTCGTTCTATAAAACGATAAGAGAAAAGTTAATGTGGGCATATGATAAGAGAGATATTACAATTTAAACTATATTTGGATAAAATTTTGTAGCTTTAGAGTGGTAATTATGAGATATGTTCATCTCTTTTTTCCTAAATAGGCTAGTTTTTTTTAATAAAAATTTCATATTTCAGAAAAAATAACTAAATTTGTCGGATTGTTTATTTGAAAAAGTGTAAAAATAGTAAAATGAGTAAAACACCTCAACATATAGCCATTATTATGGATGGTAACGGGAGATGGGCTAAGATGCGTGGAGAAGAGCGTTCTTATGGACATCTGCACGGGGTTAAAGCGGTTCGTCAAGCTGTTATGGGATGTGTTGAGTGTGGGGTTAGGTACCTAACTGTTTATGCTTTTTCAACTGAGAACTGGGGGAGACCCGAAGATGAAGTTAGTGGCTTAATGCAACTTTTTTGCACAACTATTGAGAGTGAGGTATCAGATCTGCTAGAGAAGGGTGTTCGCTTAAGATTTAGTGGGGATAGAAGTGGTCTTAATTCAGATGTGATTGAGAGTATGGCGGTTGCAGAGCAACTAACAAGAAATAACACAACTTTAGATTTGATAATTGCAATTAATTATAGTTCAAAACATGAGTTGGTTAATGCAGTTAAAAATATAGCAAATAAAATAGAACGAGGAGAGATGAAGAGTGAAGATATTAGTGATGTAACTATCTCTGAGCATCTTTATATTAATGATACACCCTTTCCTGATCTACTTATAAGAACTAGCGGAGAGCATAGAGTTAGTAATTTTATGTTATGGCAGTTGGCATACAGTGAGTTCTATTTTATGGATAAGTTATGGCCTGATTTTACGGTAGATGATATTAAAGAGTCTATTGAGGTCTATAATAGTAGAGACAGAAGATTTGGATTATTAAAATAAATATAATATATGATGAGAAGGAACGTATATGCGGCAATAAAGTACTGTTTAGCTTTATTGGTTATTATGATGAGTGGGGCTCTTTATGCACAAGAAGAGCAAGCTGAGACTGTTGATTCATTAGTTGTTACAAGAGAACTCAACACAATGGACTATGTACAGCCAGGGAGATATATCCTGAAGGATGTAAGAGTACATGGTGTTAGATATATCAATTCTGAGCTAATCATCAGTGCAGCAGGCCTAGTTAGGGGAGAAGAGATAGATATTCCTGGAGACTACATATCATCTGCTATACGTAAATTATGGGGACAAAGATTCTACTCAGATATAAAGGCTTATGTTACTATTGAGAGAGACGAGGCAATCATAGATCTACACATGAAAGAGCGTCCTCGTATATCAAGATGGGAGTTTACTGGTGCAAAAGAGGGGGAGATGAGACAACTGCAAGAGAAAGTTGCAATTGCTAGCCACTCAGAATTAAGTGATTATGTAATACATGGTGCCGTTAATAATATTAAATCATTCTTTGACGAAAAGGGATTCATTAATGTTGATATAGATGTAACACAACGACTTGATACAGCTATGCAGCTTAAAAATAACTTCGTTATTCTTACTTTTAATATCAATAAAGGCGAGAAGATGAAGATTAAAGAGATTAACTTTAGTGGTAATTCAACCATTGAAGAGAGCAAGCTTAAGACAGCCATGAAAGGCACTAAAGAGAAGACACTTATTAATTTCTTAAAAACAGCTAAGTTTAGTGAAGAGAAGTTTGAAGAGGATAAGATGAAACTTCTTGATTATATGCAGAGTAAAGGTTATAGAAACGCTGTTATCTTAGCAGATACTCTTTATGAGATAGAGGAGAATAGATTGGCACTTGATATAAAGGTTGATGAAGGAGAGAAATTCTATTTCCGTAATATCACCTTTACTGGTAACACAAAACATACAGATGAAACTTTAAGACAGATACTTAATATCCAAAAGGGAGATGTGTATGATAAGAAAAACCTTATGAGTCGCCTTGGTAAGGATATGGAGGCAGACCCAATGGGTGGTGGTATCAATGTATCATCTATATATAACAATGCAGGTCACCTTGCTTTTGCTATTGAGCCTGTTGAGACAGTTATTGATGGAGACTCTATTGATATGGATATACGTATTAATGAGGGTAAACCATTCATGATTAATGAGGTTCAGATAATTGGTAATACTCGTACTAATGATAGAGTTATCCGTCGTGAGTTATTAACTCGCCCAGGAGAACTATATAGTCAAGATGCACTTATTCAGTCTATCCGTCAGGTGCAGGCTATGGGGCATTTTACAGAGAATATAAATCCTGTGCCGATACCTGTATCGGATGGTTTAGTTGATATAGAGCTTAACCTTGAAGAGCGTCCTAATGACCAACTAGAACTATCAGGAGGATGGGGTGAAGGAGCTGGTTTCGTTGCCTCAGTTGGGGTGTCGTTCAATAATGTATCTATGCGTAACTTCTTTAAGAGGGAGGCGTGGAGACCTTATCCAACAGGTGATAACCAGAAGTTAAGTCTTAAAATACAGGTTAATGGTAAGTGGTATCAGTCGTATCAGGCTAGTTTCTTTGAGCCTTGGTTAGGTGGTAGAAAACCAAACTCATTTAGTGTTTCTACTCACTACTCTGTTCAAACAAATGGTAACTATTATTACGGCATCGAGGGTGATGGCTCTTTTGGTACTGCAGGATTAACACTATCTTATGGTAAGCGTCTATCATGGCCAGATCCTAACTTTACTCTTATGGGTGCGCTATCATATCAAGCATACCTACTTGATAACTGGAGCTATTTCGCTCTGAAAGATGGTACATCTAATATAGTGACACTTTCAGCTACTCTAGGTCGTGATTCTAAAGATAACTTCTTATTCCCACGTAGTGGTTCAGAGCTTTCGTTATCTTTAACAGCTACACCTCCTTATTCAGCTTTCCGTGCGGATGATTACTATACTAATCCTAATCTAACAGATGAGCAGGCATATAAGTGGATAGAGTTCTATCAGATTGAGGCTAAGATGAAATGGTTTGTTTCTGCTTTAGCTAATAAAAACCTTGTGTTTATGTTCGGAGCTGAGTTTGGTTACTTAGGTCACTACCGTAACGATCCTAAGGCAATATCAATCTTTGAGGGTTACTCTATGGGAGGAGATGGTATCTCTGGTTATAATATATATGGTGTAAACACTATTTCTCTTCGTGGTTACGAAAATGAGTCGCTTACGCCTAATGCACAAAACGGAGATCAAGCTAGATTATACAATAAATTTACCTTTGAAATGCGTTATCCTGTTATAATGCAGGCAGCAACAAGTATCTATGCTCTTGTTTTTGCTGAGGGTGGTAACGCTTTTGATGGATGGAGAGATTATAATCCATTCGATTTAAAGAAATCACTTGGTGCTGGTTTACGTATATATCTTCCGATTGTTGGTATGTTTGGTATCGATTGGGGTTATGGATTTGATAGAGTTAATGGTTCTTCTACGGTTAGTGGTTCGCAATTCCACTTCTCTATTGGTCAAACGTTTTAATGCACTATAATTGTTTAGTTAGTAGTATTAATATTAACATATATGGTTATGAGACGATTAATTTTTTCACTCCTTCTACTGTTAGGAGTAAGCAGTGCAGCATTTGCACAGCAAAAAGTTTGTTATATATTTAGTCAAAAAGTTCTTGAGGCTATGCCAGAGTACAAGGCGGCCGTTGCTGAACTAGAGCAAATGACTAAAACTGCTAGAGAGAACAGTGATTTGCTTTTTGAAGAGGCGAAAGAGATGTTCAATGAGTTTCAGCAATATCAAGATAGGATGTCAGAGGCTCAGTATAATCGTTATAAGCAGATGGTTATAGATAAAGAGAAGGCTGCTAACGACTATGAAGAGAAAATGTTTGGCGAAAACGGAGAGATAGCAAAGAGACAGAAAGAGTTGATGGAGCCAATTGAGGCAAAATTAATGGTTGCTGTAAATGCCTATGCTGAGAAGCATGGTTATGATATGATATATGATATGTCTTTAATAAAGGTAACAATCTATCAGAGTCCTAAGTTAGATGTGACCAATGAGATTATTAATGTGGTAATTAAATAAAGAATTATAAAATAAAAAAAGATTAAAAATGAGAAAATTAGTTTTATTGCTAGTAGCAATAGTTGCAGTAAGTACTGCTGTATCAGCACAGACAGTTAAATTTGGTAGAGTAAATTCAGCAGAGATTATTGAGTTAATGCCTGAAACTGATACAATTAAAGTTCTTATCGAGGCACGCCAAAAGCAGCTTACTGAGCAGATTACATATATGCAACAAGAGCTTCAGCGTAAGATTGCTGCATTTGAGAAGGATTCTCCATCATTAAGTGGTGTTATTTTAGAGCAGAGAAGAAATGATATTATTGACCTTCAGACTAAGCTAGAGAGTTTTGGTCGTGAGGCTCAAAATGAGCTAATGCAATATCAGTCAGAATTAACAGCTCCTATTTTCGAGAAGGTGCAAAATGCTATTGATAAAATTGCTAAGCTAAATGGTATGACTTTCGTATTAGATGAGTCAAGTCAAGTTCCTTCTTTTGTTTATGTAGATAAAGATAAGGTTAAGGATATAACAGCTCAAGTAAAGGCAGAATTAAAAATTAAGTAATTGAGCCTTTTTACGAGGGGGAACTATATAATTTTAGTTGAGAGAATTTGGGGGTAGGTCATACATAATGAGCTTACCCCTTTTTGTACAATAACTCAGGTCCAAAATAACTTTTACTATTATGAAATCAATCAAACCACATATCGGTATATATGGCAGATGCAATGCGGGTAAGAGCACACTGCTTAATTTTTTATTAGGAGAACCGCTTGCTATTGTCTCAGAAGAGCGAGGTACTACAACGGATCCCGTAAGAAAAAGTTTCGAGATACTCGGTTTTGCTCCAGTCGTTGCTATCGACACAGCAGGCTATGACGACAAATCGCAGTTGGGTGTCGAGCGTATAGCTAAAACTATGGATACGTTGCACCATATTGATTTAGCAGTCATACTATACCGTGGTGAGTGGAGTAGTGAAGATAGTGCCTTCTTGGATAAGGTTAAGGCGGTAGGTGTTGATTATATTATTATTAAAAATTGTATTGATGGCTATGCATCATCAAATGAGGCTGAGAGTGTTATAAACACAATGCTAAGTGATGAGAATGAGCGCAATCTCCTTTTTGATGCTATCCGTACAACACTTCCAGAACATAGCTATAACCACCCATCGATGTTAGGGAAATATATCAAGAGAGGAGATGTAGTGGTTATGATATGCCCGATAGATAGTGAAGCTCCTGCAGGTAGGCTTATTCTTCCACAGATGCAGGCTATTAGAGATGCTTTAGATAACGAAGCACTGTCAATTGTTATTCAACCACAGCAACTGCCTGATTTGATTGCTATGAATATAAACCCAGCCTTAGTAGTTACTGATAGTCAGGTTATTGATATTGTTATGCAGGTGTGTCCTCCTGAGTGGTATAATGTAATAACAACATTTAGCATATTGTTAGCAGAGCTTAAAGGAGATATAGCTCTATACAAAGAGGGTCTAGAGAGGGTAAAAAGCCTTAAAAAGGGGGATAAAATTTTGGTGATGGAGAGTTGCGTGCACCAAACTAGTTGTGATGATATAGGACGTGTTAAAATCCCTGCGTGGTTAGATGCATGGGTAGGAGAGAAATTAGAGTATAATTTCTTAGTTGGTCTATCTCCATTACCCGATAATTTAGAGAGCTATTCGTTAGTTGTTCAGTGTGGTGGATGTATGGTTACTACTAGACAGCTAAAGAGTCGTATTACGAGGGTTAAAAATAGAGGGGTAGCGATAACCAATTATGGAATGCTGATAAAGATGATTAGAGGATAGAAAAAAAGTAAAAAAAATATTCGTTTTCTTAAATATTATTGCTATATTTGCGGATTATATAGTAAGTACGAAAATATAAAATATATTAATTTGGGGGTGTGTACATTCAGCCCCTTTTATAAATTGCTTAGCAAAGAATGGAAACTACTGTTTTGAATAGTGCAGTTGAGACTGAACTAACTGAAAATGTGATTGATGTTACTACTGAGGATACAACTCCTGAAGTAGGTGCGGATTACTCTACAATGTCAAAAGTAGAGTTAATAGATAGACTTAAGAGTGTTGTTGAGAGTGACAATATTTCTGATGTAAAGGATGATGTAGAGGCTATTAAAGTGGCTTTCTACAAACAGCGTAAACTTGAGGTTGAGGCTCAAAGAAAGGCGTTTCTCGTTGAGGGTGGTAACTCAGAAGAGTTTACCCCTGAGGTTGATGGCCTTGAGCAACAGCTTAAGGATATGCTTAATGAGTACCGTAGTAAGCGCAATGATGTTACTAAGGAGCTTGAAATTATCCATAACAACAACTATCAGATGAAACTTGAAATTATTGAGAAGTTAAAAGAGCTTATCAGTAGTGAAGAGTCTATTGGAGAAACATTTAATGAGTTCCGTACGTTGCAAAACAGATGGAAAGAGGTTGGTAATGTTCCAAAGGGTAGTGTTAATGATATATGGGAGACATACCATCACTACACTGAGCAATTCTATGAGTATGTTAAGATAAATAACGAACTTCGTGATATAGACTTAAAGAAAAACTATGAGGCGAAGATAGCTCTTTGTGAAAAGGCTGAGGCTTTAACTGAAGAGACAATGGTAATTCCTGCTTTCAGAGAGTTACAGCTATTGCATGAGCAGTGGAGAGAGATAGGGCCAGTTATGCAGAGCGAGAAAGATGCTATCTGGAATCGTTTTAAGAGTGCCAGTACAATAGTTAATAAGCGTCATCAAGACTATTTCGATGGTATTAAAGAGGAGCAACTATCAAACCTAAATAAGAAGAGTGAATTATGTGAGAGAGTAGAGGCGATTCTTAATATCGAAATTACTGGTCATAATGATTGGGAGAAATACACTACTGATATTATCAATGCACAGAAAGAGTGGAAAGGTATTGGTTTTGCTCCTAAAAAAGATAATAATTCTATTTATGAGCGTTTCAGAGCTGCTTGTAATTTGTTTTTTGATAAGAAACAGCAGTTCTATACATCGCAAAAAGAGGCAGCAGGTTCAAGTATCGAGGCTAAGATAGCTCTTTGTGAGCAGGCTGAGGCACTACAAGATAGCACTGATTGGAATACCACAGCTAATGAGTTAATACGTCTACAAGGCGAGTGGAAAAAGTTAGGTTTCTCTTCTCGTAAAGAGGGAGAGGCTCTTTGGAAGCGTTTTAGAGCTGCTTGTGATAAGTTTTTCGACGCAAAGGCTGCTCACAGATCTGTTGTAGATAGTGAGTTTGTTGATAACCTGAAAAGTAAAGAGGCTATCATTGAGGAGGTAAAGAGTTTTGACAAGACTATGAATACTGACGAGGCTATTAATGCTCTTAAAGATATACAGCGCAGATGGTCGCAGATAGGATTTATTCCAATGAAAGAGAAAAATCGTGTGAATAACGAGTTTAGAGATATTATAAACTCTCTTTTCACCCTATTTAAAAATCAAAATTCTGAAAATCAGCTAGAGAGATTTAAAGATAGAGTATCAAAGTTTAAAGAGAGTAGTAAAGGATCTATGTCTCAAGAGCGTGAGAAACTACTATTCAAGTTAAAGAAGATAGAGGCTGATATTACTGTTTGGGAGAATAATATAGGCTTCTTCAGTCGTTCAAAGGGTGCTGAGGCTATGATCAAGGATGTTGAAGCGAAGATAGAGAAGGCAAAAGCTGATGCTAAATTTATACAAGATAAATTACGTATATTGAACAACTAGTATAAGATTATGAGTGATACAAAGTATATATTTGTTACAGGTGGAGTAGCATCCTCATTAGGGAAGGGTATTATTTCGGCCTCAATAGCTAAGTTACTACAAGCTAGGGGGTATAGTGTAACAATTCAAAAGTTAGACCCCTATTTAAATGTAGATCCAGGAACCCTTAACCCTTACGAGCATGGAGAGTGCTATGTAACTGAGGATGGTGCTGAGACAGATTTAGATTTAGGGCATTATGAGAGATTTTTAAATACTCCTACCTCTCAAAAAAATAATGTAACCACTGGTAGAATATATCAGAGTGTTATTGATAGAGAGCGTAAAGGAGATTATTTGGGTAAAACGGTTCAAGTTATACCTCATATTACAGATGAGATAAAGCGTCGTATTCGTATCTTAGGTCAAGAGAAAAAATATGATGTCGTAATAACTGAGATAGGTGGTACTGTGGGCGATATAGAGTCGTTACCATATATCGAGAGTGTTCGCCAGTTGCGTTATGAGTTAGGAGAAAATAACTCATTGGTTATTCACCTTACTTTAATACCTTATATGAAAGCGTCAGGAGAGCTTAAAACTAAGCCAACACAGCACTCTGTTAAGGCACTGCTTGAGGCGGGTGTGCAGCCTGATATTTTAGTTTTACGTACAGAGCAGACGCTTGGTGCTGATATACGCCGTAAGGTAGCCCTTTTCTGTAACGTAGCGCAAGATGCTGTTGTTGAGTCTATTGATGTACCTACGATATATGAGGTGCCTCTAAGAATGTTAGAGCAAGAGCTTGATTTAGTTGCTATGCGCAAACTTAATCTTGAGGTGCGTGATATAAATCTAGAGTCGTGGATTGACTATGTTAATAGAGTGAAAAATCCAAAAGAGAGTGTTCAGATAGCTCTTGTGGGTAAATATACAGAATTACCAGATGCTTATAAATCTATTGTTGAGGCCTTTATTCATGCTGGAGCATATAACAACACGAAGGTAGAGTTGGTATATGTTGATTCTGTTAAGATAACCTCTGATAATGTTGCTGAGAAGTTAGGCAACATGTCGGGTGTACTTGTAGCTCCTGGTTTCGGAGATAGAGGTATTGAGGGAAAGATATTAGCTATTCAATATGTTAGAGAGAATAATATTCCGTTCTTTGGAATATGCTTAGGTATGCAGTGTAGTGTTGTTGAATTTGCACGTAATGTGTTAGGTTACACCGATGCTGCCTCTATTGAGTTTGATGCTACTACACAATACCCTGTTATCAATCTCATGAATGAGCAGAAAGAGATTGTTAATATGGGTGGAACAATGCGTTTAGGAGCATATCCTTGTGAACTTGTTGAGGGGAGTAAGATTGCTAGCTGTTATAGTGAGAAACTTATCAGTGAGCGTCATCGTCATCGTTATGAGTTTAATAGTGTTTATAGAGAAAATTTTGAAAATGCTGGTATGAAAGCTACGGGTATTAACCCAAAGAGCTCTCTAGTAGAGGTTGTAGAGTTAGAGAACCATCCATGGTTTGTTGGGGTGCAATATCACCCTGAGTATAGCTCAACAGCAGAGAACCCGCATCCGCTTTTTGTCGCATTTGTTAAGGCGGCAATAAAGCACAAAAACAGGTAGTATAGTTTAGATTGTGCCCCATATCATAGTGGTGTGGGGCACAGTTAGTAGATAAATGTTAGAAAATTTAAAGTTTAAAAGTGAAAAATAATAGATTAATAGGAACAATACTAATAGGTATAATATTAGTAGGTTACATCTTAATAACTCAAAACCAAGCTAAAGAGCAAGCGGTAATTAAAAAGCAGCAAGACTCTATCGCTTATGTTAAGCAACAACAACTAAATGAAGAGCGTGCACGTATGCAGGCTTCAATGGCACAGAATAGTGCTACAATACAACAGCAGCAGACAACGCAAGATAGTGGAGTAGAAGAGGTGGGATTAATACAATCTCTTCGTGGTACTGAGAAGTTCTACACTATGGAGAATGATAAGATGATAGTAACCCTTTCAAATAAGGGTGCCTCTATCGTTAGTGTTCAGCTTAAAGACTACACAACTTATGATGGTCAGCCACTTATGTTGTTTGAATATCCAAATTCAAATTTCGATTTATCATTCTTTACACGTCAAAATATAAATACCTCAAACCATTTCTTTACTCCTGTTGATGCAAGAGAGAGAATCGTTGTTAGTGGCGATGGGGAGCAGACATTAGCTATGCGCCTATATCTTGATGAGACATCTTATATCGAGTATCTGTACACTATGACAGCAAGTAGTGATATGGTTGATTTTGATATACGTTTTAATAATGTAGATAAATATTTATCTCCTGCGCAAAATCTTCTTACTATTAGATGGTCTAACGATTCACCACGTCAAGAGAGAGGTTTTGATTATGAGAGTCAATATACTAAGTTCGCTTATAAATACCCTAATGCTAGTGATATAGAAGAGGCTGGTATGGGAGACGAGAAGAGCGAAGAGGTTAAGACTAAGATAGAGTGGGTGGCTTTCAAACAGCAGTTCTTCTCATCTATCTTTGTTGCTAAAAACAGTTTTGCTGAGGGTAATATATCATACAAGACATTAGCTCCTGAGAGTGGTTATATAAAGCATTTCGATGCTAATTTATCTATCCCTTACTCTCCACAAACAACAGAGTATAACTTTAGTTTCTATTTCGGACCTAATAGCTATACTACAATGAAAGAGTATGATCTTAGCTTCCAAGAGTTAATACCTCTAGGATGGTCGCTATTTAGATGGATTTCTAGATTTATTATTATCCCAACATTTAATTTCTTAGATGGATTTATTAGTAGCTACGGATTGATAATATTACTATTAACAATATTTATTAAGTTAATAATATTCCCATTTACATATCGTTCTTACCTATCAATGGCTAAGATGCGTCTTATCAAGCCTGAGATAGATGCTTTAGGCGAGAAGTTCCCTCGTAAAGAGGATGCTATGAAGAAGCAACAGGCGATGATGGAGCTATATAAAAGAGCAGGTGTTAATCCTATGGGAGGATGTTTGCCTATGCTGTTCCAGTTCCCTATTATCATTGCTATGTTCCGTTTCTTCCCTGCCTCTATTGAGCTTCGTGGAGAGAGTTTCTTATGGGCAAAAGATTTAGCATCTTATGATAGTATCCTTGAACTGCCTTTCACTATACCTTTCTACGGTGACCATGTGAGTTTATGGGCTATTCTTATGGCGGTATCTATGTATTTTACATCTAAGATAAATATGCAGCAGCAGGCATCTTCATCGAGCCAAATGCCAGGCATGAATTTCATGATGTTATATATGATGCCAATCATGTTATTAGTTTGGTTTAATAACTACTCAAGTGGATTATGTTATTACTATTTCCTTTCTAATATCATTACACTTATCCAGACAATGGCTATCCGTAGGATGGTTAATGAGGATAAGTTACGTGCACAGATGAAATCTAACTCTGCAAAACCTATAAAGAAGAGTGGTTTTCAGAAACGCTTAGAGGATATGCAGCGTCAGCAGCAGGCACAGCAGAATAATAAGAAGAGATAGTTGAACCTTTTTTAAGGGCTGGCAAATTAATTAAAAAAACGATTCGCAGAGTTTAATCTGCGAATCGTTTTGCTTTTTAGTCACCCTCTCTTATAATTAAGGCAATGATGCCAAAAATGGTTGGTAATATCGCTGTAAGTTAGTGATATTCAA
>CAYJCU010000008.1:0-43261 GCA_964368765.1 uncultured Rikenellaceae bacterium
TGTAAGCCCCTATAATTTAAATTACAACTAATTTATTGTAGGATAGGTGGTTACTAGGTTTTTTGATTTTTTTACCGGACAACAATATTAAAATTATGAGAAAAATAGTTATTTGCCTGATATTCACTATACTGTTCTGCACCTCTGTTAAGGCACAGAGTTTAGATTTCTATATCGGTGGTGATCTATTTATCCGAGATCTAGTTTATGAAAAAATATATGAGGCAACTGTCAATCTAACACCTGGTGTTAAGTGGCGAATGAAAGATGACTGGACTATATCAGCTGAGGCTAACATACCTCTTCATTCTGATTTTGGGGATGATTATAAACTCCCTCGCCTCAATATGGCTACAATAACCAAACTATGGCAAATAAACTATAAAACCTACCTCAAATTATCAGGCGGTTTGTTTAATCTAGGAAGATACGGTATAGATGCTAAATGGTTATATAAATTAAACTCTATTATACATTTCGAGGGCGAAATTGGATACACCGATTACTACTCTACCCTCTATAAGATAAGTGATATTAATAAACCTATTGACAGATTAATGGCAATAGTGGGAGTGAATGCCTATTTAAAAGAGCATAGAACACTATTGAGAGTAAGGGCAGGGCGATTTATACATCAAGATTTGGGAGCCATTGCCGACTGCATACGTCACTTCACTCACTGCTCAGTGGGTGTATATCTGCAATACTCTGAGCTGAGAAGCAAACCAAGTGCTGGATTCACAATAACTGTAATGTTACCGCCATATAACAGAAAAGAGAAGAGGGTAAATTTCAGAACAAAATCAAATTTCCAACTAACATATAATGTAAACTCAAATTATAATCTAACAGAGACATATAAAACAGATCCTGAAGAGAATGATAGAGATGGTTGGTTTAATGAGGTCACTAGTATTTAACTTACAACAATAATATCTAACTTGAAATCATGAATAGAATATATCTAATAATACTATTTATATTTTGCTCTGGTGTGGTATCAGCGCAACAATATACTGGTATGACTGGCTTACTACACACTCCGTCAGCTGAGATGAATCCCGTAGCTACTGCACGTATTGGTACGCACTATATCAACAGATTGATGATGCCTGCTGCTATGCCCTACAATTCGTGGTCTCACTATCTTAGTGTAACACCATATAAGTGGGTAGAGGTGGGTTTCACAGGGATATTATTTAACAATAGAATAGAGAAAGATCGTCACTTCTCTATTAAATTACGCCCAATCACAGAGAAAAAATATATCCCCTCTATTGTAATAGGGGCAGATGATCCGATAGGTAGTAGTTTTGATATTAACCTAAGTGCCTCTATGTTCTATACCAACTACTATATTGCCACATCAAAGCATTTTCAGCTAAAACAGTTTAAATTGGGTCTTCACCTTGCATATAGATACTACCCTAAAGAGTATAACTCACATATAAGCGGTATAACGGGAGGTGTTACCCTCACGCATACCGCTATCAAAAATCTACGTTTTGTTGCCGATTATGGCAGTAATATGGTAAATGTTGGGGCAGACTATTATATATGTAATCTTATATTATTACAACTCTCTTGCACCGATTTTAGACATATAAGTGGTGGAATAGCTCTACAAATTAGGCTTTAGCCTCTCGTAGGCGAATATTTATCAAATCCTTCTCTCCGATAACCTGCGGAAGATATTTTTTGAATAGAGGAATAGTAACAACACATATTACTAATGTTATAGCAGCTATCATATATGGGCTACGAAGTAGCTCAATAGGCTGCATACCCATAAACACCTGTAAAGGGCGATAAACCATTTGGTGTAAACACAATATAACCATTGTATTACGTCCCAGATACGATATAGGGGGTATATCTCCTATTGCTTTAGTTAAGAATATCATTGATAGTGTTGAGGAGATAGCTAAAGGGTATATGATATAGCTACTTGTTATATTGTTACTCATAACCAATCTTATATCAAAATTGCGAGATATTATAAATGCAACACCATAGAACAGAGCTGCCCATATCAGGTTAAATCTATCATATCTGTTTGGTTTGATTAGTGTTGAACCTTTAAGTAACACACCAAAAAAGAAGAAAGGCATAGCAGTAAGGGCTGTGTCCATGCACATAGGCAGAAAAATTTGTCTATCTCCAAGAGATTTACCCAACACAGCCATCATTACCACTAGCAGGGATAGAATCCCCGTTTTCACACTTTTTGTAACCTTAAAATATAATACTAACCGTTCAATTATCGCATAATAGATGTAACACCAAAATATTGCTAAAAGATACCATATAGGATCATTAAACATACGTTTTTGTACTAAGAAATCGGCTATACCATTAGCCTCAGTAATAAGCAAATCAGGCATATAGAACTTCATAAAATAGAATAGCATATATGCTGTAATATAGAAAAATGCAAACGGAACTAATATTCTATTTACCTTATTTATAACAAGAGAATTTATACTACCATAACTCTTGTAGAAGAGCCCTGATAAAGCAAAAAACATTGGCATAAGTGCCGCTTCAAACCCCGGTAATGAGGTTTCAAACACACAATCACAATGACGCATAACCATCAATATAATAAACAATCCTTTTAGCAAATCAATATATCTTACTCTTCCCATAATACTACAATTTAAATTTTATTATATTATTTCTTACTATTTTTTCTAGTGTCGTATAGCTTTTTGATGGCAGCGAAATCTTATCAATCATCTTAAAAGTATCTACTGAGTGGCTATCTATCCCCACAAAATCGTAATAGTTATTATTCAATAACCATAACGACTTCTGTTTAGCTTCATTACCATAATAACCCGATAAAGATAATAGGTTAAGTTGTAGCGATACCCCACACTTTTTTAGCTTATCACAAACATCGCTATTAATCAACTGATAACGTTCTGGATGAGCTAAAATAGGATTATAGCCACAATTTTTAGCCTTCAGAAAAATATCTATCGTATTTTGCGAAAAAGCTCTAAACGCCTCTACTTCAAGCAAGAGATACATATTTTCAAGGGTTAATAATCTCTCTTCTGAATTTAATTTTGCAATAAACTCTGAAGATACCATATACTCTGCTGCTAGAGATATTTCAAAATCACTCTCTAGCGATAAAGGCACCATACGCTCGTTGAATAGGTTAGTAAGTTGCTCTTCACTATTGTTATAGAGTGCTGGCAATATATGAGGTGTTGCATAACATTGATTTATCCCCAATCCTCTATAACACTCTATTATAGCCATGCTATCTTCAACAGAGCTAGCCCCATCATCCACACCATACATAAGATGCGAATGAATATCAACCATACCCTGCAACAGTGGTTCAACACCTCTATTTTTAGAAAATATTCCCATAATACTAATTGGCACTTATAATTCGTAACATTTCACTATTTATCAACTCAACCCTATATTTTGAGTAACAGTAGTTATACGACTCTTCGCCCATCTTTTCAACTAAAGAGCTATCTTTAATAAATCTCTCCATAGCCTCAACTACTGCATTAACATCCTTAGTTGGCACAAGATAACCCGTCACACCATCAATAACAGTCTGTCTACACCCTGGGGCATCGGTAGTTATTACAGCTCTACCCATAGACATGGCCTCAAGCACTGTGCGAGGTGTCCCCTCACGGTATGATGGCAGAACATATACAGACGATTGAGCATAGTATGATGGTATATCACTACTCTCTCCAAAATAATCTACTACCCCACTATCTATATACTCTTTTGTGAAACTATCTTGTGGTATTGAGTCTTGTATATTCTCGAAAGCCCCTAAGAGCATAAACCTAACATCAGGATAACGCTCTTTTACTATTTTGGCGGCCGACACATACTCTAGAACACCTTTGGCGTGCATAATACGTGATAGCATAAAAAAAGTTACTCTCTCAGGATATGGTTTACGCTCAAAACGTGTCATATCAACACCCGAACCATTAACAATATTACATTTGCGTTTATCAACTAATCTATTATCAATAAACTCATTATAATCATCATCATTCTGAAAAATCACACTATCTGCACACCTCAAACCAATACGATAGAGCATCACCGCAACTTTTTTTAGTAGGCGTGCCTTCTTGCTCTTAGATATAAAGAGATAACCTACTCCTGTTATCATTGAGTTAATACTCTTAACACCTGCCAATCTAGCAGCCATAGCCCCATATATCACCGGTTTTATGGTATAACCTAACGTTGCAGTGGCCTTAACCCTGCGCATCAGCCTATACAATTTTATAATATAGCGCAAATCGGCTAACACATTAATACCATTCTTATCATTTGGTATATGCACAAACTTAGCCCCTAACTGCTCTATCTTATCAACCTCTATATGATTAGGACCAGTAACATATACACTATACCCCTGCTCTATTATCTTACGTATTAACTCTCCTCTAAAATTATAAGCTGTTCTATTTTTAGGGGATATTAATACAAATACCCTCTCTTTACTCATAATAGGTAGTTATATTCTCAATTATCAACCTCTCTAATCTTTCTCTATTTCGGTTAGACACAAAAGAGTTATGTGGCGTTATCAACACCCTCTCCATATCCCACAGCGGCGACTCACTATCTAAAGGCTCTGTCTCAAACACATCAAGAGCTGCCCCCCATAACTTACCAGTTTTTAGTGCCTCAACTAAATCATCTTGATTAACAACACCCCCACGAGATATATTAACCAGCACCGCACCATCACGCATAACATTAAAATGCGACCCATCAAATAGGTGGCGTGTATCTGCTGTTAGTGGCAGTGTTAATATAACTATGTCATAATCAGCAATAACACTCTTCAATTCACTTATAGAATAACATCTATCTATGTATTGAGACTCTACCGAAACAATATCAACACCCGAAACCTCAACACCCATAGCATCGAGCCTTTTAGCCACCTCAATACCTACGCTACCAAGCCCAACAACTAGGGCCTTACTACCATCAAGCTCACGAACCTCACGATATTTAGACCAATTATGAGACTCTTGAGCCTTATAAAAGTGATTAAAATTTTTATAAAGCGATAGCACTGAACAGACAGCCCACTCAGCCATAGGAACACTATACACACCTCTAGCACTATATAGTGTAATACCACTCTCTTTTATCCTCTCTACTGGCGCTCTATCTAGTCCAGCACTTGTTAGTTGAATAAAACGCAGTGCCTTAAACCTATCAATATCATTATGCATAAAAAGCGAGTTACAGATAACCCCAGCATACCCACTCACATCTATATCTAACTCTTTTAGTTCATCAGCAACAAAATCCACCTCAAAACCACGTTTCACCAACTCTTCACATATATTATTAGCAGGGTTAATAGCACCTGTAACTAATATTTTATCCATTTACAATAGTGTTTATTATTGACTTAACAGCCAAATTATTATCTATAAAAAATTGCTGCTCTTTTGTTTTATACTCAGCCTCTAACTCTCTTAATTTAGTAACTCCATCTTCAAAGATACTCCTAACCTCATCAAGAGTATCTATCTTCTCAGTATTACAGAAGCTACGAGACAGAATAACCATATTAGAACCTAAGCGATAGTGCTCTGCTAATACCTTATCGCCAGATAACATCCCTCCGTTAAGTTGCGCTATACCTCCAAAGCCAAAAGGTTTACCAGTAGCCTTTATCTTATCACATATATCGTTTAGTAACCCATTAGCAAGTGGCTCAAACATAAACTTACCACCTAGAGATAGATTCAAATCATTAAGACCTATATAATACTCATCTACCCCCTCAACAGATAGTATCTCGTCAATATTATCTATTGCAGACTCTCTATTCTCTATAAGTAGACACACCTTACAACGTTTTCTAACCATATCAACATATTGCTTAACATCTACCGCAGTCTTAAAATAGGGCAACATAACTATATCTGCTCCTGCCTCAATAACACCGTTAACCTCAGCAGCCAAACCGCTATGTATAGGGTTAGTTCTAACTAGTAGCTCTTTATCTTTAGGCATAATACTCTTTATAGCCTTAACATCACTAATAGTGTGACGAGACTGCACGGTATCCATCCCCCCTTGGCGTTTCTGCTTACCTATAACCTCCATATCAACAAACACTCTATCTACACCTGAGTTTAAAACCGTTGTTGCAACATCAGCATTAGCTGTAATAAACATTAATTTCAACATAATTAAACTGTTTTACCGTTATTACTATTATCTCTACTTGCTATCACATTCCACACAGTAAGAAAAACTATCTCTGCATCAAAAAAGAGTGATGATTTATTCACATACTCTGCATCATATTCAAATCTACGACTCCACTCAACAGTACGACGCCCATTAACCTGTGCCCAACCTGTTATCCCTGGGCGCACCTTGAAACGTGGTAACCCCTCTTGCGGATACTCTCCCCATTTGAACGGATGGTAAGTCAATACAGGACGAGGCCCCACCATAGACATATCTCCGCACAACACATTAATAAATTGAGGTAGCTCATCAAGGCTTGTAGCTCTTAAAAAAGCCCCCACCTTAGTAACTCTCGAATCCCCTTTTGACGAATAGACACCAGTTCCTATCTTCTCTGCTCCCACTACCATAGTGCGAAACTTATACATTGTGAATTGTTGCCCATCTCTACCCAATCTCTCCTGCTTGAATATAGCACCGCCACGACTCTCAAGCCTAATAGCTATCCATATCAAAATCATGAAAGGGAGTGACACAATAAAGCCCACTAAAGACACCACAAAATCTAAAAAGCGTTTAAACGTAACATATTTCATATTCATTAATTTTTAAATTGGCAACTTCATATTAGCAGTAAAAATAACATTCAGCATACGAGCACGATTATCTGTCTCCATCATATTTACCACCCTAATTCCCATATCAAAAAGCTCTTTATTTAGGTATCTCTTCATATCAAGGTGGTGCTGATCTGATATACGCTTCTCAAGTGGCACTCTGAATAGTAAATCTAAAAACTCTCTGTTGTTATAGAAGATAGTTATGTCGAAACAATATTTCATCTCAGAGATATTTGTTCCACCCCAGCTACCCCACGTAACCTCATTATAGTGCATATCAGCTGGTGGGTATTGTTTAGGGATAGATTTATACTCAAATCTATCTATATAATCAGCAAATAGCTTATCCACCTTACGAGCCAACGAGCGATTTGTTATAAATATCTTATATAGATTTCTAAATAGTTTAGGCGATAGTTTCGGCATTGAGCTACGACCATAATGTTTATACCAATAGCCCCTTATGGTTTCAGATACCCACGACTTAATCTCTACATCGTTTTTGCAGTTCTCCTCTAGGTATATACGTTTGCGTATCTCATTATCCTTTCTTGGTGCTATATATCCGCTATTGTGCAGTAATATATCACGTTTAAGTTCAAAATCATCTATCTTACTACTATCTTCAGGTATGTAGTATATTGTATGGTTAGTTTTAAATCTCTCTGCTATCTTCTTAGCCGCCTCAACATCAATACTCTCTTTATGGGCAGACATATAACTAAAAGAGCTATATTTATCATAATTACCCACCGCCGCAGCGTAGGTTGTATTACTATCAATACCACCTGTTAATGATATAGCAGGGCTCTTCCATTTACGAAGAACCAACTCAGCACCATTCTTCAGAATAGTGGCCGCCTTCTCAATAACCTCCTGATACTCATCCTCTGTTTTACACTCAGCTAAATCTTTTGTTGGGTAGAAACGTTTATGAGTAATTCCGTTTACGCTATATTTATACTCTATATTAGGAACAACACGCTTCACCTCTGCATAAGCAGATAAATCACCTGGTAGATAGGCACCCATAACACGACGATACCACTTATATGCTATTAACTCTTTAACAAATTTATCATGCTTAAGGTTGTATATATCAGCCACTAGTTGAGGATGTGAAGTAATCATAAAATTGCTATCTACAACACCATAGTATGCCGATTGCATACCCGATGGATCAGTGGTAAATGATATTGTCTCACTATCAAACCACCCAATAACAAAGAGACCTGTCAATTCGCTTATTGCCTTGTGATACGCCTCTTCTCCTACGATATATGCGTCAGCTATACGCTCAAGCTGCTTACTCTCTTCATGCTCCATTGTAAAAGGGTTATAGCTATGCCCCATTAAAAAATGGGTAACACCCTCTTTAGTAAATTGAAACATAGTAGCATCTTTATGGCACATAAAACTAAATCTATCTATACGTCTACTCTCCCAATTACCAAAAAAAGGAAAACTATTACCATCAAGCTCTTTGTTAGATATGATAAACGCTCTACGAAATAGTAGGTGTTGTAAATCAGCTCTACCCTCTAATTTGTTTTTAATCTCCATAGTTGCTCTATTTTTTAATTTTGTCAAATAATCTCTCCCACCTATCAGTGATAGGCTCTATATCAAATTTATCAATACTCTTAGCTCCAGCCCGCCCCATCTCTTCACGTATAGGGTCGTTACTCATAAGCCAATCGAGTTTTTTTGCAAACTCTTTAATATTAAATGGTTCTACTAATATACCATTCTCGCCATCTGTGATAATATCAGTTATTGAGGCATAAGAGTTAAATGCTACTGGTACTGTTTCATAAGCCATAGCCTCTATTAACACCATACCAAATCCCTCATAATTGCTTGTAAGGCATATAATACTTGCATCTTGAAAATAACTCTCAGGATTCTGAAAACCTACAAACTTAACCCTATCAACACGCTTAGCATACCTCTCTAATGAGGCTCTATCTTGACCATCGCCAACAAATATCAACTCCCAATCAGGATGGTTTTTATATATTCGCTCCCACGCTTTTAGCACCCTATCGGGTCTCTTCGCAACAGGACATAACCTACCTACGAATATAATCTGTTTCTTCTTCTCACCCATTTTTATCTCGCTCTTAGCAAAAGGCATCGGGTTAGTTATTGCCACAACCTTACTATCGTCTATTCCAGGCACAAACTCATTAAATATAGGCTTAAAGCTATCTGAAAGTAGACACACCACATCAGATTTTTCTAATAGTAGTGAATAACGTCTATTTAGCCCCTGCCAAAATCGCTTCCTATCTCCACGTATTAATCCCCTAACAACTCTTGCTGCACGTGAGAATTTCTCTTTCACACTGCTATTGGTTAAGCTGTATATATAATCATACTGCAATTTAGGCGAGTTATGTACTACTGAAATTAATTTAGAGTTCCCCACACCATAGGTAGATAAAAATAGCTCTAAATTATTGTTATATGTCACTTGGTTAATAACAATATCAACACTATTATCTATAACTAACTTTTTAAGAAACTCTATATTTTCGATACTTCCCAAATCTTTCGACGGAAAAGGATAATATTTACACGGATAATTATAGCTATGTGCAGTCTCATCATCTGTCATCACAAATGAGTATATTATGTTGTATCCGCGTTTAATGAGCGACTTAACGAGATTCTCTGTAACCCTCTCAATCCCTCCACGCTGCGGATAAAATGGAGCATCAAAAATAAATAGTATCGTCATCATAATCTATCCTCTCTTCACTATTTTAATTAATCTTTTAATAAAATCTCTCATACCTGGCGATATTGCATATAGTGCAATACCCACAACAACACTGTTGGCAGCTGTTATTGTTATGGCATTAAGTCCAAAATTCAGATATTCGCTCTCAAATGCCCTTATGTAGATACAATCTTTAAAGTGGTAAACTACCAAACCCCATAAAACTAATACGAGATGGTGCTTAACAAATATCTTTATATAAATCCAAATAGACTCTTTTAACCCATCTCTAAATAAGAAATATGGTTTCCAACATAGAACAATAATCAACAAACTTAGTATTGCCCCTGAAAGCACACCATTAATTCCGAAGAAGTGCCCTAAAATAATAGATGCAACCACATTTATAGCTGTCTCAGTTATTGGCGACCACATATCCTTAAACAATCCATAAGCATAAAGATATATGCCAACTGCACCCCTAGTAATACCAATAAAGAATATTACAAGCATAAGCACCAATGTAAGCTCATCCATAATATACTCTTCGCCAATCCAAAGAGTAATAAAATGGGGCGCAAGCAAAAAGGCAGAGAATGTCATAACAGTTGCCATCAAGAAACGAGAGCTGAATAACTCCTCGAAAACACGATTTATCAACTGCTTATTACCCGAAGCAACCATATTACCAACACTTGCATTTATACCATTAAATAGTGCATTTGACACTACATTAAGCCCATGCACAATAATCATATAGTTACCATAATAGGCAACTAGTGTAAGCGATGAATAGGCATAAATCAGAATAGGTTGTACCTGATAGAGCGCAAACTCTCCTACTTTATGTACAAACACCTGCTTTATCTTTGTCAATACATGTGGGTATCTACTTCTGAGTTCTGTGCTGCTCAACTCACTACGCTTAAGATATGGGTGCGACTTTTTTACTGCCCGATGAAGACTCAAAGCCACAAAAATAGCACAAGCAAATTGTAGAGCTAACCACCACCCATAGCTATTATCAACTAGCCTAAGGACAATAATTTGTAGTGCTAAAAAACACATTGTAACTATATTAGAGCTCAACAATATCTTATACTGCTCTTGATTAGCCGATAACACTATCTGGCGATAATTGAAGTAGTAACCTAACACAGCATTAAACAGAAAAGCACTATATGAGGCGTAAGCATACCACAAAGGTAACTCTATATCTTTAAATATCAAAGGAAAAAACATCATCAAAATAGCAGAACCCATGATAATAAATCCTGCCACCCTGCGATAGAACCATCCCTGAAGTGATATAATATTATTTATTGTGCCACTATCTTTATCATACAGCGGCTTATAAAGTGTTACAGCTATTGCACTACCTATCCCCAGCTCTGCTAGATTAAGGAAAGACAACAAACTTTGAGCCGTTGAATTTAGACCCAAAACATCAGCCCCTAGAGCCTCTAGAAACACATTACGTGACACTAAATTCAATAGCAACTGCCCTAAAGTTATTAGTAGAGCAAATTTGCTATTTTTTATCACATTAGATGTACGTGAATTATTATTCATACCTTAAAACGACCCCTTCTCTCTATTTAATAATTTAGTTTGTATTTTTTTAGCTCTGCGCAACATATTAAAATAGGCTAACTTACCACTACTAGCCAATATCAACGCTTTTTTATAGTAAGGAAGTAGAGAGTTTAGTCTCTCTATATCCTCTCTATTAATATCACCAAATAGTGTGGCATATTCACGCTGCACACTCCCTTTAGTACGATAAAGAGCATCAAACTTAACCCTCATCTTTTTGCCTACTAGTAGCTCTTTATAGCTATCTGCAGCGCCTCTCATTTTAAGGTAATTCTCTATCTCAACAACCACCTTAACCTCGCTATCTATCTTCTGCATTATCTTACTATAATCTAATGCGTTAGTGATAGAACCACCTATCTGCATATAGTGAAGATAGGCCTTCGGAAGATAGGTAACCTTAGAGGCACAGAAGAAAAATTTTGAGCATATCAACATATCCTCCCACATATTTAGTTGCGGAACCCATTTAAGGTTATTCTTCACAAAAATATCACGGCGGAACATCTTACTCCATAATCCTGCATGTAGCTTATCGCTCAACAGAGCAACCAAACAATCGTTACCACTATTTGGGCTATTCTGCTTTACATACTCTTCACTTTTAGGTGTTGAGTAGTAGAAATCACACACAACAACATCCGATTTATCTGCTATAATTGCATTATACATATCCTCAAGCATTGATGGCTCGCACCAATCATCTGAGTCAAAATGTATGATATACTCCCCCTTAGCAGCCTCCATAGCAGTTTGACGTGCAACAGCTAAACCTCCATTCTCTTTATGCTCTATTATTTGTATATCTAGATTAGGAAATTGAGTTATTACCTTTCTAGCTATATCCATTGAACTATCTTTAGTACAATCATTTACTATGATATACTCAACGCCCTTCGTTTTAGTTTGGTTAAAAATACTCCTTAAAGCACGCTCAATATATCTCTCAACACCATATACTGGTATTAATACTGAAATATCTACTACACAATTATCCATAATTAAAACCTTGATTGTTTTTTATTAGAATCTCTTAACATTGCAACTCTCCTCATGGTATTAAATGGTAATAAAAAACCTTTAAAAGCCATTCTCATTATATGACGCTGATATTTAGGACGCCCCTTATGATTCATTATATCTCTTGATGATATTTCTGGGAAGAATTTTGAGAAGTATCGTTGATTTTCGAAATACGAAAAATATAACATGAAAAATTTTAGCTCTATCCTAGATGCTAAGATAGCCTCTTTCAATCTATCATATTTCCCCCTCAATTTTAATAGATCCTCAATAATAGCTATAATACTTGCCAAGCTCTCATAATGTTTATTACTAAGTTGTGCTGTTGTTGAGCTTTGATGCTGAACATAGTGGTAGTAGGCTTTAGGAAGGTAACACACACTATTTGAATGTATTAAAATCTTGGAACAGAATAACAAATCCTCTCCCATATCAAGCCCCGACACAAACTCTAAATTATTTTCAGTAATAATTGACCTACGAAATATCTTTGTACATAAAGAACCGTGTACAGAGTTTGACAGCACACTAGCTAGACACTCTTCGGGATTACTAGAACAACTCTGACTAATTAATCGCTCTTCAACAGTGGTTGATAGATAGAAATCACAAACAACAACATCTGCATTCTCTCTTTTAGCTGTTTCAAACATATCCTCTAGCATAGTAGGTTCACACCAATCATCAGAATCATAACTAATAAAATATTCGCCCCTCGCAATATCCATAGCAGATTGACGTGCTACTGCTATACCTCCATTTACCTCATGCTCTATTACTATAATATCAAGATTACTATACTCTGCTATAACCTCTCGTGCAATATCCATTGAGCGATCTTTAGTACAATCATTTACCAATATGAACTCAACACCATCACTCTTTGTTTGATTAAAAAGTGAACGTAACGCCTTCTCTACATATTTCTCAACTCCATATATTGGAACTATTACCGATATATCTACTTTACTATTCCCCATATCAATAAATTAAAATTTATTACTCGCTTTACTCCTATTTCTAAATGTTCTAAAATTCTTTATTAGATTAAAAGGTAGAACGAACCCTCTTGATGCACACAATAGTGAATAGCGAATATATTTTTTTGTATCTGTATAACTTAGAATATATCTTCTAACCTCAGGATACATAGCTGCATACCCTCTTTGTAGAGCACCCTCGGCATTATTCAGCAGGAATAGCTTTGTGGCTATCTTACGACTAATTAATGCCTGACGCATCTCAATATATATATTATTCTTTTTAAGAAATTTCTCTATCTCTTTTACTGAGCTGACAACATTATCTAATTTCACTTTACTTAAACTATTTGTCATTGCATCGCCCCCATTCTGCATATAGTGCAAATATGCTTTGGGTATATACTCTATTTTAGAGGCTCTTGCAAATAGCTTAGCACACATCAATAAATCTTCTGAGTAGTTAAGCCCATCTATGAAACGCATATCTTCGCCATCATAAAGTGACCTACGCACCAACTTATTCCAAAGAACCCAATATGCTTTACCATATAATAGTGCTTTTAGTGCCTCTTCGCCACTATTTGGTGTGGGTACTGAGTCGTAAAACTCTGCATCGCTACGGTTGATAAAGTAGTCTGCCGTAACAATGTCAGCATCACTATCTTTAGCCTTACAAAACATATCTTCAAGCATCGTCGGCTCACACCAATCATCAGAATCAAAAAATATAACATACTCACCCTCTGCCACATCTAAACCGCTTTGACGTGCTACTGCTATGCCGCTATTCGCTTTATGGTTAACAATTTTAACGTTAAGATTAGGATATTCTGATATTACACTTGCAGCTATATCCATAGAGCTATCTTTCGTACAATCATTAACCAAAACAAACTGAACACCCTCACACTTTGTTTGATTAAAAATTGAACGCAATGCCCTCTCGATATATTTTTCAACACCATAAACTGGTATTAACACTGAAATATCTAACTTCCTACTCTTCTCCATCACAATAAATTAAAATTTTCTAACCTCTTTATTCCTATTCTTCCTATCTCGTATTTTTTTTAAAAGGTATAACATTTGCGGGAAACCTTTCGAGGCAAACCACATTGTGTAAAGCACATATTTTTTACTAATATCACTTCCTAGAATATATTTAGTTACCTCTGGAAAAACGTGAAGATACTCTTTATACACATCTCCATCTGAATTATTTATAATTAAAAATTTTGTTACCATTTTACGAATAATCAACACGTTGCTTACCTCCTCCAATAGGTGATTATTTTCCAGAAATAGCTCCATATTTTTTATTATATCCAAAATACAATCTGTATTCTTTTTCGTCATGACTCCAGATATACTACTACCTCTTTGTATGTAATGAAGATAGGCCTTAGGGATATAATCAACTTTTTTAGCCTTCACAAATAGCTTAGTACACATTAGTAGATCTTCACCATAATTTAACCCTGCTGGGAAACGCATCTCATCTCCCATCCATAGAGATCTACGTACCATTTTATTCCACAACACACAATATACATCCCCTTTTATCACCCCCTTAAGGTTGTCTATATTGCTATTGTATGATTGTTGGGTGCAGTAAAACTCTTGATCAGTACGTGTTAGGTAGTAATCGCATGAAACTATATCAGCATCACTCTCTTTAGCCCTATTATACAAATCCTCTAACATAGTGGGCTCGCACCAATCATCAGAATCAAAAAATATAACATACTCGCCCTCTGCCACATCTAAACAGCTTTGACGTGCTACTGCTATGCCACTATTCTCTTTATGATTAACAATCTTCACATTAAGATTAGGGTATTCTGACATTACACTTACAGCTATATCCATAGAGCTATCTTTCGTACAATCATTAACCAAAACAAACTGAACGCCATCTGTCTTTGTTTGGTTAAAAATCGAACGCATTGACCTCTCAATATAATTTTCAACACCATATATCGGTATCAGTACAGAAATATCAATCTTATCACTCATAATTTATGCTTTTTTAGCCCCTCTTAGTTTACGATACATCATTATTGCGTTAAAAGGTATAATATTTCCTTTTGTTGCTTGTAGCACAGCAACTCGTAGATAGTATGGGAGTGTGTCACACTGCATTATATATTTTGTTGCCTCAGGATATGCTTTAGCATAGTGACGTCTTGTTTTACCTCTTGTGTTCTTCATTAGGCTCAACTTCTCAATCACCTTTTTATACATAAGAGGTCTCTCTAATTTATCGTAAAGCCCACGCTCTACAAAAAAACGCTCTATCTCTTTAAGGTATGCCTCAATATCTCCTAAACGCTCTTTAGCATATTGAGCTGTAATTGATTGCTCTCTATATCTATATGTATAATAAATTTCAGGAAGATATACTATTTTTTTAGCATAACAGAACAATTTAGAACACAACACTAAATCTTCTCCAAGATTTATTCCTTGAACAGACTCAATGCTATTGTCTACATATAATGACCTGCGCATTAACTTATTCCAAACCATACCGTGCATCTTATTAGATAGCATATCGGATACACATTTAAAACCATCATCACTAATAGGCTCCTTAACAGCTCTTAGTTTACCATCTTCGCTACGTTGGAAATCACAAGCCACTATATCTGCGTCATTCTCTTTTGCCGCCTTATATAACCCCTCAACCATACCAACATCACACAAATCATCAGAATCTATATGTAGTATATACTCTCCTTGAGCAATATCAGTACCTGTCTTTCTAGCGCCTGCTAACCCTTTATTCTTCTCATGTTCAATGATTTTTATATCTAAAAGGGGATACTCTTCTATAACCTTACGAACAATGCTCATCGAACTATCTTTAGTGCAGTCATTAACCAGAATAAACTCTACACCATCTGTCTTTGTTTGCGTAAATAGCTGTCTTACTAGCTCCTCAACATACTCTTCTACTCCATAAATCGGCACTATAACCGATACATCAACCATTTTCTTATCTATTTTCTCCATAATCTCCTAGTTTAAACCGTTACGTAGAACTCTTAATATATTACGTGTTTGTGTTATTTTATCAAAGGCCCACAGATGACCATTTGATGCAAATTTAAGAGCCAATCGCCTATCTAATGTCATACAACCCATTCTCAATATCAACCAGTTAGAATCTTTAAACATCCTTGCAAACTCTTTGCGCTGCTCTCCTCTACTATAACACATAAGGAAATATTTTGCATGCAGCTTTTTATACTCCAAAGAGCGGTAATATTTCTCGACAACCCCTCTATCAGCAAAGAATTGTTCAAGGCTTGCAATTACATTAACAACATCATTAAGCTTTGATGGCGAAGCGACACCACATATAGATTCAGCATTCTGAAAATAGTGAACAAATGCTTTGGGTAGATAACTCACTCTATTTACATAGCAAAACACCTTTGTGGTTATTAATAAATCCTCCCATAAACTTATTCCCTCTACCCAATTAAGATTATTATCAACAAAGATAGAGCGACGTATCATCTTATTCCATACAGAACCATATAGTTTACCTCTTAGTATATCATTAACACACTCCTCTCCCGTAGGTGGACACTTCTGAATCGAATATGTTGTTCGATGTGGATAATCAATTAAAAAATCACTAATAACCACATCTGCATCATCACCTTTAGCACGTTCATACATCTGTTCAATCATATCAGTTTCACACCAATCATCTGAGTCTATATGCAAAACATATTCACCCCTAGCCACATCCATACCTGTCTGCCTAGCAGCTGCTAAACCACGATTCACTTCATGCTCAACTATCCTAACATCGAGGTGTGTGTAGTTAGAGATTACCCTCTTAGCAATCTCTATTGAGTTATCTTTTGTGCAATCATTGACCAAAATAAACTCTACACCCAACGTTTTTGTTTGGGTAAAAAGTGAATTTAAAGATCTCTCAATATATTTCTCAACCCCATATATTGGAACAATTACCGAAACCTCTACCATATAAATCCCTCCATCATTTACTCCTTATTTCACAATACACTTAACCACACCAATCATATTATAAATAATATTAGCCATCCACAAACGCCCCTCACGTGCATTACTCAGAGCTATTTTATAGTGTTTGGGTAACTTCGTTGCCTTAGCAATATCTCCTTTCGTTACCTCAGGATACATCTTAGCAAATTCTCGCTGCTCCTTACCTCTACTATTAGCTAGTAATATATTAAGAAGCGATACTCTACCATAAGAGAAAGATTTTTTATATCTCTCAAAGGTACCAAGGTTTGTCAAAAACTCAACCGCTAGCCTGTCTGCATCAATATAGTTACCTAATCTAGCAATACTCAAACGCTTAGTCAATGACTCTTGGTTTTGATAATAGTGCAGGTATGCTTTAGGAAGATATACCACCTTTTTTGCATTAGAGAATATTTTAAGGTATATCAACCAATCTTCGGCTATATTCAACCCTGGAACCCATGCCAAATTATTATCAATACAAAGAGAGCGTTTAGTTAGTTTATTACATGTTGAACCACTCATACGACCCTCCAAAATAGCCGCCACACACTCTTCTCCACTATCAGGTGCACTCATCTTTTTATACACCTCTTTTTTATCATAATCTATATAAATATCAGCCACCACAACATCAGCATCGCTCTCTATAGCGCAATTATACATCTCTTCTAACATAGTTGCCTCGCACCAATCGTCAGAGTCTATGTGTATCATATATTTTCCGCTTGCTGCCATAATACCTGTCTGGCGTGCCGCTGCCAAGCCTCCATTCTTCTCGTGTTCTACTATCTTTACAGTAAGGTTCGGAAATTGACTAATCACTCTCCTCGCCACCTCCATTGAGTTATCAGGCGTACAGTCGTTTACCAATACAAACTCTACTCCATCTGTCTTTGTCTGTGTAAAGAGAGAGCGTAACGACTTCTCAATATATTTCTCTACACCATATACTGGTGTTATCACTGATATATCCATACTCAACTATTTTTTTATCCTCTTTAATAACTCTCCACAACTAATCATAATATCAAAAAAAGTAAACCAACCTCTATCCACAGCTTTTAATGCTATACCATTTACGCCTGAGAGCGAAACACTATCACTCACTCGCCCAAATAGCTTTGAATACTCTCTTCTCATATCAACAGTGCAGTATCTCAATAAAAATATTTTTAAAATTCCTTTTCTATAACTCAACGCAGAACCAAAACGCTCTAATAGTGCGTGTTCTTCAAAAAAACGCTCTATACGCTCAACAACCTCAATAGCATTTTGCAACTTACTTTGCGAGAAATTTGCCACAATAGAGCCTGTGTTGTGTATGTAGTGCAAATAAGCGTTAGGGAGATAGGCAACAGATGATGCTATTGAAAATAACTTGGTACAAATCAACAAATCCTCCATAAAATTTACCCCCTCAACAAAGGTAATATTATTTTCTGTATATAGCGACTTTTTTACTAATTTATTCCATAACGCCCCATGTAACTCTCCTCTAAGTAGCGACTCAACACATCCGCTAGGTGTAGATGGCACAGATTGCTTAACATAAGTTTCATCGCCTAACCTCTCCACTACAAAATCACATATAACTATATCTGATTCTGTATTTTTTGCATGAAAAAGCATATCTTCAAGCATATTTGGGTCACACCAATCATCTGGATCAAAATGTATTACATACTCACCAGTAGCTCTCTCTAATGCAGCCTTTCTTGCCGCTGCAACACCTCCGTTTTGGGGCATATCTATTATCTGCGCATTTATATGTGGATAGTTCGAAATTACCCTCTTAGCAATATTTATAGATTTATCAGGTGTCACATCATTAACCAATATATACTCAACGCCCTCTCTCTTTGTTTGAGAGAAAAGAGAGTGCAGAGAACGCTCTATATAACGCTCAACACCATATATCGGAACTATAACAGTTATATCAACCATAACCCTATAAATAAATTTGTTCTAATTGCTTTATATTATTTGCTACATCATAACCAGATGCAACTATTTGCTCTTTGAAATTATCTCTCTTACCGCTTCTTTCATATTGCAGCACCCTATCTGCCCACGCTTTAGCTCCCTCGCTTAGTGGCAAAGTGTGAACTAAATCAGTTACAACCACCTCTTTAGTTATCACATCTGAGATGAATGCAGGTAGTCCAGATGCCTGAACCTCAACAATAGTTACAGGGAGCCCTTCAAAGTGCGAAGGGAAGATAAAACTATCCATAGCCATCATCAAATCAGCTACATCACCTCGTGAACCAGTAAAAATAACCACCTCCGTAAGCCCTTTGCTCTTTACCAACTCTTTTATCTCTTCAAATAATCCTCCATCGCCTACCAATAATAATCGTGCACGGTTATCTTGCTTATATACCTCACTAAAAATCTCTATAATAAATTTATGATTCTTTACAGCGGAGAAATTACCCACATGACCCAACACAAAATGATTATCCTGAAAATTGAACTCTTTACGTATGGTGTTACGTCTATTTTCATCAAAACTAAATCTATCTACATCAATAGCATTGTTTATTACTGAGAATTTGCGCTTACCATAATAGCACTCTCCTGCCTCGTTACTGCAAGCCAATAATCTTGTTGAATAACTATTAGCTAGTGCCTTTGTCATCTCATAACCTATTCTGCGTGAAGCGGTATATGTTGGGTTAGCTGTGTGCATGTGCACCACTCTAACACCTCTTTTAAGAAGTTTCGCTATCGGAAATATCAGCCCTGCCACCTTGAAATTGTGTATATGTATAGCCTGCCACTCTCTATGCTCTTTAAGCAATTTATACCAAGCCAATACAAAAGAGAGTAGGTTATAACCCTTAAAGCGTGGCATCCTAAAAATACGCCCCCCTAACTCTCGTATCTCTGACTCATAAGCCCCCTCATCTTTAAAATTTACAACAAAATCGAACTGAATATTATCTCTATTAATATTACGATAATAGTTCATTATCATCGTCTCAGCTCCTCCTCTATTTAATATACCAAACACTTGTAAAACTCTAACCATAAGCCTCTTCTCTCTATTTAACCGCCTTATTATGGGTCTACTAATTAGTTATTAATTTCATTATCTCAGTAGTAACTAAAAGTGGTTCATCATGCCACTTACCATCTCTATCAAAATATCCTCCTGCAGCTGCTACTGCTTCAAAATCAAAACCATAACACATCTCTATTATCATCCCTTTCCCACTATTCTTATCAACCACAAAATCAAAACCAATACATTGAAGGTTTAGTTTTTCTGCACACTCAAAAGCTGTCTCAATAACATTAGGAGTTATATATTTTCTTTCATAGAAGAAATCACCACCACCAGAGGCTCTAAAATCCCCTTTTCTTACATTCCTAACAAAATATGATAATTTACCACCCACAACAGCTACCTTTATGTCATAACCCTCGTTTTCAATAAATTTTTGCAGATAACAATATCCCTTCTCATTAGGCATCATCTTTGCATTTCTTCTGGTTGTTAAGAACATAGGTATCTTCTTTATTCTACTAACTAAAGTCTTAAAATCTCTCGATGATTGAGCCTTAGAGTATGCCTTATACATCAGGCTAGGAGATGGATCGAATCCTCTTCCAAACATCCTACGAGCATAACTCACAACCGCCGAACGACTTTTCAACAATTTAACATTACTAGCACCTGAGCCATTACGAAGCTTAGCTACAAGCGGATATTTAACACCCTTAAGAAACTGTTTAACACTATCTAAATTATAAAAAACATAACTCTCAGGTATAGGAGTGCCAATAGATTTAAAAGCATACATCTGCGCCACCTTATCATCAAAATGCCATATAGTATCTGTTGAAGGAAAAACATTAACACCTTTCTTCTCAACAACACGTAACAGATTGGCAGCCTGCAATAAATCAGCATACAGGTAGTTTTGTACAAACCATACTACTGCCGAACATTTACTCATTATCTCTATAGCATCATTTGCATACGGATCAACAATTTGATACTCAATACCACTCTTTTCACAATACTCTATACACTGACTAACTGCTAAATTTCCTGCCTCGTGATTCCACATCTTTAAGTTCTGGCAGATAGCTACACTCCTCTTCTTTTCCATATTTACTCGGTTTAATTGCTGATATTGCAAAAGCTACAACCACTAATGCAATCATTTTTCCTCTATGTCTAAATGCTGTTCCTGCATTGGTAGTACCATATCCGAAGACGAAACTAACTACCAATATTGACACTAATAAAAATTTCTTTAAATGTTTTGTTACCTGTGTTGCCGCCTTATCTCTATAAATTGAGATAAACATATATAGATATACTCCGCCATCTATTGCAAATCCAAAAAGATCTCTCACACCACGCCACTCGGTTGGAAGAGGCGAAAATAAGAAATAGAACATCTTTAAAGGGGCAAACAAAAGACTCTGCCCAACACTATTAACATTAATCCACTTTAAATAGTCTGAACCTCCTCCTGTGGTCTTATTTGTTACATCAACAATATCATTGATATTATCATACTCATTGAATTTACCTGTAAACATCCCCATATATGAGCTACCTAAAGCACTTATTGCCACTAGAAATATAATACTAGTTACCGTACTTCTTGATATTGTTATTGTTTCAGTTGATGGCCTGTATACAATAAATGCAACAATATAACCAACTAACACAGTAACTATCCCTGAGTGCATAAATGTTGCAGATAATACTGCAGCGATACATAAAATAATAAAATGTACTCCGCCACTAATAAACCATCGCACAAAACAGTATAATGAGAGAGTAACAAAAAACTCTATCCACGCCTCACGGAGAAGTATAGCCGAAAAAATATTAATATTTGGCATCAACGCTAATATCAGAATTGCATATTTCATCTTCTGATAATCTACATCAAGGCGTCTTAACATACTTTGCACCATAAGTATTATTCCTGTACCTAATAACACGTTGAAAAACTGAGCCAAAATACGAGAACAGTTTGTTATTTGATATATTAATGTAACAACTATGGTGTAGTTTGTTTTGGTGTTATTGGTATAATTACGAACATTGGCCTCAGACACCTGATGGAAGAGCTCTGAGTCGGCTCCTGAATTAAGTATAGGAAACCAATCAAAATAGTCAGCTAACAATATGATAACACGAAGGATGAAACCCAGAAATATGATATTTCTGAACTGTAATCCCTTCACACCATACACATATAGGAACATTAATATTACCCCTATAAATACTACTAGTAGTGAATATGTCTCATTAATTGTTGCCATCAATTATCGTTTTTCTACGTATGCATAACTATAATCATAACTATATCTGTAGTTATATTTATATCGCTTACTTCTAACATCTACATCTGTAAGTAGGATAGATACATTTACAAGTTTTTTCTCATCGTTTATCTTTTCTATCTCGCCTAACATAGCTTTACGTGTAACACCTGCACGCATAATCCAAATTGTTTGATCAACAACTCTATTTGTTATTTGTGCATCTGCAACAACAAAGAATGGTGTTGAATCTATGATGATATAATCATACTCATTACGTAACTCATCAATCATCTCTTCAAAACGCTTAGACATAAGTAGCGACTTAGGATTTCCCAATACCTTACCCAAGCAGATACAATCTAGGTTATTTGACATAACACCTCTCTCAATAATATCAGATAGTTTCACGCTCTCATCAATTAGATACTTATCAAACCCTACAGTTTTAGGATTTAATAACTTACTAAGTCCTCTACGTCTGAGATCACCATCAATAACTAAAACTCTCTTATCTGAATATGCATAGGTAAGTGCTAGGTTTGCCGAAGTAAAGGTTTTTCCCTCATTCTCAAGCCCCGAAACAATCTGTATTACTCGTGCTTTATTAGCTGCTGAATAGTCATATAGATTTATCTCTGAGCATACCATACCAAACACCTCACCAATAATCTCATTTTTCTCTTTGCCCACAACTATATCAGAGTTTTTAAATACTTTAGGCTTTTTGATAATAATACCTAAGCTAGGTATCGAACTATGTTCTTCGATATAATCTTTCGACCTTATCTTGTTATCTGCAAGAGACATCAATATAAGCATTGCAACAGGAATTGAAACCCCAACAACAACAGATACTAATAGTATGAACATAACATTAGGAAACACAGGATTACCATTAGAAGATGTTGGCTCAATAACAATGGCTCCAGCCTCAGTAATAGAGAGTTGCATGGCATTAACCTCTCTCTTATTCAAAAGATATAGGTATAGTTGCTCTTTAATACCTCTCTCACGCATTACATCATTAACAACTCTCTCACTACCTAGGAAATTGGATAACTGCGAAGATGCCTCTTGACTATTTTGTAAAAGATTATCTTTTTGTAGTTTAAGTGAACGATAAAGATTATCTGTTGCAATGATAAGGTTATCTTTCGCCAACTGAACCTCTTTCTTTAAGGATAGAAATATAGGGTTACGCTCTCCTGAATTGGGTGCTAACTCTATTAATTTTGTAGCCAGTTCATTATACTGATTTATTTGCTCTGATATACCTATATCAGCAAATAATTTATTAGGTGGCACCAACTTAAAATTATCCGATTTAATATTCAAATCTTTACGCACCGACTGAATAATTTCTGTCTGAAGCTCTACCGCTCTTAACTCATCCTCATATCTAACACGCTGAGCATAAGCTGCACTACCAGCAGATGACAAATCGGTTACTTTATTTTTTCGTTTAATACCTTCCAACTGACTATCAATAGCCCCTAGGTCATTATATATTAAAGAAATACGATTATCAATAAACTCTTCTGTATCAATAGCTATCTGGCTTTTTTGAAATATATCATTCTCATTGTAAGTTTCTATAAGGACACTCACAATATCTTTTGCTCTCTCAATATTAGTATCTGTCATACTAATAAATATTGTACCAGTAGTTCTGTTATCACGATATATAACAAGACTATTCTTAAGATATGATACAGCCCTCATTGATGGAGCTAAGTCAATAAATATACGGTTTGAAGAGTAACTATTACCCCACGATTCAGTAGCCCTTAAAACAAAGCTAGAGTTGTTGAACTTTACTGTGTCTCCAAAGTTAGCAACCTTAGAATCTACATCATCAACAAGCTTATAGCAGTATCTCTGAGCCGAGAGTATATCTATAACCAATCGCATATTATTTACACCTTTGTCTATCCACTCAATAGCAACAGGATTGGCACCATAAATATTTCGGTCATTCATACCCGCTTCAACGATATAGTCGGTAGTTAGGTCAAGCCTTTCAACAACTTTACCTATAATAGAGGTTGAGCGAAGAATGGCAATTTCATTCTCAATAGAGTTTATTTTATTACCTACTCCCATCTCTTGAAACATAGCATTACTTGTGCTATTATCAGCTCCCTTGATAAGTATTTTCGCCTGCGCCTTATATTTGCGTGTTAAGCTATTTGAATACATATAACCAACCGAAACGCAAACAATTAATGATAAAAGAAAAACATACCAATAATTCATTGCTAGGTGCAACATATCCATTAATGGCGAAGCACCACTATTCATTTTATTCTTCATAATAGATTATTTTTTCAACAAACAATTTATAATATAAGTCCTCCTACCAGAATAGATGTTAACATTGTAACGAATGTAAGTCCGAAAGTAAACCATCTATCATTATTAACCAATTCCCCTGATCTAGCAGCTCTAGGATTAGGATTAACATACACTATATCATTCTGCTTTAGGTAGTAATAAGGAGAATCAAACACATTGGCCTTTGTTACATCAATGCTAGCTATGACCCTTGTGTCACCATGCTCACGCACGATTTTAACTATCTTTTTCTTTCCAGTAGCAGCTACATCACCTGAAGAGGCAATAACATCAAAGATAGATACTCTTTCAGAGTCAAAAGTGCGCACACCAGGGCTTGAAACATCTCCTAATACAATAACCTTAAAGTTTTTAAGTCTCACTGTAACAATAGGATCATTAATATAACCACCATCTTTTATCATCCTCTCAATAAGATCTGAGACCTGTACATGAGAGAGACCCACAACTTTAATCTTACCTAGAACAGGGAAATTTATCTCGCCTGAAGAGTTTACTAAATAGGTATTTTCAACTGGTTTCGCCTCTTGTGAAAGAGAACTAACAGAAGAACCACCCTGCATAAATGGTAACACTAAATCAGGTGACTGACTAGTTATCATAATACTCAATATATCATCCTTCTGCACAGTTAAATCATACTTTTGCGTAACATCTTTCACCTCTCCTATTTCAGCACCATTTAGATAGGTTAAATCTTTTAAAGATGTGCAAGAACTTAATATCAAAATAAGTAGGGGTATAATTATTTTTTTCATATTATATATGTTTATACGTTTTATTAACAATCATTTATTTCTGTCTCAAATCATTCCAGTACCACTCAATAGCATCTTTTAGTCCCTCTTTCATAGAGAATTGTGGGTTATATCCTAATAACTCTTTTGCCTTATCAACAGATGCCAAAGAGTGAGGAATATCGCCTAAACGATTAGGGCCGTGGATAATTTCAATATCAGCTATCTTGCTATCAAACCTACTTAGCAACTCTTTAAGTTGCTCAACCAACTCATTCAGTGTGGTTCGCTCTCCATAGGCGGTATTATAAATTTGATTAACTGCCTTAGGATTATCACTCTCCATAGCTCTGATATTCATCTCTATAACATTGTCAATATATGTAAAATCACGAGAGTAATTACCATCGCCGTTAATTACAGGACTTTTGTGCTCAATGAATTGCTTTACAAAAAGAGGAATAACAGCTGCATAAGCTCCTGAAGGGTCTTGGCGACGACCAAAAACATTGAAATATCTCAACCCAATACACTCCATATTATAGGTACGTGCAAAAACATCAGCATAAAGCTCATTAACATACTTAGTCACAGCATACGGGGATAAAGGTTTGCCAATAACATCTTCAACCTTAGGTAGAGAGGCACTATCGCCATAAGTTGATGAACTTGCGGCGTAAATGAAACGCTTAACATTAGCATCTCTCGAAGCAACTAGCATATTCAGGAAACCTGAAATATTATTATGATTAGTTGCTATTGGGTCTTTTATTGAACGAGGTACTGAACCTAAGGCCGCCTCATGAAAGACATAATCAACACCCTCTACCGCACTTTTACAACTCTCTATATCACAAATATCTCCCTCTATAAAGGTAAATCTATCACTACTCATCAAATGGTTAATATTGTGCATATAGCCTGTTGATAAATTATCAAGGCACACAACATAATACCCCCTACCAACTAAAGCCTCACATAAATTTGAACCTATAAAACCGGCTCCACCAGTAACCAATACCCTACTACTCATACCCATTCACTATTTTTTATATTTTTATTTATTTCTTCTCTATTTATGAATTAAAAACCTCATTATAATTAACTAAAGCAGCTTCCCCATCGGGTCTACACATCATCTTATATACTGGAACATGCTCTATTATTGATGAAATTTTATCTAACATCAAATTTTTCATTGCGTTTTCACTAGCATACATAGGTGGTAATGAAGGATATAATGCCGCAATAGCATGTAAGCTTTTTTGACGTTCTATCCAATTCTCACTATCTCTAACAATTCTAGCTATTGATTTAATAGGAAACCTCTCACTTCGATAACAGTGAAGTTTACCACTCCATGGTGACCCATAGGCATATAAAACATCATCAACAACCCTCAAAAGTGGACTATCATCATTAAGCAACTCACAATCGGGTATATTCTCTAGCCACATTCTTGAGTGGGTACTCTTTCCAGTACCCGACTCCCCTAGTGAAAGAAGAGCATAACCGTTATGAACGATTGTTGAGGCATGAATAGGCGTAACACCTTTATACTGTGCTACCATTGCATAAGCTACCCACATAGCAAAACGCATAACAGACACATCATCACAAAAGGTCATTTCAACTTGATTTGTCCCTCTGTGATGATGTATAAATATATTATAATCTCTATCTTTTATTTCAAAGAAGAGCTCTTTATCATCAGCCCAAAAATTGTGCGTAATACCATCGCACTCTAGAGTATTCAATGGCGACAGAAAAGAAACCTCAGGTCTGCGAGTCTCTAACTTAAGGATAACATTTATATCCTCAGTCACACACTCAGCAGATTCGAAATTACGAAAGCCTAGAATATTATAAATCATCTCTACTGCCTCTCTTACGCCATAAACTCGAACAACCAAATCACCTATATTATAATATCTTACTTCTGCGAACATACTATTTTCTTCAATTTAAGATTAACATTCTTATATATCTCAGGTATAAATGACTCAAAAATAGATGTAGTACCAAAATACATTTTATATGCTTTATAGCGCATATATTTATAAACCAAGGCTTTACCACCTGGCAAATAATAACGCTTTTCGCTATTGAAAAGCATAATTATCTCATCAATATAATCTACCTCGTTAACTAAATTTTCATTTGATTGAGGAAAAATATATGGTTCATATCCCAATCTTAAGTTACAATATCTTTCAACGCACTTAACAAAAGTTGTTAAATTCAACTCATTAAGCTGCGCTCTTAATCTCTCAACATCTATCTCATTCTTATATTTATCAAACAACACTACCCAATCACAAAAATGCCTTACTACAAGCATCAAGCATGTGGTATGTCTAAAAAGATGAAGTATGTGATATAGTGCCGCACACTGCTGTGATAACTGTTTACAAGAAACATCCCTTACCTGAAAATCATCTAATTCTTTGTTTTGAAACATATCACTAAGCATCTTATCTGCTTTACAATACATTATCTCTTCTCTCTTAAAGGCCATCTCCTCATCGAAAAGCCTCAAGTGATTCTCAACACAAATCCCATCAATATTAAAGGTGCTATCTTTCTGTATAATAGACTCTACTGTTATACCTTGTTTGCGCATGATATTATCGCAAATCTTATTATCACCAAATAGAAATATATCAACATCTCCACTCTCGCGCCTTGCTGGCGTATCATAATATTGAGAAATTGTAAGACCTTTGAGTAACAATATATTTTTCACTCCACCTTGATATAGTGTAGAGAAAAAATTACTTACTATATCAATGTAATGCTCTCGTCTATGCTCAGACTGCACTACACTCATATACCAATTTAAATGAAATTTTGAGGTGGGTCTATACTCAGCAGGCAAATTACTCATTCCATCATACGCAATAAATCTAACCCCTTGCGTTTTAGCAAGTTGCAACAGTTCATCCCAATCCAGTTGATTTATACCATCAAACAGTTCAAAAGACTCTGACTTTGTATTGTACAATGCCATTCTTAACAACATATATAACCTATAAGCATGTATATTCATAAACTACCTCCCCTCAATTAATGTAACCTATTATCCCTCTTGTTCAAAATTAATGATTACTCAACTACAACTTTAAAATTACATAATGTATCTATCCATCTCTTTGCGTCTTGTGATGCTGTGTCTTTATCAATCTCGAACTCATCCATCAGTAGCTCTTCTATCTCTTTTGCAGAGAAATCTATATCTTTTATCTGCTCCCATAACCAAAGAGAGGTGCTATTTAATGACAGAAGTTTAGTCGTATCAATAGGATAGTTACCCTGTAATACAATTATACTCTCTCCTGCTACCTCTTTTACTTGACACTCTGGCTTTATTCTCATAATATTGTTATATGTTAAATTATTTATAATTGGCAGAGGTTCAACACGGAGGCTAAACCCCTGCCTTAAAATATCATTCTGTTGTTATGATACTACTGTTATTAAACTTTTACTGCTCTAGAAATGGACCGAAATCAAACGTTGTTTTTGACGAAGCGATACCATCCATTTGAACAGAGTTAAATGTACCTACTGGCCATGTGTTTGTACCTTTTGCCGAAACTGTTTTGCTGATTACTAACACCGGTAAATCTTGGTGATAGAAAGTAACCTCAAATAACCAATTGTTTGTCTCAGGCATAGTTTGTGCAAATACAGGAGATGTAAATAATGGGAAGTAAAGAGTTGGTGCTTGACCTGGCTCTGAAACAATTCTCTCATTAATAGTAGTTGAGCGTGGATTACCATTAGCATCAACATACTTAACTACATTCTCAACTTTAGATAAACCATTAGCATAAGACTCTCCTAAGAAAGTGTTTACATCTGCTAATTTAATACCATCTTCAGTTGAAACATTAGCTGTTTCAATAGAAAGTTGTGTAAAGAAAGGTCCATTCTCTAATACTCTACCATTAGCATCTAGTGCTGTAACAGAACCAACTACCATGTCGCTCTTAATCTCGTAAATCTTATCTAACTGCACTTGAGAAAGACCAGTAGTAGAAATTCTTAATGTAGTTAATACATTGAATGGATAGAAATCAATCGTTACTCCCTCTTCGCGAGATTGTAACCCATCCGCACTTACCTCAAGATCACGAACGCCACTCGATACTAAAGGCTGAATTTCACCATAAGCCTGAGTAGACTCGTAGTAACTTTGAGCAACTTCTTGATCTGTATTAATCACATACTCAGTATATGCTGGGTAATTAATAAAAAGAAGACTACTTCCATCTTTTTTATCAATACCTACTTCGATAGGATCATTCTCACTTTCTGTATTCATTGGGTAGTACATATAGAAACTCACAAGGTTAGTTTCCTGTTTTGTCTCTGAGTCTACAGAACGTGTTCCTGGAAGTAAACCTATAAGTTGAGACATATCATCATCATACGACGATGGAGTCTGGATATATAGGTTGTATGGTATTAAACCACCATCTGGCACAGCAGAAACATAATCTAAACCTTCCCATTTAATTTCTCCATCACCTGATGGGTCAACGATTGCTTTAGAGCCCTCGTTACTATGCGCCACTGTTTCTGGCACTGGCACTGTTAAATCTAGTGAATACATCACTGTCGTAGGCTCAGCAGCAACATCAACGTTGTCTGCTGTTTTTGTACACGATGTAACTAACGCACAAGCACCTAGAACTAAACATAATTTTTTAATCTCTTTCATACTCATTTAATTTTTTTTAATGTTACATAATGTGACCTCTACTGTAATTACTTACAGTTACTGTTGGTGCTTCACCCGGAGGGTTAGGAGTTACTGCAAACCCCTGCTCCACATTAAATTCTACCAGTTCAATTACTGGTGCTAAATAATTCTTTTTCATTTTCATTTCGATTTTAGTTACAACAGAATAACATATAGTTATGAAGATTCTCATCTTTCATAATTTAAATTTACAGATACTTGCTCTGAATCATCTCTCCATTTACTCCTTAATAGAATTACAAAGCTTTTGCTGGCAGCTTCTTTGCATCTACAGTAGTGTGGAAATTGATTGGCGATAATTCGCTAATGTTGGATTGTTGAGTCTCAGCCTGACGTGGTTCATCAAGCACTTCAAACTCGGAGTTTTTACTAACAAACTCAGGAATAATGCATTTCATCTTATCAACAATCTCCATCTTATCACCATTTTTGGCAATTGATATTAATTTATTAATATTCTCAGCTACATCCGAAAAATCATATTCACGAACTCTTGCTCTAAAGATTTTAGGATTGAAAGTTGGCAATACATTCTCCTTACATGCCAATAACTCTTCGTATAGTTTTTCTCCAGGTCTTAATCCTGAGAAGGTTATATCTATGTCTTTACCAAGCGTTAGACCAGCTAATTCAACCATTCTCTTTGCTAAATCAACTATCTTAACGGGTTGCCCCATATCAAAAACAAATATTTCATCTCCTTCACCTTGCGTTCCTGCTTCAAGCACCAAACCACAAGCCTCTGGTATTGTCATAAAATATCTTATTATATCTGGATGTGTAACCGTTATTGGTCCACCTCTCTCTATCTGTTTTTTGAAAAGAGGGATAACAGAACCATTACTACCTAACACATTACCGAAACGTGTTGTAATAAATTTTGTCTCGCCTTTAAGGTTACCGTTATTAATAGCTCTTCCAAGACTCTGAATATATATTTCTGCAGCTCTCTTAGATGCACCCATTACATTAGTTGGATTAACAGCCTTATCTGTTGATACCATTACAAAACGTTCTGCACCAAACTTAACAGCTAAATTTGCTAGGTTACGTGTTCCGTTTACATTTGTCAATATCGCCTCTGAAGGGTTATCCTCCATAAGTGGTACATGTTTATAAGCGGCAGCATGAAAAATAATATTAGGACGCTCTGTATTTAACAACGACTCTAATCTATCATATTGACGGATACTTCCCACCTCGAATTGAATAGGTACATTAGGAAATTTTTCAGTAAATTCTAATCTAATATCATGCATTGGCGTCTCAGCACAATCTAACACTATCAGCTTACGAATATCAAAACAACATAATTGGCGACACAGCTCACTACCTATTGAACCAGCTGCACCAGTAACAAGCACAACTCTATCTTTAAGTTCATCTGCAATCTTCTCCATGTTGATTTTAATCTCCTCACGTCCTAATAGATCCTCAACCTTAACCTTTGGGATATTAATATTTAGAGGCATACCATCCTCAACTATATTAACCGACGGCATAAGCATCATTTTGATTTTATTGCGCTCACAATAGCGTGCAATACCATCTTTTTCTATACGTAAATCAGAATTGTTTGTAAATAGGATACTATCCACCTTTCTAGATTCAACAAGGCGAATAAATGATTTTACATTATCAACAAAGTAAACAGGCTTATCAGCAATTCGTAAGTGCTTAGATTTACCCGATTTAAGATAGCCAACCAGCTTATATGCTTGAAGTTTCTCATATATGGCATTCATAGATGTTATGGGTGTACTACCACTCAAATATACTAACATCCTCTCTTGTCTTCCGACCTCAGGATTAAAATTAGCTATAAATCTACGATAAGATAACACAACCACCATACGGAAAAGTAGTTGAATCGAGAAACCTAGTAACACATCGAGCGTAATACAGAATACGATAATCGAAGTGGCTACTTGAACATCAAGAATTGCAGGCAGGTACGCATAGGCTATGGCTTTAAAAGTCATAGCTAACAGTATCCTTACGGCATCTGTAATTGTTGAATAACGAAGAAGTCCAATATGGATTCTAAGTAATAATGCACCTACACAATTTGCTACAACCGCTGCAACGATAAAAAGAATTATTGATCCGTAATTACTTAAAATCGAACTGCCCCCTATTACGGTTGCCATAATGTATAGCGTCATATACGATACTACCGCTGAGATGAGCATATCGCAAGTTAATACGAGCCATCTGCTTTCAAAACGCAGCATCATAACATCAAAAATGTCTGAGATAAACTTTTTCATAACAAAATCAATTTAATTAAAACAACCAACTAAAACTCTCTTTATCCCCCAACCACAATTCTACTAAAATCACATAGAATTACGACTTCTGTTTAATCATCTAAACTACCAGAAAAAAAGTTTAAATAGTGTTACTTTTGTCACTAAATTATCAGCCTCTCAAACAACCATTAAATCCTCACACAACTGAGACATATATACCGGTTGACGATATATATAGTGCAAATATAATATAACTTATTAATATTTGCAAATTTTTACACAAAAAAAATTAATAAAAATAACAATATATTGCTTTAAGGTACATATAATGCACTTTACAACAATTACCGTTAATAATATAACAGTACAATTTAACAAAAAAAGAGATAAATTTTCTCGATTCATCTCTTTTAAATTTTGGTTAGTAAAGACACAAAATATTTCTTACTGAACGTATGTTGTGCTCATCCCTTCAGGGATAACAATATTGAAATCAGCTCTACTATTTTTCGCATCAAATTTCATAATATCCTTTTGCTTAATCATAGATATTGTTTTAACCTTAATTTCGGGTTTATAATGCTCTAAATAGTATTGTATTGCTGAATTAAAGGCTGAATGCAACTCGCCGTGAAAATGGAAAAACAGATCTCCTTCTTTCATATTTTTAAGAATAAAATATGCCATTGTAGCATCTTTTACAGCCTGCGCACGTACAAAATTAGAGGCATCTGTCTTTCTCATTGTCATGTGACCTCCACCTGTAAATATTTGAGCAATACCTCTATAGAACTCGTTATTAAGATCTATATGTATCGGAAGTGGTGGCAAAAACTTTTTACCTTCAGCACTTAATGAATCTAACTCCTGAACCCCTTTTCTTGACACTATACTTGCATATCTACGAGGAACATTAGTAGCGATAAATTTTATATCATTCCCCTTAGCATAACTTAATAGTGGCATATAATCGGTAGAAAAATTAGGCCACAGCTTATTCTGCGACGCATAAGATGATATATCTGCCTCATCATCTTTCAAGAACTCATCAAGGGCAACCTGCTGATCCGTCTCCCACATTTCAGCCCCCATAACAAATTTTTCTTTCTTGATTTTATGCAAATCTTTAGCCATCTCTAACTCTAACCAGTGAGAGATAGGGTCATTATGATACTCCCCAAACAGGCATACATCTACATTAGACATCGCCTTTAACATATCGCTATAAGACACCTTTTTCCCTTTGGCATCATAAATCACATAAGCAGGCTTATCACTACTATAACTTTGTGCTCTTGCGCAAGATGTTGAAAGTAGAATCACACCTAATACTAAAAAACTAAGTACTCTTTTCATTCTTTTTAATTTAAGTTTTATTTAAAAAAATATTTTCACGCCAAAATTTACATTGAAATTGTCACTATCTAAATCATAATGAGCAAATTGTGGCTCGTGGATAGTTAATGGCTTTGTATAACCTCCTGCAAGATTAAACTCAAAGATATAGCCCATAAATTGAGTTTTATACATTACCTCAGCAATAGCACTGTAATAATCTGAAGCCAGATACCCCATTGTTGGTTGTGCGATAATTGTAGTGTATAGATTATCTATGGCAGCACCCTCGTCTAATTTATGACTAAGACTCATTTTATAATATCCACCAAGTGTCAAAGATAGGGCATTACTACTATTCAACCTCTTATACAACTCAAAATTTGCCCCTCCTATTATATTACTCCACTCATACGAGTAACCATAGCTACGATCGAACTGCGCTTGAGAATCATAATTGGCATTAATAGAGATTTTTCTTAATAACGAACCATCACTTATATAGGTTATCTCAAAACCAAATTGCATTATATCTGCTGTATAATTATTAATATACTCATTAGTATTATAGTTTAGGTTTTTGCCCTCACCACTAACCATAGTAACAAATGCATAACCATATAGGTCACTAGCACCTACCCTATTGTGTGTTGCAAGTGACAAATTCATCTTGCTATAATCATAAACCAAAACATCGCTGATTTCATTCTCAGATAGGTCTGTCTGGCGTCTATCATCAACCATATTTTGCCCTATAAGATATGATGCCGACACACTGTAATGCGCATTATCTCCATTATATAGCCACTGAGCACTTCCCCCATACTGATCATCATGATATGAGATAGTTGGAAATAGATCATTCTGCGGTTTAATATAAGTTCCTAAACCTGCATTTATATATATAGTATAAAGATAAGAATCTGCCCCATGTTGATACTTCGTAGAGTATGAAGGTCTCTTCTTCTCTTTTAGATATATACCACCAAGTGATAGAGAGTTATTTTCATTAACCATATAGCTTAATGAGAAATTTAAATCCATTACCAGCTCAGTTATTTCATTACGTATATCTTGAATCCTGAAATACAGGTTGCCCGTATAATCAATAGCAACACCTAACGTAAGTTTTTCGCTCAATCTTTTTGCAACTGCACCTTTTAATTGATATTTTTGAAAATCCCAAGGCCCCGCTTTCTGAAGAAAATCATAATAAGGAGAACCGTTCTCTGGTAAACGGAAAGAGATATTTCCATCTAAACTATCGCACCCACCATTTACATACTCAAACTTACCATAAAATGCCCAACCTTTATCTCTAAGGTTAAGTATAGATTCAGTATTTACGCTTAACACAGAGCCATTATTGGTAATCTGAGGGTTCCGATAATCTCCTTCAAAGGTATGATATGATGCCCCAATATACGACCAATTACTCATCTCATTAAAGATTAATGAGGATGGATTTTGCGAGAAGAACCTATTATATGTGTTAATTTTTGTAGTATAATCAATACTATCAATATGCAGTGTTCCCACCTCCTCTTGAGCATAGGAAACTATAGCAAACAAAGATAATATAGCAGAAATGATAGTAACCCTCATATATTCGTAATTTAGATTTATATTAATTTTAAAAGTAAGGGCTGAACATTAATATAATAATTCAGCCCCCGATAAGTGCAGTAGATATTACTCTATTACATAGTTATCATATCCTCTAGGCGTTGCAGGAACAACCACCTCAAAATCGTTATATGAGTTATTGGTATCCATTAACACCACACGACCTAATTTTCTAGTTGCCTCTTCGTCTACCTTACGAACTGAACTCTCACTAGTATAGCTAGCTAAGGCATCAGGATTGATATAGTGGAAAGAAGCATCTATTGATGAAGGAATACGTTTCCAATCACCCTCATTAGATGTTTTTAAAATCTCTACACCATCAATAATACTCTCAACAGGTATTGGCACTAGAATATACTCCATATCATCTGCATCGTGCACGGTAGTATAAGTAATCGTATTTTCATGGTAATCAATCTCTGTCTCAGGACGGAAAATAACGATACCAGGACCATAGATATCTATTAACGGGAAAGATAGCACATTGTTTAGATAAGCTAACTCAACATTAGGCACATCTGGGTTGTTAAAATCCCAATAACCTGCACTTGACGCATCCCTACCTCTTTCTACAAGATAATCAATAGAGTATAATTCAAAATCAGCACCTGTAAGATCTTGTGCCATATCAGGAGACATATTGCTCTCTTTAAAATTCATTGCATTAAGACATATCACAATACTCTTACCTGGCTCTACTGGATGTTCAGTACCATTTCCAGGAATTACATATATAAACTCTGCATAAACATTCTCTTCTATATCAAGAACAGTAGCATAGTTCACATCTGCATTATCATCAGCCTGACCATAAAGAGATGCCACATGTAGTCCATCAGCATAAAGAGTCTCTCCTGAGTTGTTAAATATCTCTATAAATTGATCTTTAAACAATGATGCATAATTATCTCCTGCGCCTACATAATATACCTCCTTAATTACAAAGTCTGCTCCCGCTACAACAGCATCAATCTCAACAGTTATATTTTTATCCTCTTGTGCAGCAATTGAAATACTAGACATAGTACCAGTAAGTGTATAAGCACCATCTTCACGAGACTCTGACACATTTAGATTATAGTTACCTGCTGGTAAATTTTCAAATTTAAGAATACCATTATCATCCGACTCTGCCTCACGCTCGGTATTATCTTGAATATTCACAAGCACAGCATCAACATCATCTAACTCAATATCACTTAACCCCTCTTTAAGTTCTAGCTTAACAGTAAGCGAACCTAAATAACTCTCATTATCATCGTCATCGTTACCACAACTAACGAACAGCAGACTAATGGCTACTACAGCCCATAACATAGTGAATTTTCTTCTCATCGTCTTTAATTTTTAATTAATTTTATAATATTTTTAATGTCCTCCAATCATAAATGATACACTGAAACCAAATGTAACTAGACTCTCAATAGTCCTTACATGTTCTTTGTATGTATATTGTTTACGTAACCAAAATGCATTATTAGCATATAAACTGAATGAATGCCCCATCTTTGTCTCTTTCCTAATATTTAAATGGAAATTAGGGTAGAATGGTGTTTTTTCTACATCATACTCACTAGCAGATAATTGTAAATTTTCGTACTCACTTGAGGCTCTATCACTCTCAGGAATTACATGATACTCTCCCGATGCATCATAGTATGCTTTTGCATATATATCTTTATCTAGATAGTCTCTATAATCTACAAAGTTAAGCTCTGATATAAGAGTAACAGCTAAACGAAGTGACGGTATATGCTGCACAAGTGTTAGGTTGGCAGATGAAACGTAATATCGAGTAGGAGATGGATTATAAACCCCAAATCTAATTTCATCACTATCAACTGAATACTTTTCTATCCTAATCTCATCACTATTATTATATGCCTCTGTCATCATATAACTTAATCTAAAATCTAGCTGTGTATTAGTAGCCTCAATTTTAGGTGGTGTCAAAGTAAGTTCAATACCATAGGTCTTAGACTCTTGATTATTTTGCATCAAACCATAGGTATTTACCACCCTATCATAGCTATCTGGAATAGCTTCTACTATGGGCATTTCACCTACTGGTCTTTCAACAACCTCATAATTTTGTATATTAAGTATCCTCATCTGATCCGTATAACCTACTCCATCTGTCAGGCTCTTCATATAACCAGTAAGTTGCACCTGAAATTTATCGCCAAAATAGTCTAAACCCAACTCAAACATATCTCCTCTTGTTGGTTTAAGATATGAGTTATCTGGCTGATATACATAGGTATAAACAATAGCCATTCTCTCATCTGGGTTATCTGTATAGTGGCTCATTACAGTATTATCAATATATGTTGGGCCAGGGTATAACTGAATCATTGCTGGCGCTTTATACGAAACACCATAAGATGCCCTCACACGGTATTTATCAAAATATTTGGCTTGAAACGCTAATCTAGGCGACAATAGATTATATTTAAAATACATATTATCATATCTTGCTCCTAGGCGTAATTCATAAAAACTATTGTCTCCACTCTTTTGTATCGTTGATTGATGATATAACGATATAATATTAGTTGCTGGCACTTCGTAGAAGTTTGTAGAGCGACTAGCTGCAATAGTAGTAAGTCCCGATACAGCACCATCAACAACACGTCCTTCGCCATAATTTTTACTGAAAGAGTACTGAAGACCAGTGCTAAATGAGAAGCTAAAATCATCTACTTTAAGCGATTGATCTGCATCTATACTACCATTAACATTCACAGGAAGTCCTGTCATGATAGTCTCTTGAGGATAAACTAAGGTCGAATATCCACCAAAATAGTATCCCGTCTCTAATCCACTAACAAGTGGTAGTGGACCATTAGTCTGTGTTGATACCTGCTCAGATAATTGACTACTAGCCGTAGCGGATAGATTATAAGAAAGTTTACCTAATAGATTAAGGTTTCCGTTTACGGTTAAACCGTAGCTACTATTTACTATATTACTAGTATTCTTATAAAAATCATCTGGATCATCATACTGACCATTCTTTGAGTAGTTAAGAGTGAAAGAGGTGGTGTTATACCAATCTAATTTTTCGTTAATACGTGTTCTCCATCTTAGTCCACCATTTATGTTATTGAAATAGTTTTTCTTATCAACATTACTAGCATCAGAATATGTGTAGGCAAGATTGGTACTTAGCTGTCCTGCCTTACCTAAATCAACCCCTTTAGTTAATGCAAATTGATATGAACCAGGGTTAAGATTTGCCGTAACATAAAATGGAGTTACCCCCACCTTACTTGTCACAAGAACCAATCCTGAGCTAAGATTGCCATATTTAGGCGATGCGACACCCGTAACAACAGACACCTTCTCAATACTAGCTGCACTAATAGTACGTAAGTCTATACCACCACCAACGTTAGCCTCTCCACTACCCATAGATGTAGCTGGACTATCTGCCTGCATATTGGCATCGTTACTCATTACTGCACCATCAACCATGATAGATGTACCAAAATTATTCATACTATTTGATGTAGCAGTACGTAGGTTAGCCTCTTGAACACTATTTAAACTTGTTGTTCCAACTTTTTTACCTGGCAAAAGAGATAAGATGTCTCCCAGTGTTTTTGCCTGCACCTGCTTAATAGCCTGCTCTTTTATCTCATAAACACTTGTTCCATCTTTACTATCTTTTATCTCTGCCTGCACAGTAATATCATCTATCTCTAGCGACTCCTCTTTTAGAATAAAGTTCAAAGTGATAACACTATCTCTCTTCTCAAAATTCATTTTATAGGTTCTATCTACATAGCCAACAAAACTAGCAGTAATTACTGCATCGCCATAATCTATCAACATTTTATAGCTACCATCATCCTGACTATAAGTAAAATTAGAGTTATCGTGCAAATAAATACTTGCAAGAGCTATCGGTTTACCATTCTCATTAGTTACTTTCCCTTTAACCTCTATTTTCTGCGATTGCGAATAGCAAACACTTGATATAAGCAACAAAAATAAAGAAACTAAAATCCTACTTGTAAAATTCTTCATCAATATAATATGGTTTAAGTTAGTAATAAAATAGTTTTATATTAACTGCGAAACAGATAAACAGTTGTAAGTGTCCTAAAGTTTATTTTAAAAATCAATATCATAAAAAAATAATTTTCACTCTAAATAAACACTACTATAATATTAGATTATAATTATAATATTTTCCTATGCTATTATTGTTTTTTTTATGAACTATATTTTTTTTTAAGCATACAAAGATAGATATAAACATAATGTTGCACAATCCCCATAAATAGGTATTTTTACAAATAAAATGAACCGTGCAAACGATGTACCTTAATAAGGTATCGTAAACTTTTCATACGTTAGCACTATAAAATAGAATGAAATATTTTCAAAAATCATAAAATATTTATACCTTTGCATGTTAAAATAATTTAAAAATATAAATATGAGAAAATTAATTTGTTCAATGGCAACACTTTCTTTACTATTCTCGTGTGGAGGTAACGCAGAGAAAAAAGCCGAAGTTAAAACTAGTAACACCGATTTTCAATATGTAGTTGAGGGATTCGCTGATGCACAGGTATTACGTTATAAAGTGGAAGATTTTGAGTCTCTTACACCTAAGCAAAAAGAGTATATTTACTATCTTTCGCAAGCAGCTCTTGAGGGGCGTGATATTCTTTTTGACCAAAATGGTGTTTACAATCTAGCTATCCGTCGTACCCTTGAGGCTATCTATGAGAACTATAAGGGCGATCGTAATTCGGCTGATTTCAAGGCGTTAGAGATATATCTTAAACGTGTGTGGTTTGCTAATGGAATTTATCACCACTACTCTTCAGACAAATTTACTCCAGAGTTCTCACAAGAGTTCTTCACAAAAGAGGTTAAATCTTTAGATCCAAAACTATTACCACTTGATGATAATAGCGATGTTGATGCTCTACTAAAAGTTATCAACCCTGTGATTTTTGATGCTAACGTATTACCTAAAAAGAGTAACCAAGCTAAAGGTGTTGATTTAATTACAACATCGGCTGTTAATTTCTACAAAGGTGTAACTCAAAATGAGGTTGAGTCATACTATAATAGTATAAAGAAACCTAACGACAACACTCCTATCTCTTATGGTCTTAATAGCCGTGTTGAGAAGGTAGATGGAAAGGTAACAGAAAATGTGTGGAAGATTGGCGGTCTTTATAATAATGCCCTTTCACGTGTTGTTGAGTGGCTAGAAAAGGCACGTGAGGTGGCTGAAAATGATGCACAACGTGCATATATTGATAAATTAATTTCATTTAATCGTACTGGAGACCTACGTGAATTTGACGAGTACGCTGTTCTTTGGACAAAAGAGACAAATTCAGATGTTGATTTCGTTTTAGGTTTTACTGAGACTTATGAAGACCCACTAGGCATGAAAGCTACTTGGGAGGGTGTTATTAATTTCAAAAACATTAAAGCATCGGAGAGAACTCAGAAAATTAGCGACAATGCTCAATGGTTTGAAGATAACTCACCTGTAGATAAGCGTTTCAAGAAAGATAAGGTAACTGGCGTTAGTGCAAAGGTTATTACAGTAGCTATGCTAGGTGGCGACTGCTACCCTACTTCGCCACTAGGCATTAACCTTCCGAATGCAAACTGGATACGTAGAGATCATGGTTCTAAATCGGTAACTATTGACAACATTGCTGGTGCATACGAAATGGCATCACAAGGTAGCGGTTTTGCTGAAGAGTTTATATGGAATGACGAAGAGCGCGAAAGAGCTAAGAAATATGGTAGAGTTGCAAGCAATATCCACACAGACCTACATGAGTGCCTTGGACATGGTTCAGGAAAACTTCTTCCAGGTGTTGATGCTGACGCATTAAGAGCTTATGGCTCTCCTATTGAAGAGTGTCGTGCAGATCTTTTTGCTCTTTACTATATGGCAGATAATAAAATGGTTGAATTAGGACTTCTTCCAGATATGGAGGCATATAAAGCAGCTTACTATAACTATATCATGAATGGATATATGACACAATTAGTGCGTATTAACCCTGGTAAAAACATTGAGCAGGCACACATGAGAAATCGTCACACTATTGCATCATGGGTACTAGAGAAAGGTGCAAAAGATAAAGTGGTTGAGATTAAAGAGCGTGATGGCAAAAGCTTCGTAGTGGTGAACGACTATGTAAAACTTCGTGAGCTATTCGGACAGTTACTAGTAGAGGTTCAGCGCATTAAATCCGAGGGTGATTTCGTTGCTGGTCGTGATTTAATTGAAAATTATGGTATTAAACCAAACCAAAAAATTCATGCAGAAATTCTATCTCGTAACGAGGCTCTTAAAATACCTCCATACAAAGGATTTATTAATCCACGTATGACAGCTGTAAAAGATGCTAACGGAAATATCATTGATGTTACTATGGATTACACTGAGGGTTATGCTGAGCAACACCTTAGATACTCAAAAGAGTACTCAACTTTACCAACATATAACAACTAAGAATATTGACGATGACCCAAAATCAAACTTTTGGGTCATCGTCTTATGGTGACAAATTGCTACTTTATTAGTCCCTATCATTCATAAAATGACAACTATGAAAAAAAGAGTTTTAATACTACTATCAATAGCACTATTTTTTATGTCATTAGATAGTTTTGCACAATATTATAATAACGGGATGAGTGAAGCCGTACGACGTCAGAGACAAGTTGGCCCTACCCATACAGAAGAGAGAAAGAGTCCAAAGGATATTACGACAACAACGGGTCTGTTTTTATTTGATGTAGATCAAGTAATAAAAAAGTGTAAAATATCAAACAAAGCTAAACAAGACTCTATTAAGGCCTATTTTGGAGAGTATCTACTTAAGATGGATAACCTTCGTTTTGAGTTTATGACCCAACTCAATGCTATCTCAACAATGAATGAGAAGTATAATAATCCTAAGGCGCAAAATCAACCTATGAGCGAAGCAGACAAAACAACTATGTCTCTGGTTCGTAAATATATGTCTGAAATTGCCAATAAGACCTCACCGATACATATAGAACTATATAATAATGTCAAATCTCTACTCAACGAGAAAGAGGCTAAACGCTGGAGATTACATTACCAGTCGGTTTGTGAAGATAATTTTTACTTCAACAGAGAGATAACGGGTAAAAAGAAGAAAAACGACGATGAGGGTTCACAAGAAGAGGGAGAAAAACCTATGGGTAAAGGTAATGGCGGACCTAAAGGTGGGAAAAGATAATATACTGTAATTAATAGACCCTTTAAAGGGTATAAAGAGTGTTTAATAGACTATTTTTTCTATTAGACACTCTTTTATTTGTCTACATACTACACAATAGAACAGGGGCAGTCGCAAAACTATATTAAAGCTGTATTTCAATCAGTTACGACCTAATAATAGTTGTTCATTACCATTTATTATAATCAAATGGACTAAAATGAAGGTAATGACCAGATTGGAGATTATGGATACCTATCAACATATAGCGTGGGACTTCGTGAGTATGAGGGGGTTATTGGTTTTGAACCTAGCACTATTGCTTCAGGTGATTTCTCTTGGGAGATAAATCAGAAATTTGATGTAGCACTTGAGTTGTCTATGTTTAAGAGTAGTAGTGTCCGGCGAACCTGAGGATTGAATTTATGCACGTCATATCTAC
>CAYJCU010000009.1:0-42793 GCA_964368765.1 uncultured Rikenellaceae bacterium
GATATGACGTGCATAAATTCAATCCTCAGGTTCGCCGGACACTACTAATTATTTATCTCTTTTTTTTGCAACTACCTGACCATCATACTTTAGGTTTATACTCTTATACTCACTCCATCCCCCCTTATCGCTCTGGCTTCGGTAAAATTTATCCAGTTTCTGCATCTGTCCCTCATAATTGTGAAGAGAATCAAGACAACTGAAAACGATATGGTGGTTACCAATACGAGGGAAGAGTATCACCTCTCTCTCTTTATTTATATTAATCTGAGTAAACATCTCAGAGTAGATCTCGCTATTGTCTATATATCTTACAAATCTAGTAAGCCAGTTAAGGGTGTCATACATTTTAGTATCATCCTTTGTAAGCTCTGTATTCTCTTCAACTTCGCTCTTTTTTGCTAATTTTGAGAGAGGAAAGATATTATCGCTCTGTGATACTATTGTTATTGGTGCTATTACTGAACCACGCTTAGGAACAACCCTTAGCCTATGATCTATGTAGTATGATGCTCCATCTGTATCTATCATACGCATAATGGGTGGAAATTGTGTAATATCAATATTTAATACTCCATATATATCGGCATAAGCAGTGGCATTGTCAATATATATATCATTTTCAAGACACTCTTCAATATTATCTAACGATAGTTCAACTATCTTTGTCTCTCCTATAACAATATTTGTCTCGTTGAGTATATTGTTAATATGCTCTTCAGTAACAAATCTAGTGCTAAGGGTATCTATATTTAAATTAATACTATTTACCACAATACTCTCCTTCATGCGGTTGTATCTGTGTATTATGAACGAGATAAGCACGATGAATAGTATTAACGCAATAATTTTTATAATTACTCCACCTATCCTATTCATAATAACTCTCTACTTTTTAATAAATCTTCTATTGGTGTGGTGAGTGTATCTATATCTCCTGCACCAAATGTTATTAATATATCTAACTCCTTATATTTTAGATAGTCTATAACCTTATCTTTTGCTATTATACTCTTTTGGCTTATTGTTATATCATCTAGCAGCATCTCTGAAGTAACACCATCAATAGGCTCTTCACGTGCTGGATAGATAGGAAGTAGAACAATTTCATCTACCTTTGATAACTCAGATGAGAAACCTTGGGCAAAATCACGAGTGCGACTATATAAATGAGGTTGGAACAGTGCTGTTATCTCTCTCTCAGGGAATAGCTCTCGCACAGATGATATTGTAGCAGACAACTCGCTAGGGTGGTGTGCATAATCATCAATATATAGAGTTTTGCCATTATGTATTATGTCAAAACGTCTCTTTAGACCCGAAAATGTTGATAGACCATGCTTCAAGCCCTCTTCATTAAATCCAGAATACCATAGCATAGCAACTGCTCCGACACAATTCTCAACATTAATACGTCCACTAACGCCTAGAGTACAACCCTCAATAACTCTATCAGGGCACACTATATCAAAAGAGTAGTGTAAACCATCTTCGCATCTTAAATTACGAGTATAGAAATCACTCTCACTATTTTCTAAGCTGTAACTATATATCTCAACATCACTATTATTGACGGTTAGCGGTATGCCATATCTATATATAATTGCTCCACCACTCTTTACCTGCGAGGTAAATTTAGTAAAACTATCAAGTAGCGAGTTGTGATTACCATATATATCAAGATGATCTGCATCAACAGATGTTACCAATAGCACATCTGGATATAATTGCAGGAAAGATCTATCAAACTCATCAGCCTCAACAGTCACTCTATCACCATCTCCAAGGATGAGATTAGAATCAAAATTTTTAGAGATAGCACCTAGGAATGCACTGCCACTTCCGTTACTACCACCGCAATGATTGAAATAGGTAACCATAGTAGAGGTAGAGCTCTTTCCATGTGTGCCAGCTACCGCCATAAGATAGCTCCCCTTAGTAAGCTCTCCTAATGCTTCTGAGCGTTTTATTATCTTATACCCATGCTCTTTGAAGTAACTCAATTGACTATGTGACTGAGGTACAGCAGGGGTGTAGATAATAAGTGTATTATCTTTAGAGAGAAAAGCATCTGGTATAAGCTCTAATCTATCATCATAACATATAGTTACCCCCTCACTCTCAAGTTTTTTTGTGAGTGGAGTAGGGGTACGGTCATAACCCGCCACGTTCCTTCCATTATGTTGAAAGAAACGTGCCAGGGCACTCATGCCAATGCCTCCTATACCTATGAAATATATATATTGCATATTATCCCTTAACTAGTCGCCCCTTTAAAAGGCGGTTAAATAGTTTGTTCTAGAACAGCTATTACTTCATTTGCAATTATATCTGCCGAATTGGGCTCGGCAAAACTTTTTATCCTCTCTTTGAGCTCCTCTCTTCTTGTGTCATCTTTTAGAAGTGATAGAGCTGTTGGTATTAGCTGCTCGGCACTATCCTGATCTTTAATCATAATAGCAGCCCCCGACTCAACATAAACCATTGCATTTTTCTCCTGATGATTATCAGGAACCCACGATGATGGTACCACTATAGATGCACTACCAGTGAGAGCCAACTCTGCTAAAGATGATGCTCCCGCACGTGATATGATAACATCTGCCACATTATAGGCTAAATCCATTCTATCAATAAATGGAGAGATGTAAAAATTAGATGGTATATTATCGCCTAGTTGCTCTTTAATCTTAGTGTAGTGCTGAGAGCCACATTGCCATATCAGATTGATATTTGATTGGCAAAGCTCTTCAAAAGCCTCTGCTAATGCTCTGTTAAACACCATTGTACCTAGACTGCCACCAGTAACAAAAAGTGTTGGCTTAGCTTTCTCAAGAGAGAAGTGATTGTAACCCTCCTCTTTGGCACTACTACTTATGTTCATAACACCCCTAAGCGGAACACCAGACACCACAACCTTCTCTTTATCAAAAAACGATGTCATCTTATTATGCGGAACAAAAATACGGTATGCTCCGCTAGCTAGGCGTCTATTAGCCATGCCAGGGTGCGAATTACCCTCCCATATCATTGTTTTTACGCCGTTGCGAGCTGCACAGCCAATAATCGGGAGAGTAACATACCCTCCCGACCCTATTGCAACTTGTGGTTTAAATCGCTTTATTATTCTCTTCGATTTACAATAACTACCTATTACCTTAAAAGGTAGTGATAGATTTTTAATTGTAACCCTCCTCTGTAATCCTGCTATATTTAAACCTATTATTTTCCACCCTAATAGTGGAACTTTTTCCATCTCCATTTTGCCATAAGCACCTACGAAGAGTATATCAATATCGTCGCCATATCGCTCTTTAAGCCTCTCAGCAATAGCCACAGCTGGATAGAAGTGCCCCCCTGTGCCACCACCACTTATTATTACACGATATTTGCAACTACTACTAATCTCTTCAACTCTCATAGCAATAAATTTTATTCACTAGAAGATAAATTTAGAACTTATCTCGCTATATTCATAAACCCTACGGATAACATCCGCAAAAAGATCAGCGCATGATAGAACCGTTATTTTAGATAAATCTGCATCCTCTCTAAGCGGAATAGTATCTGTGGTAATTACCTCTGTGAATTTTGAACTGTTGATTCTGTCATAAGCAGGACCCGATAGTATAGGGTGAGTAACAACCGCTCTCACACTCTTAGCTCCATTCTGCATCATCATCTCAGCAGCAGTACATAGTGTGCCTGCTGTATCAACCATATCATCGAGGATAATAATATTTTTATCCTTAACATCTCCGATAACAGTCATCGCACCGATAACATTTGCCTTCTCTCTCTGCTTATGGCATACCACCATAGGTACATCAAGATATTTGCTATATGCGTTGGCACGCTTAGCTCCTCCCATATCAGGTGCAGCAATAACTACATTATCTAATCCTAGGTCACGTAGATATGGAACGAAAATACCACTCGCAAATAGATGATCTACTGGTATATCAAAGAAACCTTGTATTTGGTCTGCATGTAAATCCATAGTCATAACACGTTGTACTCCTGCAGCTTGTAGCATATTTGCAACAAGTTTTGCTCCGATAGATACACGTGGTTTGTCTTTTCTGTCTTGACGTGCCCAGCCAAAATATGGCATAACAGCGATAATCTTATGTGCCGATGCACGTTTAGCCGCATCAGCCATTAACAACAATTCAAAAAGATTGTCTGTTGGTGGAAATGTAGACTGAATGATAAATACTGTACATCCACGAATACTTTCATTATATGACGGTTCGAACTCTCCGTCACTAAACTCTAGCACTGAAGAGTCACCTAGTTCAACGCCGTAGATATTAGCTATCTTCTCAGCAATGTATCGTGAACCACGGCCTGTGAAAAATTTAAGTTTGTGCATAATCCTAATTGCTATATTGTTAATTTGTCTCCTCCTTAATAATCTGCTTAACCATCATACTATGTTGGTATAACAGATCATAATCTAACCTCCTTGTTGTGATTTAATTGTTTTATTACACTCCGCTATATACTTCAATACATCCTCGCGCCCCAGTCCATCTTTCGATGAGGTGACAAAATAAGGAGGGAGCTCTTCCCACTCCTCGCCTAGTTTGCTAAGATATGAATCTATATTGCCTTTAAGCTGTGTTTGTGATAGTTTATCCGCTTTTGTAAATATAATAGCTAGTGGGATACCACTCTCTGCTAGAAAACGAATAAACTCTACATCCTTAGATTGAGGGGCGTGCCTAGAATCGACTAAAACAAATACTAGTGATAGCTGCTCCCTCTCAAGCATGTAGCTATGAATGATTTTAGAAAATTTTTCTCGTTTACTATTGCCAACACGAGCATAACCATAACCAGGTAAATCAACAAGATACCACTCATCATTAATGTTGAAGTGGTTGATAAGTTGTGTTTTACCAGGCGTGCCCGATACTTTAGCCAACGAGCTATTATTGGTTAAACTATTGATAAATGAACTTTTACCTACATTTGAACGACCAATAAAAGCATACTCACATCTGTTCTCAGTAGGACACTGAGAAACAAATTGACTGCTACATATAAACTCTGCTTTACGAATAACCATAACAATAACCCAAATTACAACGCAAAAGTAGTAATAATTTCTAATTTACCGAAATTATTACTACTATTTTTTTTAATTATTCTATCATTTGTTATTGCACCTTCCTGGAATTTGATAGGTGACTCTCTAAACCATACCTCTTAACAGTATTTTTTGGTGTTTTAGGTAGTGGTTTTTCTAATATGTATATTGATGAAATATTCTCAAAATTGGCTGTGATGCGGTTGAGTTTAAGTCTATTCTTTTTCATAATCTCAATCATCATATCGTTATTTATACCCTTGCTCTTCATCCTGACATAATCAGGATATACGTAGGCATCTAGTTTGTTGCGTTGATTCTGAACTATATACGACTCTCCCACTAGTGGTAACGAAGATAGCTTTGTTTCGATAGCCTCAGGATATATATTCTCTCCACTAGGCCCTAATAACATAGTTTTATATCTCCCCTTGATAAAAATATTTCCATCACTATCAATCATGCCCTTATCGCCAGTGCGTAACCATCCATCCTCAGTGAATGTCTCTGCAGTAGCATCATTATCTTTATAGTAACCTATCATAACATTGTCGCCACGCACCTGTATCTCGCCACACTCATCACTCTGACTTTGTTTTGATATACGTATCTCCATAAAATCGCCCAGTAGTATCTTACCCACTGAGTTGTGAACAAAATCATTTGGGTTGATATACGATATAAGTGGTCCACACTCTGTCATGCCATAACCCACAGTATATGGAAAGCCACCCTTAGATAGAAACTTCCCGATATGCGAATTAAATGCGGCACCCCCTATTATCACCTCTTTAAGCTCTCCGCCTAGTGTCTTAGCTATCTTGCGCACTATAATCTTATGTAAAAGTTTATCTAGTGCACCTATCTCATGAATAACCTTAACCAGTGGCTTGGCAAAAATTGGGGCTACATTATATTTATATATCTTTTCAAATACCAGAGGAACAAGAACAAGTAGCTCTGGTTTAATAGTTTGGCACGCCTCTAACATTAAGTTAGGACTAGGTATTCTGCCCAAAAAGATAACCTCTGTACCATAGAGAAGTGCACCTAAAAACCCAAAAGCCAATCCATAAGCGTGCGCCATAGGCAGAACACATATCGTGCGCTTAATCTCTACACCACGCCGTGTCATCTCAAAAGGGATATATGTAACATTACTAACAAGATTTTTAGAGGTAAGCATGACCCCCTTTGTTAGTGATGTTGTTCCTGAGGTGTAGTTTAGAGATACCATCTCGTTTTCATCCTTATATCTAAACTCTAAATCAGATTTAACTATTCCATTAGGGTACCGTGTAGAGAACTCATACTCATAATCATCAAGTTCGCTACCTTTAATAGAGTATAGTAGTCTAAGGTTGTCATCTAGTGCAAAGACATATTTAACACTCTCCAAATCATGGTTTTTAATACTATCCCATAAAACAGAATCACAAAAAAGTATAGAGCTTTCAGAATGATTTAAAATATGAGATACATCAACAGGGTTAAAATCCTCAAGAACGGGAACAGCAATAGAGCCATTGGTAATTGTGGCAAGATATGTTATTGCCCAACGGCAACTATTCTTACCCATAATAGCTATTTTACTTTTTTCAGTTACACCACAATTTTTGAAAAGTATGTGAGTTTTTATAATCTCCTCACACAACTCTTTATGTGTGTATCTTTTGCCTGACATATAGTCTCCTATTGCTATATTATCCCAATAGGATGTAAATGCCTCTTTAAGTGCATCGACAAATTTAAGAGTCCTATCCATCAATATTATTTTATTTTCTAAATCTTAATTCCTTTCCTCTTATGTTGTTATTAATAACACCATTCTCGTATGCAATGTTGCCATTTATCAATGTGTAGGCTACACTATTTCTAAAAGTGTAACTATCCATAGGAGACCAGCCACACTTTGATAGTATATTCTCTTTAGAGATAGTGTAGTGCTCGCCTCTACGAACAATAACTATATCAGCAAAATAACCCTCACGTAGATAACCCCTATCTACAATGCGGTATAGTTCAGCTGGATTATGACACATTTTATACACTAAATCTGTTACCTTCAATAATTGAGCCTCTCCTTCACTCATCTGTAACATTGCCAATAAAGAGTGTTGAACCATAGGCCCTCCCGATGGAGCGTCGAAGAAACCACGCATCTTCTCCTCTAGTGTGTGAGGGGCGTGATCAGTAGCTACAACATCTAATCGCCCATCTTGCAGAGCAGTGCGTAAAGCATCTCTGTCTGATGCGCTTTTTATTGCAGGATTCCACTTTATTAAATTTCCTTTTAACTCATAATCCGCATCGTTGAACCAAAGATGGTGCACACAAACCTCAGCAGTAATGCGCTTTTCGCTCATTGGTTTATTGCTTAGTAGGGTCATCTCTTTTGCTGTCGAAAGATGTAGTAAATGTAATCTAGCATTATGCTTAACAGCCAAATCAATAGCCTCGGAACTCGATTTATAACAAGCCTCGGCACTACGGATAAGCGGATGTATTGATGTAGGGGCATCTTTCCCCTCATATAGTTTGCGATAGTGCTCTGTATTGGCTCTCACTATCTCTTCAGCCTCACAGTGGGTAGTGATAAGAAGTGGAGACGAACTAAATATCCTATCAAGAGCCTCTCTCTTATCCACCAACATATCTCCAGTAGAGGAGCCCATAAACACCTTAACACCACATATACGTGTAGGATCTAACTGCTCTAATATATTGCCATTGCTATTATTAGCACCAAAATAGAATGAGTAATTAGCTAAAGATACCTCGCTGGCTCTTGAAAATTTATCCTCTAAAGCCGATAGCGTTGTTGTTGGTGGATTGGTATTTGGCATCTCCATATATGATGTAACACCACCAGCCACCGCCGCCGCCGACTCAGTAGCTATATCTGCCTTATATGTCAAACCAGGCTCACGGAAATGCACCTGATCATCAATAACACCAGGCATTATATAACACCCCGAAGCATCAATAATCTTATCATAATCTATGTTGTTAGGAGCCTCACTCTCAATATGTAAACTCTCTATTCTATCATCTTTAATAACTATTGAACCAAGAGATTTTGTCCCCTCATTTACAATAGTTCCGTTTTTAATTAGTATTCTCATAATTCAACTATTTTTTAGCTCTTATTTTACGTAGAGGTAGTTTAAGAACACCCCAAAATGCCTCTCCAAATATTCCTGAACTCATTTTAGATGCACCTAATGTTCTGTCTGTGAAGATAATTGAAACCTCTCCCACCTTATAGCCTAGTTTCCAAGCGGTATATTTCATCTCTATCTGAAAACCGTAGCCCTTCATTTTGATGCGCTCCATATCAATAGCCTCTAATAGCTCTCTGCGATAGCCCACAAAACCAGCCGTAGCATCCATAACCCTCATGCGGGTTACTTTGCGTACAAAAACAGATGCAAAATATGACATAATAACCCTACCGATAGGCCAATTAACCACATTTACGCCTGTTACATATCTCGAACCAACTGTTAAATGATTTTTATCTCTGCATGCTATATATAAATGGTGTAGGTCGTCAGGATTGTGCGAAAAATCGGCATCCATCTCAAAGATATAGTCGTAACCATTATCTAGTGCCCACTTAAAACCACAAATATATGCTGTACCAAGACCTAGTTTGCCACTACGTTCAATGATAAATACTCTCTCAGGAAATTCGATAATAAGATTTTTTACTATATCGGCTGTGCCATCGGGCGATCCATCATCTACAATTAATATATTGAAAATATCGTCAAGCGATAGAGTCTTTCTGATTATCGCCTCAATATTCTCTTTCTCGTTATATGTTGGAATAATAACTATTTTTTTATCCATAATTTAAAGTAAGACTGTTTTTTATCCAAAACTCCGGTTTATCAGACAAATTTAAGAATAATCTTACTAAATTCCAATTTTGTAGCAAAAAATATTACAGTATCATTATAATTATTGATACAATGTTATTGATAAGTATAATACATAATATATATACTTTTGTGAAAAATATAATATATGAAACTACTACCTAGAGGATTAAGAAATAATAATCCAGGAAATATTAAGATAAACAACATAAAATATGAGGGAGAAACACAGCCCTCAACAGATGATGTTTTTAAGCAATTTAAGGATATGAAATATGGTTATAGGGCTATATTTATGTTGCTATATACCTATCAAAAGAGGTATGGGCTAACAACTATCACTGAGTTTATTAATAGGTATGCTCCATCAACTGAGAATCACACACTTAGCTATATAAGAAATGTATGCAAATGGAGTGGACTGAGTAGAGGTCAGGCGATAAATAGTAAAAATCAGGGAGAGATGATTGCGCTTGTCTCGGCAATATCTCGAATGGAGAATGGGGTAGTGGCAATCCCAACCCAAGTAGCAGCAGGTTGGGAGTTGTTTATAGAGTCGGTTAAATGATATGCTTGTATTAGCTGCACATACAAATTATCAATACATTTTTATAGTGCCTACGGATTATATAAATCACTATAAAAATAGCTATCTATTTGTGTTATCATCATTATGTAGGATTGAGCCTCTATATTACTCTCGTCTAAAGACTCTATTAGCTTTAAATCATTTAAAGCCAAATCTCTACGCTCTATCTTCATATATAATTTTGCTCTCTCCATTAATAGATTGATATTTGAGTCGTCTTTATCTAATAACGCGCTTATCTCCTCTATCTTATTTAGATATGTCTGTTTCTCGCTCATATAATTTATTCGTTTTTATATACTCAGCAACCTCAGTTGCTGTTAAATTGTCAATATTAGTGCCTTTTATTATCATCTCTCTTATATCAGTAGATGAAATATCAATCAGAGGGGCAGCGGTAAGATAACAAAACCTATCATCTTTACACTGTGATTCTCTAATAAGTGCCTCTATTTTAGAATCTACACTCTCACTCTTCTCGCAACTACGAGGATAGATAATTATATTGTGGCTATGGGCAATATCGCACCATTTATGCCATCTATCAAACCCCATGATATTATCTTCGCCTATTAAGATGCAAAAATCTATGTCAGGATACTCTCCCGTAAGGGCGCAGAGTGTGTTTATGCTATATGATGGTGTCTCTAAATGAAACTCTATATCAGAAACTTTCGCATCTATACCCCAACTCTCTACTGCCATATTAGCCATCGCTAGGCGGTGGTGTTGCGGCGCAAGTGTAGTGCTCTTTTTAAGTGGGTTATGTGGCGACACAATTAACCACACCTCATCACTAACCTTACTGTTAATGATATGTTGCGCAACAGTGCGGTGTCCGTTATGTATCGGATTAAAAGAGCCAAAATATAGTGTTACTCGTCTCTTAGCCATTGATATAACTATTAACAATAGACTCTATTTTGCTTTTTGCCTCCTCAAGATTATCGTTGAGTATTACCTCATCAAATCTATCTTTATAACCCAGCTCTATCACCGCCTTATCAACCCTCTTTTGTATCTCTTCGGGCTTGTCTGTTGCACGACCTTGTAGTCTCTCACGAAGTATATCAATAGATGGTGGATTGATAAATATAGATAGTGAGTTATGTGGAAGTAACCCCTTTACATTTGTTCCGCCCACTACATCTATATCAAATATAGCGACATTGCCACTGCTCCATATTCTTTTTAGTTCACTATTAAGTGTGCCGTAGCAGGTGCCATTATACACCTCTTCCCACTCCAGAAATTCGCCTCTCTCTACCTTTTTTTTAAACTCATCGTTAGATATGAAGTAGTAGTCTTTTCCATCAACCTCGCTGCCTCGTGGCGAGCGAGATGTGGCAGATATAGAGAACTCTAAATTAGTGAAACGCTCTAGTAGGTGGTTAATAAGTGTGCTCTTGCCTGCTCCTGATGGTGCAGAGATAATCAATACTTTACCCTCCATAATATTATAATATATTAAGTGATTGCTCTTTTATCTTCTCTAGTTCGTCTTTCATCTTAACAACTAACTGCTGCATCTGAGAGTGGTTAGCCTTTGAACCGGTAGTATTTATCTCGCGCCCTATCTCTTGCGAAATAAAACCTATCTTACGTCCCACTTCGCTCTCAAAAGCGCACACCTCTCTAAAGTAGTTGAGGTGGTTTTGTAAACGTACTTTCTCTTCTGTTATATCAAATTTCTCAATATAAAATATCAACTCCTGCTCAAAGCGATTCTCATCTGTTGTTACCGATAGCTTATCGAGTGCCTCACGAAGTCGTTTTTTTACTGTCTCAACACGCTCTCCCTCATATTGCAATAGCTCATTTTTTAGTTGCTCTATATTGTCGATACGTTGAAGAATATCGCTAATCATAACACAACCCTCTTGCTCTCTAAAACTATTAAGTGATATGATAGCCTGCTCAGTAGCTGAGAATATAGCGTCACGCTCTTCGGCTGTCACCTCTACTGTCTCTTGCTTCATAACCTCAGGCATACGCATTATTGTTTGTAGATAATCGGTGCCACTTAAATCTATATTTAGAGCTGATAACTGTTTATAATATACCTCAGCCGCCTCACTATTTATCTTAGGATAGCGGTTCTCTTCATTTGTCTCAGTAGTAATAAAAATATCAGCCTTACCACGTATTACACCCTTTGCAATAGTTGCACGAAGAGCTATCTCACTCTCACGATAGATGGCTGGTAACTTAACATTTAAGTCTAGTTGTTTGCTGTTAAGTGTGCGTATCTCAACTATTATTTTTTTATCTTTTATTTCACAGACCCCTTTACCATAGCCTGTCATTGATTTGATATTCATACTCTTTTTTATTTTATTACTGCAAAAGTAGCAATTTTTTTTTATTTTTCACTTATCTCTCAATTATAATTATTATATTTGGGCTTTAAATTAATGTAAAATTATGACACAGTTTCTTTGTTATCCAAAATGTACTACCTGTAAGCGTGCAGCTAGTTGGCTAGAGCAACATAATATATCGGTAGAGATGCGTGATATAACTAAAAATAACCCAACTAAAGAGGAGCTTGCTGAGTGGTTTATAACGAGTGGTAAGCCTATCTCTAAATTTTTTAATACTAGTGGTATCAAGTACCGTGAACTCAATCTTAAAGAGGCGGTTAAGAGTAAAACAGATGATGAGTTACTTGATATATTAGCCTCTGATGGCATGTTGGTTAAACGTCCACTTTTTATTAAAGATGGTTTAGTGTTAATAGGTTTTAAAGAGGCAGAGTGGGAGCAAATAGTAAAATAGTTATCTTTACAGGTGCCGGTGTCTCGGCTGATAGCGGAATCTCTACTTTTAGGGATTCAAATGGTTTGTGGGCTAACTATCGTATTGAGGATGTGTGCACTCCTGAGGCGCTTAAAAATAACCGTGCTCAAGTTATAGAGTTCTATAATATAAGACGTAAAGAGTTATTAGAGAAATCTCCTAATGAGGGGCATAGGGCTATTGTAGAGTTGGCAAAATATTTCGATGTTGAGGTGGTTACGCAAAATATTGATGACCTACACGAAAGAGCCGCTAGTGAGGCGGGTAGCATGTTGAGGGTGTTACACCTGCATGGGGAGTTACGTAAATTACGCAGCTCAATAGATGAAAAGGGTGTTGTGCCAATAGATGGTTGGGAGCAGAAGATAGATGACCGCCATGCGGATGGTTCGTTCTTACGACCTTTTGTTGTCTTTTTTGGCGAGAGTGTCCCTATGATAGAGCCTGCTATAAATATAGTAAGAGATGCTGATATACTTATTATTGTAGGCACGTCGTTAGCTGTCTATCCTGCTGCATCGTTAGTAGGGTATGTCAAGCCCACTACAAAAATATATCTTATAGATCCTAACACGCCAAGTAAGAGTGAGTTGAGGGGTGGTGTTATTCATATAAAAAAACGGTCAGCTGAAGGACTCCCTCTATTAGTTAGTGAACTTATTGAGACACGTAAATAATCAACCGCTCTGGAAGTCTTCCAGACCGGTAGTTTTAATCGAAAATATTTAAAAAAAACTGTGAACGACACAGCGTCCACCACCGCTAAAAAGAGAAATTATTACGCAGAGTAGCGGAGTAATTATTTCTCCTCGATGGACGCACGATTCGCCAGAATCGTAACTAAATTATAGATTTATTCTCCCACAGATAAAAAATTCATAAAATAGATTTTTATGAATCCACTTACGGAATTAGAGTAAGGACAGAGTGTAGAACGCCATTGCGTATCTTCTTTTTAAGAATATTCTTAGCCTCTTGTTTTTTGTTATATACGGTGCGTAGTTGATAGCCCAACTGTTTCGCTATCTCCTCTGGTGCATAACCATCAATATACATTTTAAGCACTTTAGCGCAATCTTGTGGCAGTACTCTAAGATACTCTTCTAGTTGAGAGTATATTTCAAACTGTTGTATATCCGTTGTGTCTTGTTCATTGAAGTCAAGTTCCCCCCTATATCTCTCTTTGATATCAAGGTGCTTAAGATGATTTTTGTAAGCGTTCTTAATAGAAATATATATAAAAGCCTTGATTTTAGGTAGTGCATCAAACTGTACCTCATTATTATCCCATAATCTCATGAATATATCTTGAATAATATCTTCGGCGCACTCGTCAGAATCTTTAAAAATGTAAGAGGCATACATATATAGCTCTTTATAGTATAAAACAAAAACCTCATCAAAAGCACTGCTTACCCTCTTATTGAAGTTGGCTAGTAGTGTGCTTTCACCATTAAGTTTTAATCTTTTTACTATCTGTTTCATTGTAATTACCTCTAATTATCTGCAAAGTTAAGAAAAAATTAAATTAAAACATAATTTTTAGGTAAAAATGTTCGAGTTAGTTTTTATATATATGTAATATGATTAAAAAGAAGAAGAAAAAACCCTAATATGAGTAGTAAAATTAAAACAGAGGATATTGATAAGGTGATGTATTCCAGTGAGGTTGCATCTCTTATGGCAATGGCTATTGGTAGAGACGAGAGGCTCGATAATGCTATATTATCTCCTCAAGAGAGAGAGACGCTTTTGGTTAATATAGATAAAGACAGTGTTATTAAGGCTGAAATTATTGAGAAAAGTAAAAATATTGATGTAGAAAATAAACTTAAAGAGTTTCGTGCAGCTATCAATCGCAAAAACAAGGCAAAGCGTAGGCGTATTAATACTGTTGTTGCAATAATTTCGGTGGCAGCAGCTATGATTGCTCTTTCTTTTGTTATTATTAAAGATTTGAGAGATCCTAATAACTCTCTATCAGATCTAACAAAAGAGTCGCAGGAGATAGCATACTATAAATATAGTAAGAAACCAACAGTTATTTTCGATGATAGTGAGAGAATAATCTTAACAGAAGAGAAGAGCACTACTATTGAAGAGATAGTGCAAGGGCGTACGGTTGTTGAGAATGATTTAGTTAGTGAAGTTGAGAAGGTGTCTGAGGTTACTCTTATCACACCAGAGCAATTAAATCAAACCATAACGCTTGACGATGGAACAACGGTGGTACTTAACTCATGTAGCGAGCTTATTTTTCCATCTAAGTTTACAGGAGACAAACGAGAAGTTACTCTTAAAGGAGAGGCCTATTTCAAAGTTGCTAAGTCAGATAAACCATTTATAGTAAATAGTGGAGATAGCTATGTAAGGGTGTATGGAACCTCTTTTAATGTTAATAACCGTATTTCTGATGTTGTTAAAACAGTGCTGGTTGAGGGTAGTGTGGCTGTTGGCTTAGGAGAAGAACTTATTATGGTTAAACCTAATCAGATGGCAATAGTTGATGCTAGTGATAAAGATGTGAAGATTGAAGATGTTGAAGTTTCTAACTATGTAGCTTGGGTTGAAGGTTATTTTGAATTTATAGATACTCCATTTAATGGTGTTATTGATGAATTATATAATTGGTATGGTGTTAAGCTTAATTTCAACCAAGAAGATTTTAAAGATGTAAACTTAAATATGTCATTTAAGAAGGATATAACCCTTTTAGATGCATTAATGAAGATAAAAAAAGCAATAAATATAAGTATAACTTTAAAAGAGGATGCCCATGAGATAGAGCGTGTTTACATGAAAAACGAATAGTAGTGAGAACCCGTGTGTTTTCTATGAAAAAATTAGTTGCGTACTCTCTTGTGAAAGTAGAGCGCAAAATTATTAACACAGTATCAATACAATATTGATATAGGTTTAATTAAGAAGAAATGAAACAAAGATTAAAAAATCAAATGAAGAGTACTCTGTTATTCTTTATGTTATTTGCTTTCTCATTACCTGCTTTTGCTAATAATAGCTCAGTAGTTAAGAGTGAGGAGAGAGTAAATATTCAAGAGGCATTCAAAGATAGTAAGCTATCTTTAGATGCTAGTGATATGTCGTTCGTCGATATTTTATCACAGATTCGTAAGCTAACTGGCGTTGGCTTTATAATAGAGGAGAACATTAACCCAAAAGATATGGGATTATTCTCTATTGAAGTAAAAGATGCGACTATTGAGCAGACTCTAGAGGAGTTACTATCAGGCACTAAATATGGTTATGAGGTAACAGAATCAGAGATAATCATTAAAGAGCTTCCAAGAGACAGCCGTAAGATGCAAGAGGAGGAGGATAAAACTAAGACTGTAACAGGTAGAATTCTTGATACAGATAAGAATCCACTTGCAGGTGCTATGATTTTATCATTAGCTACACAAAACGGTGCTATCTCTGATGCTGAGGGTAACTTCGCTATCTCAGTAGAGAATGGTGACGATATAGAGATTACTTTCTTAGGTTTTAAAACTAAGACTATCAGAATTAAAAGAGAGACATCTAACCTGCTTGTAGTACTTGAAATTGACGCAGAGGATGTAGGAGATGTTACAGTAGTAGGTTTTGGTGAGCAAAAGACAGAGAGTCTTGTTTCATCTGTTACTACGGTAAGAGCTAAAGATCTTAAGTCATCAAGTTCTGACCTTACAACACAGTTTGCGGGTAAGATTGCCGGTATGATCGGTTGGCAGACAGGTGGTATTCCTGGTGCACTTACTGAGGGCGAGATGAATACAAAATTCTATATTCGTGGTATTACATCTTTCCAACAAGGTGCAAATATAGACCCACTTATCCTTATTGATGGTGTAGAGAGCTCGAAACTAGATCTTGCTCGTCTTAACCCAGATGATATTGATAGTTTCTCTGTACTTAAAGATGCAACAGCAACAGCAATGTATGGTGCTCGTGGTGCTAATGGTGTTATCCTTGTTGAGACTAAGAAAGGTACTGAGGGAGAGGTTTATACTTCTGCTTATTATGAGGTTGTTTCATCATCAGCTACTTCAGATATTGATGTTGTAGATCCGCTAACTTATATGACTAAATATAATGAGGCATTATTAAACAACGACCCAACAGCATCTCCAAAATATAGTGTTGAGGATATTGCAAGAAGAAGTTACTCTAACTATCCATCATACGTGTACCCGAATAATGACTGGTATGATATTATGTTTAAGGATATGAGTGTTAACCACCGTATGGGTGTTAGTATTCGTGGTGGTTCTAGAATCCTTCAATATTTTGCATCTGTTTCGCATAACCGTGATCAAGGTATGTTAAAGACAGACCAACTTAATCAGTTTGATGTTAATATTAGCAATAATACTACTTCATTCAGAGCAAACCTTAATATACAACTTAAGGCGGGTATTAGCCTTAATATCAATACATCTGCAAATATAGATAAGTATCATGGTCCATCACAAGATGTGACACAAGCTTATGGTCTTGCTTTCCAAGCATCTCCAGTAGATTTTGCATATATGTATCCACAAGAGACTGTTAATGATGGCGTTTATATGTGGGATCACTTACGTTTCGGAGGATCTGATGATTCAGGAACTAACCCATATATGTTAATTCACTCTGGTTACACTACTCGTTCTCGTTTCTCGGGAGTAAATAGAGTAGAGTATATCCAAGATCTTGATCAAATCACTAAAGGTCTTGAGTTTAGAGCTAGTGTATCTTTCTCTAATGAGGCTTACTACACAAAGGCTTATGTTACTACTCCTGCACAGTATGCTCTTCAAGAGTATGACTTAGAGACGGGTGTTCCAACACTTCGTCCATTAACTGATGGTTCTTCTGCAGCACTTGCTATGGACCAAAACAATACAGGCTCTTCTGTATCTGATAGAGTTCAGTATGAGGCACGTCTTTATCACGTTGCTGCGTGGGATAAGCACCAAACATCTGTTACAGTTGTTGGTCAGGCTCAAACAGAGGATAACAGTAGTGCTGGTAGCGTAGTAGTTGATAACTTTGAAAGACGTAATATGGGTCTTTCTATGCGTGGTACTTATGGTTACAAAGATAGATATTTCTTTGAGGGTAGCTTTGGTTATAACGGCTCTGAGCGTTTCTCTAGCGAGAACAAGATGGGATTCTTCCCTGCAGGAGGTTTCGCATGGTTAGTATCTAAAGAGGAGTGGATGCAAGGTGTATCTTCATGGTTATCTTTCCTTAAGTTACGTGCTTCTTACGGTTTTGTAGGTAATGATGGTGTTGTTAGCAGCCCTCGTTTTATCTACCTATCATATATCGGAACTCCACAGCTTCAAGACCCAGTTATTGGTGGAACTTCATTTACAGGTTATGACATCTCTACTTACGCTAACCCTAATCTAGGTTGGGAGATTGCAGAGACACTTAACTTAGGTATGGATGTTAAGCTTTTCAATGGTGATATTGAGTTCACTCTAGAGGCTTATCGTTCAATCCGTCATAACATTCTTGACTATCGTATCACTATTCCTGCTCACGTAGGTATCGGTTCTGCTCAGCTTGATAATGTTGGTACTTCGCTTTCGCAAGGTTTCGATTTATCTCTTAAGTATCAGAAGCAGTTCTCTAGTGATCTATGGATGATTCTTAATGCAACAGCTACTTACTCAACAGCTAGATATGAGGAGATTTTAGAGGCTTCTAATAAGCCAGAGTGGCAGAAGAAACAAGGACAAGAGATTTCTCAGCAAATTGGTTATATTGCAGAGGGTCTATTCCGTGATCAAGCCGAGATTGATAACTCTCCAACGCAGCCAGGTAACCCACAGCCAGGAGATATCCGTTACCGTGATATTAATGGTGATGGTCTTATTGATATTGAGGATGCAACTTATATCGGTTACCCAGAGACACCTCGTTTAGTATATGGTATCAATGGTAATATTACATATAAGAGTTTCGAATTTAATTTTGCATTCCAAGGTTCAGGACAGCGTTCATTCTTCGTGAATCCTAGTTCTATAACTCCATTCTTAGATGGTAGAGCACTATTAACAGCTATTAATGATTCTCACTGGTCAGAGACAAACATGTCATCTAACCCATTTTGGCCACGCTTAACAACTACTAGTGTGTTAGACTCTAATATACTTGAAGATTGGTATGGTGGTGGTGGTGATGTTCGTAAGAGTACATATTTCATGGATGAGGTAGAGTTCTTACGTTGTACATCATTAGAGTTAGGTTATTACCTACCTAAAAATATTACAAATAAGCTGAAACTTAGAACTGTAAAGGTTTACGCAAGAGCTAACAACCCTTTCCTAATATCTACTTTTGATATTTGGGATGTTGAGTTAGGTGAGAGTGGATTTAACTATCCTATTCAAAAGACCTATTCAGTTGGTGTTAATCTAAGTTTCTAATAAATAGATAGTAATAAATTATAAAATTATGAATAAGTTATTTAATATATTCGCAATCCTATTTCTATTATTGGTAGGTAGTGGTTGTCAAAAATTCCTAGATTTAGTCCCAGAGGATGATATTGAGGATCTAGAGACTATATTCGAGAGGGATGTAACTGCAAGAAACTGGTTCAAATCATGCTATGTAAAGATGAATCAGATGTTGCCAGATTACTACAATAATCCTTCTTTAATGGGAACAAATGAGTTTGTAATGAATGATATCATGAGAAGAGACAACCAATATACTGGTTTAGCAATCAATGCGGGTCTTCAAAACTCATATATCCCTTATGCTAATATCTGGTTAGCAGATGGTTTTTACGAGGATATTCGTTATATTAACATCTTCTTAGATAAAGTTGATGGTGTTTATGATATGCTAGAGGCTGATAAGAGGCTTATGAAGGCAGAGCTTTTAGCTCTTAAGGCACAAATATACTTCGAACTATTACGTAGATATGGACCATTCATCATTGTTAATGAGACACTTGATATTACGACTTCAGATAAAGATATGCAGCGCCCTCGTGCGCACTTGGATGACTGTGTTGAAGAGATTGTAACATTGATTGATTCTGCTTATGTGAATTTACAGCCTTTGAATCTTAAAGATATATCTAGAAAAACATTCCATAGCCGTGAGTCTGCATTAATGATTAAGGCTCAGGCTCTATTCTTTGCAGCATCTGACATATTTAATGGTAATGCAATGTATGCTGATGTTAAGAATTATGAGGGTGTTGCTATTTTCCCTCAAATAAAAGACAAAGAGAAGTGGGGAAGAGCTCTTGAGGCTACTCTTGAGGCTATTGAAGAGGCTGAATCTGGTGGTGTTACGTTGGTGAAAAATCTTGAGACTAAATCTACGGAGATATTATCAGCTATGTATGATATTGAGAATAGTGTATTAGCTCCAGGTTATGTTAATAGTGAGGCTATTCATATGGTACGTCCTGCCTCTCCTAATAATGGTCAAGGTACGCTAGTAAATTTACAGCTTCCTAGAATTGCTCTTTTAGATGGAGCAACTAACCATGCTCACTATAATGTTTCTCACTTAGGAATTTTTGCTCCATCAATTGAGATGGTTGAGAAATACTATACAGAGAATGGATTACCTCTAGAGGTAGACCCTAACTATTTTGCTGACAAGTATGCTTTTGCTGAGGAGATTAGAACTGAGATGTATAGAGGAGTTGTTCCAACAGGTGCTAAAACAGTAGCTCTTCACCTACGTCGCGAGCCTCGTTTCTATGCTCATATTGCAGCTGATAGAACTTACTGGCAGAGAGGACCAACCTCTAACGATAATATTATTGTTGAGGCGCATAAAGGTGAGCTATTTGGTACTACTCTAGACCTTGTTGATAATAATCAGTTCCAAAACCACACTGGTTACTGGTGTAAGAAAGGACTTGATTCTGATATTCAAACACAAGAATATTTGTCTTCGATTTCTAACCCAGAGTATGGTTATATAGCAATGCGTTTGAGCGAGCTTTATCTAATGGCTTCTGAGGCAGCTAATGAGTATTATGCTACTCCAACAGAGAACGAAAATGTTTATAAGTGGATTAACTTAGTTAGAGAGCGTGCTGGTATTCCTTCAGTTCAAGAGTCGTGGGAGCAGATTGCTGGTTCTGATTTACATAAATCTCAGGCTGGTATGAGAACTATCATACGTCAGGAGTGGGCTATTGAGTTTGCATTTGAGGGTACAGCATTCTGGAATAACCGCAGATGGTTAACTGCTGCTGCTGAAATGACTAAACCACTTAGAGGATGGAATATCTTAGGTACTGATCTTGAGTCTTTCTATCGTAATGGTCAAGGTCCTATGATCGTATGTAGTAGAAATACATTTATGCCTCCTAGGGATTATCTTTTCCCAATAAAAGCAGAAGAGGTATTAATTTCTGGTATTGTTCAAAATAAAGGTTGGTAAAATAAAATATAATTAGTAAATTTGTTGGCTTAAATTTTATAAGTTAAAGTGAACATTATTAAACTGATTAATAAATAGATTATAAATATATGAAAAATATGTTATATATAATGCTTTTTGCTCTACTTTTAGTAGGGTGTAAGCAGGAAGATGACGCCAAATTTGTTACTGACTTATCACAAGTTAGTGTGAAATTTGAACCCATAGCTGGAGGCGCGCTTGTTAGGTATACACTGCCTAAGAGCGATGATATTCTTGCAATAAATGTAAGATATATCGATGCTCAAGGTTTAGAGGTTATGCGTACAGGAAGTTATTTGACAGACACAATGACTCTTATTGGTTTCACTGAGGCTCGTACAGATGTTGAGGCTAGAATAACTATTGCTAATCGTGATTATGTTGAGTCAGATGTTATCGTTGATAAATTTAGCACAATAAAATCAGGTACTGTAGCATTCTTTGATGAGTTACAGGTTAATCCTCACTGGGATGGATTCATGATTCAGTATAACGGTTTGGCTGACACAAGAGGTCTTGCTCACGTTTACTATGTGGGTACTCACTTCGAAACAGGAGATCCAGACACTATACTTTTAGAGACTTTCCCTATTGCTGAGGGCGTAAATAGTAAATACTATGAGTTAGACCGTGGTGGCAAGAGAAATGATGTTATTATCACAACTCAGGATAATAGAGGTTATATCGCTAAAAGTGTAACTAAAAGCGATGTTGAGTCGCTATCTAGTATGAAACTTGAGTCAGAGTACTTCTCTTTTAGCTCTAGTAAGAATGTAATTATCAACGATGAAGATTACTATAAGGTAGGTCAAGCATATCTATTTGATGGTGATACTAAAGGTGAGAAGAATGTTGGTAATGAATCAATCTATGAGTATTACACTTTCATTGCAGGTCCTAATGCATTTGCTAGTCTTACTGATCCTAATGATGTTAACTCAAACTACTTCCTTATCGATATGAAAGAGAAGAAGCAGCCAGCATCGATTAGAATACACTCTATGCTAGATGTACGTAACTTTGTTTGGTTTGATAGAGACGAGGGTGAGGCTAAATTAACTCGTATTTGGGGTGAAATGTATCAAACACTTTTACCTTGTAATATTAAAGTATTCGGAACTAACGATTTAACTCAACCTCTTGAAGATTGGTATGAGTTAGGCGAGGCTGAACAATTACCAGACACAGAGTTAGGTTATAGATGGAGTTATGCTTCAGCCGAAAATGGTTCTGCTGCCTATACTATTAACAATTTGGTTGAGTTGAATAGTGCTGACGAACTATATCTGCCTATTGAATTTGATGCAGTACGTGAAGATGGTGGAGAGGTTGAGTTCAGATATTTGAGAATAGAGATATACGACACATTTGACTTCTGGAGTTCACATTATGAGTTTGTTGACCGTAATGGTGACGGAGGTAAGTATATTACGTTCAATGAGCTTGAGCTTTTTGTTAAAGATTAATAAACTACAGTAATAGTATAAAATATGAAAAATAATTTTAAATATACATCTCTACTCATTGCTCTGCTTGCTTTTGCCTCTTGTGAGACTTTAGAAGATACATATTCAGAGTATGCTGGAGATGGCGCAGTGAGATATATGGGAACACCTACTGATATTCAGATTGTTCCTAAATGGGGTGAGTTAGCAGTTACATGGCAAAATGCTATTGACCCAAATATAGAGGAGTTAGAGGTAAGCTGGAAGTACACAACAAATGATGGTTCTTATGAATTTGTTGATACACTTCCAAAAGGTACAACAAGTTTCGTAGTTCCTGCTCAAGAGTTCCATGATGATGCAAATGAGGGTAAAACTGGCATTATTGACGCAGTTCTTAATGCAACTATTGAGGTAAATATTGTTTCGTTAGGCGATAAGATGGATAGTCTGCTTAATCGCTCAAAGAATCTAACAGCTTACTCTCGCCCTTATAATGATAATCATGAAGAGGTGTTAGCTTATCCAACGCTTGTTACTTCTCAATACCGAACTAACGGTAGCCTTGTTCTTTTCTTCTCAGATTGGAGTAGTAAAATAGAGCATTTAAAGGTAAGATATTGGACTGCAGCTGGTGAGCAAGAGCTTAACTATACACAAAATAACCTACCAGAAGATATTACTATCCCTGGGGTTTCGTTAGATAGTATTGTTGTTGAGAGAGATGGTTACCTAGGTGATTATAATGCTGAGGATGATACAAATAATGTTAGACGTGTAATTGCAACTGGTATTGCTGTTAATCGCGAGTTTAATAGTGAGTGGTTAGTATTACTTGATAACAAATTCCCAGAGTACAATGGTAATTATGGTGGTGATTTCTGCGATAATGTTACAGAGTTAGATGTTGATTTCTCTATGGGTTCGCTAAATGAGATACTTAATTTCCCTAATCTTAAGACTATTAATTTTGGTTCAAATAGATATATGGGTAATTATGATGCAACGAATCCTGCTATTGATACATCTATCTATTATGCAAGTGTTGTTGAGATTGAAGAGAGTAAGCGTGCTTTAGAGATTTTAGATGTTGTTAATAGCGGTATTACAGCTAATTTCTATGGTAAACATTTTGATATCGTTTCTAATGTTGATGTTACAACAGTTAATGATCTTCCTAATGCTATCATAGACAATTCTCAAACTAACTATCTATTCATTAATAGTGTTGAGGCTAGAAGAGATAGTCAAGAGTATACTGATGAGCCTGGACAATCTACTTATGTTAATCGTCTTTATGATGGTGATATTAGCTCAATGTGGACTCCATTCTCTCAGAACGGTGATTCACGTATGTATGAATTTACATTCAACATTACAGACGCTCTTATTAATAGTTTTGAGATTACACAGATACCGGTAACGGCTTCTACTCAAGTTGGTCTTATGCCAACAACTGTAAAAGTTCAGGTATCAAATGATAAAATCACGTGGATTGATGCTTCGGGAGAGGATGCTGTTCAGTTAGGTACTAGTCCTAACGAAACAACAGTGGTTAGAATTCATCCTAACTATGCTTCTACAACTTACAAGCATGTGAAATTAACTGTTAATGACAATCCTTACGGTACTGGTTTCCAAGTGAATCTTGCCGAGTTTAGAATTGTTGGAGAATAATTATTATACAAAGCGATTGAGCTACATGGTTTTTATGTAGCTCAATCCTTGTAATTTTTTTAATATAGTAAAAGTAGAGTAGTTTCTGGTTTTTATTCATAGATACTAATTGCCATAAAACTACATTTAATAAACAACTTAATTAATTTTTATTATGAGAAAAGTGAATTTGTTGAAGTTATCAGCTTTATCGTTAATTTTTCTTTTAGTAGGTTGTGGTAATGAGGAGTCTACATCAACTCCTGCAAATATATATTTGCCTGAAAACTACTACGAAATACCTATTACAGCAGGGGATTATAATCTGCCGATTAACATTGATCAGCCTTTTACAGTTAAGAGTAATAAGGCATGGCTTACTACTGCGGGTAGTGGTAACGCTATGAATGGTAATTTCAAATTTACAGTTGCGGAGAACGAGGATGAAGAGATTCGTATCGGCTCGCTTACCATTGATGGCGGTGGAACCACTGAGTTAGTAACCATGAAACAGATGATGAATAATGCTATTGATGCTTATTCTAGTGATAGGGTACGTGATAATGAAATTAACAATATCGGCTCTATGGGCGGCGATTATGCTATCGCTGTGCTTTATGGTTTAGAGGTTGATGAAGATAATATATCTAAAAGTGATGTTCAGTACTCTATACCTGCTGATGCAGACTGGGTAACGGTTGAGATGCGTAAAGGTAGAAATGATATTGATAATCCCGTGAATAATTTAAGGGATACTGTTATTATTATCGTAGAGCCTAATCTAGATGGTATTTCAGATCGTGAGACAGTAATTACTTTTACAAATGACGATTATAATTTAGATGATGAGATAACTATACATCAAACAGCTGAGCCATCTTTTGAGATGTTAAAAAGAACTTATGAGCTTGCTAGGGATGCTTCTAATGCAGTTATCGGATTACGTTCTAATGCAATTTTAGAGTCGGTTACAGCGTCAGAGGAGTGGGTTAAAGTTCCAACATCTTTTGAGGATGTTTATGATATGAATTTTGAAGTTACTTTAGATCCTAATACTAGTGGTGTTTCACGTAGTGCTACGGTTACTTTCTTAACTGCACAACAACAAACAGCTGTTGCTACTATCACACAGATGGGGCAATACACAAATAAGTCTGAGTCATACTCTATCGTGGTGTCTGGTGTAGAGCGTGAAATTGAGATACCTCTTCTAACTGGTGTGAATGTGGTTACAGCAGTTGAAGGAGTACATGATTGGCTAACTATTGAAAAAGTAGGAAATGACGCTATTGTTACAGTTCTACAAAATAACGGTTCTGAAAGAAGTGCTACTGTAACTATTGCTGATGCTAGTAACTCTAGCAGAAAAGATATTATTGAGATTGTTCAAGGTCCAATGCCTAAATTTGAAATAGCAGATGATTTATATATTCTGCCTGTTTACAATGACTATGTCTCTAGTGTTGATGTTGAGATTTCTCATCCATATCAAATCAGAAGTTTCTCTTCTACATGGTTAAATATTAGTGCTACTGAGGGAGAGTGGAGCGAGGAGCCAACAACTATGCTATCAGGCGAGTCTCTTTATGGTTCGTTCTATATTAAGCCGCTTGAGCCTAAAGGTTCACAAGAGGATGGTGAGGTTATTGTGCGTACTGGAACTATACAAATTGCTAGTGAGGGTATCACAAAATCAATTAATGTTAAGCAGATAAGCAACAATATTATTGATATATCAAACAATAACTATGGTGTCCTTAACGAGGGGCAAAATCTATCTTTCGGCATCGTTGATGGAATTACTTATGACTACACTGTAACAGGTTCAACACCTGCATGGGTATCTATTACAAATGATGAGGCTAACGATCTGTTTAATATCAACTTTACACCTAATGGTAACGATAATCGTTATCTTGAGATAGTTTTCGAAGATAAGGAAAATAATAAAGTAGATACAATTAACTTTATTCAGTTTGGAGCTGGTAAGGAGATTGTTCTTGATGCAAACAACTCTCTAGCTAGTCAGATTGGTGCTAATGAGAATCTGCATATCTACACAATGAAGGTTAAAGGTGAGATGACTCTTGAGGATTTTGCAACTCTTCGTGGTGAGAATAGTGCAGTTGGTAGATTCCAAAATCTTAATGTACTTGATCTTTCTGAGATGACAAATACAATAATTCCAGATACTGCGGTAATTAATATGTTAAATCTTACAGAGGTTATACTTCCAGAGGGTGTTATAGAGATAAAAGAGGGAGCATTCTCTAACAATGCAAAACTAGCTAAGATTAATATTCCAAGTGGTGTTACAGCTTTAGGAGAAGGAGCATTTAAATCATGTTTTGCTCTTGATAATATAACTATTCCAGCAGGTGTAACAGTTCTTTCAGAGCAACTGTTCTATCAGACGGGTATTGTATCTATCGAGATTCCTAAAAATGTTGTAGAGATAGGTTCAAGTGCATTTAGTGCTTGTGCTGAACTTACTGAGGTTACATTTGAGGAGGGCTCTAAGCTTAAGACAATAGCATCTTTTGCCTTCTTTGTAAGTCCTAAGCTTGTAAGTATTTCTGTTCCAAGTGGTGTTGATTTCATCGGTTCGTCAGCTTTTGCATCTTGTAGAAGTTTAACAAATGTTGATATTAAGAGCACTCAAATTGATATTATCTCAGAGGAGTGTTTTGCTGGAACAAATATAGGAACAATAGAGTTCCCATCTACTGTTAAAGGTATAGGTGTTGAGGCATTTGCTAGAGCAAGAATAACTGATTTAGTTATCCCAGCTTCTGTAATATATTTCGGTGAGAGATCTTTCCTAGATATTATCTCTGATGAGACTGAAGGTGTTGTTGAGATAACACTTCAACGTTATGATGCTAGTGCATCAACTACTTATGATATGATAACTAGATTTAGTTTAGGAACAGAGGCAGGAAACAATGGTAACACATTTAGCAATTCAGGTCCGCCTGAGTTCCCTGATAAACTAAGAATTTATGTGCCTAAAGGCTCATTAGAGACATATCGTACTGTTGTGTGTACAGGTGAAGGAGTTAGTGATAATCAATGGGGAGAGGCTTACATTGAGATTTTCCAAGAGTTATCGGAGTAGTTAGTAAATTATAAAGATTAAATGGAGAGGCGAGATTTATTATCTCTGCCTCTCCATAATCTAAAATATTATTTTATATGAGAAAATATTTTATTGCATTATGTGTTGCACTATTAAGTTTTGCTTGCGGTAGTGGTGATGCAACATTACTAGGCACAACATGGCACCTACAAGAGATTAATGGTAAAGCAGTTAATCGTAATGTTTTAGCAGATTCAACCTCTTTAACTCTAAGACTTGAACAGCATGGCACAACTATTAGAGTTATGGCAATTGGTGATATGAATAACCTAAACTCAGTAGCTAAGATTGATGAAGAGAGTAAGACAATCTCTATTTCAAAATTTAGAATGACACGTATGATGGCTAAGAACCCTGAACTAGAGAGACAGTTTGCAACACTTCTTAACGCTGCAGCAACCTACTCAATAGAGGGAGATGAATTAACATTGTTAGATAAAAGCGGTAAAAGCAAAGCTCTATTTACAGTTAAGGCTGTTTCGCCAGCCAAAAGCGATAAAAAATAGTAGTTTTATATATAGTATCCTAGCAACTTTGGGGCACTATATTTTATTGGGCTAGATAAGACAATTAAAAACAATAATAAATGTATGAAAAAAAGTTTACGCTTTAAAGGTAATAGTTTTTCTATTATGTTTTTTGCTCTTTCGCTTCTTTTTGTTCACTCTTTTACTTTAGAGGTGAGAGCTGAGTCAAATGAGATACAGGATAAGAGTAGAGAGCAGAAAAGAGAGAATATTACAGTTAAGAATCTTGAGCAGCCTAGCACTCAAGATGACGAGAACAATATAATTTCAGGTAGAATAGTGGATGAGAAGGGTAAGCCACTAGTTGGGGTTATATTAATTAATAAAATTACGCAAGATGGTACCATTTCAGATGCCGATGGTAAATTCGTAATTAAAGTTGAGGCCGAAGCAGAGTTTGAGACATCATTTACAGGTTATAAGATAGCTAACCCTATCTTAAAACCAGGTATGAAGGATGTGGTTATTAAGCTTGAGCTTGATGTGATGGATGCTGGTGATGTAACGGTAGTTGCTTACGGTACACAGAGTGTTGAGAGTGTTGTAGGTGCCGTTTCTACTGTGAGAGTTGATGATTTAAAGTCTTCTAATTCAGACTTAACAGCCTCTTTAGCAGGTAATGTGGCCGGCATTATCGGATGGCAAACAGGAGGTATCCCTGGTGCACTTACTGAAGATGAGTCAAATACAAAATTTTATGTTAGGGGTATTACTTCGTTTCAAGAGGGTGCTAATACAGAGCCTCTTATCTTGATGGATGGAGTAGAGATTTCGAAATTAGATTTAGCACGTATCTCACCTGAGGATATAGGAAGTTTCTCAGTGCTTAAAGATGCGTCGGCAGCGGCTATGTATGGAGCGCGTGGTGCTAATGGTGTTATTTTGGTAACTACCAAGAAGGGAACACCTGGTAGCGTGTATGTTTCGGCAAGATATGAGAGAATTTACTCTCAACCAACAGAGGTAATAGATGTAGTAGATCCAATTACCTATATGAAACGTTATAATGAGGCTTTTACAGGTCGTAATCCAGATTTATTACCTTATTACTCGGCTGAGACTATAGCTCGCACGGGTAGTTCAGAGTTTCCAAGTTATGTCTATCCAGCTAATGACTGGTTTGATATGTTATTCAAGAGTGGTAATATAAATAATCACTATTCTGTTAATGTTAGAGGTGGTACTGATGTAGTTCAGCACTTTACATCTTTAACATACAATGATGATACAGGTATGTTAAAGAGTGATGAGCGCATGAGTACTTTTGATACTAATATCACTAATAAAAACCTATCTTTTAGAACAAATATTAATGTTAATCTTGGTGATATACTATTCCAGTTTAACAGCTTTACTACAATGGACGACTACTATGGTCCATATACAGATATGAAAGAGGCGTATGATTTGGCCTTTAGAGCAAATCAGGTTGATTATGCAGCAACATATCCTGTACCAGGCAGTGAAGATGAATGGGTATTTGGTAGTGCTGCTGGAGGTATACTTCAGGCAGATGGTGAGGTTTATAAAAACAACCCAGTATTAGAGCTACATAGAGGCTACACACTGCGTGAGCGTCACTCATCTTTAAATAAATTTGAGTATATTCATAAATTAGATGCTTTAACTAAGGGTCTTGAATTTAGAGGTTCGGTAGCTTATCAGAGAGAATCATATACATCTGATGCTTATGTTATTAAGCCTGAGGTAATGGCTTTAAATTCGTATGATGTTAAGACTGGAGAGCACACTCTTACCTCTCTTAATGCGGAGAGTGCAACAGATGAAATATCTAAAGATATATTCAAGTATGATGATACTTCACTTCGTAGAATGACCTACGAGGCTAAGTTCATGTATAACCGTGAGTTTGGCGATCACCTTATAAGTGCATTGGGAGTATTCCAAACGCAAGAGAGTGTTGAGATGCGTAAATTTGCTGAACCTTCAGAAGAGGGTACTATTGACACAGAGACGCAGGTGACTCCTATCTTTACAAATATCTATCCACGTCGTAATCTTAGCTATGCAGGTCGTCTTTCTTATGGATATAAGAATAAGATTTTCGCTGAGACAAGTTTTGCTTATAATGGTTCTGAGCGTTTTGCTGAAGATTATAGAATGGGTTTCTTTCCATCGGTTGGTGGTTCATACATCATCTCTAAAGAGTCTTTCATGGCTAGATACTCTGGTTGGCTAAATATGTTAAAACTTAGACTTTCTTATGGTCAAGTGGGTAATGATGGTATTATTGATGATCCAAGATATGTGCATATTCAATCTATAAATACTGATTTAGTTTCGCAGTTCCCATTGAGTCAGGCGATTCAAGGCGATGGTGATCACACATACCAAATATACTCTTATGCAAATCCAGATATTAGATGGGAGATTGCTGAGACTGTGAATTTTGGTATCGATACAAAGCTATTCAATGCTATAGAGATTAATGCTGATATATATCAAGAGATACGTCACAATATCATCTCATATCGTACATCTATACCAGCTTCGGTAGGTATGGAGTTTGAGCCACTTGATAATAATGGTAAGGTACGCTCTCGTGGATTTGATATGTCTGCTAAATATCAAAAGTCGTTCTCTCAAGATTTCTGGATTATTGTAAGTGGAACAGCTACGTATAACAAGGCAGTATTCTTAGAACTTGAAGAGTCTGTTAATATAGAGTCATATCAATCAAGAATTGGTAAAGATATATCGCAAGCCTTCGGATATGTTGCAGAGGGAGTGTTCACGGATTGGGCAGAGATTAATGATGCTCCAGATCAGCCAGGTGTTCAACCAGGAGATATTCGTTACCGTGATATGAATGGCGATATGAAGATAGATGTTAATGATGCTGTGCCTATCGGTCTTCCTGAGACACCACGTCTTATCTATGGACTTAATGGTAATCTTTATTATAAAGGTTTTGAATTTTCATTCTCATTGCAAGGTTCTGGTCAGCGTTCATTCTTTGTTGATCCTGAGTCGGTATCTCCATTTGCAGGAGATCAAGCAATGCTAACAGCTATCAATGATAGCTACTGGAGTGTGGATAATATGCTAGATGATCCTTTCTGGCCACGTCTATCTACAAATAATATTATTGTTCATAATCCTGAGGAGGATTATTATAGAGATGGAACATCTACAGTAAGAAAGAGTACTTTCTTTATGTATGAGGGATCATTCTTACGTGTTAGACAGATTGAGTTAGCCTATTCAGTACCAACTCATTTGATTAATAAGCTAAACTTAAGAAGTGTGAGAGTATATTTCCGATTAGACAACCCATTCTTATTTAGCGCATTTGATGTGTGGGATATAGAGCTTGGAGAGCAAGGATTTAACTATCCAATACAAAAAACACAATCTATTGGAGTGTCGTTCAGCTTCTAATACAGAGCGAAATAATAAATAATTGAGATTATGAAGATAAATAAATATAAAAATAAGTTCCTTATACTACTTTTTAGCTCCCTATTAGGTGTTGGATGTTCAGCTAATTGGTTAGATGTAGTTGAAGATGGTGGAACATTAACTTTAGAGCAGATATTTAGAGAGAGTTCAGGTTTGGAGTCTTATCTTTTGACCTGTTATCAAGGGGCTTTCCTAACAGATGGTAATAATATGTTCGACCCTGCTATGACAGGTGCAGATGAGTTTATTATTCCAGATTATTATATCCAAAACCCAACCACTAACCAAGAGTTTATGGTTGGTGCAATGATTGCGTCTGGGCAGCAAACTTACACTAACCCTTACGGAAGTAAGTGGGGACGTGAGGGCGATAGAGTATATTTCGGTGTTCCTGCAGTTGGTCAAGTTACAACAAATGATGGTTCAATTAATCATACAAATAGATATGTTTTAATTCAGCACTGTAACATATTCCTTCAGCATGCTCACCTTTGTCGCAATCTTACAACGGATCAAATTAATGAGCGTAAAGCTTTTGTTAAGGCTATTAAAGCGTGGTACTATTTCGAACTTGTTCGCCAATATGGACCAGTAACACTAGCTGAAGGTGAATTTGATGTAAATGCTGACTTAGAGGAGTTACAACGTCCTCGTTCTCATGTTGATACATGTTTCAATACCATAGTTAGATTACTAGATGAGGCTATTGATTCATTACCATCACGTAATAAAATTTCTCCTAATTATGAGAAGTGTTTTAATCAAGATGCTGCTTTAGCACTTAAAGCACGTGTTCTGCTTTATCAGGCATCGCCACTCTTTAATGGTAATAGCGATTACTATAATTTTAGAGATAGAGATGGCAAGCAACTATTTGCTGAAAGTTATGATGAAACAAAATGGACTAGAGCGGCTCAGGCTGCTGAAGAGGCTATTAATACCATCAAAAGTAATGGTGTAAATATCGCTGAGGGCAATAACACACCAGGTCTAACAGAGCTAAACAATACTATTCTTGATATTAGAAGATCCTCTATAGGTATACGTTTTGATAAAGATAATGGCTATGAGTGGTTATGGGTAACTGTTGATAGAACGGGTCCTTCTAAATTTAAATACCCACGTTATAAGCGTGGTGACACATATTATAGCCCTGCTAATTCAGGTATTTACTCTGTGACAGGTAATGTTGTTGATTTATATTACACTAAAAATGGACTTCCTATTAATATGGATAAGTCTTGGAATTACGATGCTAGAAATTTAGTTAGTAAGATCACTGATCCAGATAAAGTTGAAGAGTATTTTGAGGTACTACCTGAGTATGAAGATGTATTAAATGCGCACATAGACAGAGATCCTAGATTCTATGCTAACATAGGTTTTGACAGAGGATATTGGCCATTTAGAGAGGTGTCTACTGATCCTGAGGTTAATGTGAAATTTAGAGCCAGAGCTGGCGAGGGTGTAGATAAATATAATTCCGCTTTGGGGATATATAATAGAACAGGTTATTGGTGTAAGAAAGGTTTAAATGTTGATGGCGGAGATGATAGTTCAATGAAAAATATCCATCAACAGTATCATCCTGCTTTACGTTTTAGTGAATTATATCTAATTGCTGCCGAGGCTTATAATGAGGCTGGTAATAGAGAAAAAGCTATTGAATACCTTAATGTTATACGTGAACGTGCTGGTATTCCTGATGTAGAGGTATCATGGAGTGCTGAAAATTCGTGGGAACCATCTCGTAAAGATACTAAAGAGGGTTTAAGAACAATTATACAGCAAGAGAGATCTATCGAATTACTATTCGAAGGACATCGTTTTTGGGATCTAAGACGTTGGAAAACCGCATTTGTAGAGCTGTCTAAGCCACTTACCGGATGGAATGTTGATGGTAGTACTGCCTCTCAATTCTATAATGGATTTAATGGATATTTAGAGCTAACTAGTGGTGGTAACTTTAATGGTACTAAAGATTACTTCTTCCCTATTGATAGTGATGAGGTGCAGAAATCGAATATATCACAAACACTTTATTGGTAATATTTTTAAGTTTATCAAAGTTTAAAATTGGAATTAAGATGAAAAAAATATTAATTATATTTATGTTACCTCTACTTCTATTGTCTTGTAAAAAAGATAATATTGGTTCTTTTGAGGTGTTAATTACCCCCGATAGGTTTGAATTTGAACCTATTGCAGGTGGTGCTGTGATGACATTTGAACTCTCTGAAGAGCATTCAGAGGTGTTTCAGGTTGAAGTAAGCTATGTTAATGATTGGAATGTGCCAGTAGTTAAATCTGCCTATGTATTATCAGGTGAGTTAATTCTTGATGGTTTGATTAAAGGTGGAGATATTCCTGTTACAATCTATCTGAAAAACAATAAAAATGAACGTTCTGAGCCTCTTGAGTTAATGTTCGAGGCTTATGAGTCGTATGCTAGTTCAATTCTACAAGATGGAAACATCGATATTGAGCCATATTGGAATGGTTTCAGAATATTAATTGATGATATGCCTGAGGAGACAGCAGGCTTCGTAAATGTATATTATGTAGGAAAGGATTTTAAAGATGATATAACAAATATTCCTGTTGGTAAATTTAATATCAATGACAGTAATATGAGATCGCGTTATATTCTTGATGAAGAGTTGTATGATGAAAATGATAATATAACAATAGTATTAGAGACCTCTGATTTAAAGGAGAATATTATCGCTAAAAGAGAGTTCGAGGTTTCATACTTGACAGCTAAAATGTTATCAGGTGTTGTTATGCACTCTACAAGTATCAAAAATTCGCACGAGACAGCTGATTATAGCTGGCAAGCACTTTTTGATGGATATAAAAATCAAAAAGGTAGTGGTAGTTCATATTATACAACATTCTTATCTAAGGGCAATATGGATCAATCTGAGTGGATATTCGATCTAGGAGATAATAGAGAGCCGCTAGGATATTTAAGAATGTACACACAATATTGGATAGCTACGGATAATTACTTCCCATCACCTTTTGAATTGCCAGAGGCTGAGAGTGATGCCTCTCCTGCATTTTACAATGAGGGTCTATCTATTAGAGATCGTCTACCTAGTGATATGGAAATTTATGCTTCAGAGAGCATTGATGGAGAGTGGGTTAAAATTGGAGAGTATTTCTCACCTGATGGCTCTAAAACATTCTTAGATGCGTGGTGTTATGGTGCATCTAATGCAGCAGATATTACTGTTGATTTAGTTTCACGTGGTGGAGTGTATGACGCTAGTGGATTACCTGAGATATATGTAGAGGTTGATTTTTCAGATGCAAATAATACTCCTTACAGATATGTTATGGTTAAAGTATTAGATAACTTTTCAACATTTGGAGAGATTCCAGGTACAACAAGTTCTGTTAATGACTTAAATACTACAGAGCAGTTATCGTTCAGTGAAATAGAGTTTTTTGTTAAAGAGTAATTTTTGATTTTTAGATAAATAACAAAATCAAATAAACAAAATTATAAAGTTATGAATAAAATAATTATAATTCTATCTGCTCTTCTTTTTGTAGTGTCTTGTGAATCACAAGAGGCAACCTATGAAGAGTTTGCAGGAGATGGTAAAATAAGATATGTAGGTAAGGTTAATGACCTCTCTATTGAGTCTGGTTGGAAGCGATTTGTTCTTGATTGGAAAGAGAGTAATGACCCACTGATTGATAAGTATCTTGTGGTATGGAGTTCGGACGGAGTTCGTGACTCGGTTATTATAGATGGTACTTTTACAAATTTCGATACTTCGAGAGATATAGCTGATGGGTATGAATTTACATCTGCATCATATATTTTTGAGATGTATGCAATGGATGCCAATAACAACAAATCTAAAGTATCTATGTTGGTAGGTACTACGATTAATGATTCGCACCCTTCTGTACAATATCTTGCTGGAATTGAGGGTAAGGCAATCTTTTTGGATAACGAAGAGGGTGGTACAGATGCTACTATCATACTTAGAGATAGAGATTTGAAAGAGGAGTATGCAAAAATTCGTTATGTTGATAACACAGGAGCTGATAGCGAGTATGAATTATCAACTGCCGATTATGAGCGTGGGTATGTTACTCTAAATATCCAGAGAGGCTTATCGCAATTATATGTAGATCGTCATATTAGATTAGAAGAGTGTATTGATTTGGTAAAAATTGAGGATGATATAGCTCAAACAATTGTTAATATTCCATTCGCAGTTGATGAGTCTCTTATGCAAGAGATAATGCGTAGTCATGGAGTGTCAAATAGTCAGTTTAACGACTTTTGCGACTCTGTTACTGTTCTTAAATTAGACTATTCACTAGTCTCTATGGCAGATATTGTTACGTTCCCTAAGCTAGAGAGATTAATACTAGGTAGCGGTAGGATTAGAAGTAGCATGTTGAATTATGTTGATATGGATAATAGTGAGAAGAGCTCGTTATTCGATAAATCAATTGATATAAAGGCTATAAAGATGATTAAGTCTGAAATAAATGATAAGTTTAAAGTACAGATATATAATGATCATTATAGTATGGGTGCCTCTTTAACAGAGGTTGAAAATCTGTTAGATGGTAACTATACAGATAATGCACCTATACCAGCAGGTATCGAATTTGCTGAAACTAGATATACATCTGATATGGATAGCGAGAGTTTTAATCCATCATATACTAGATTGTCTTTTGGTAGTTATACATATTATGATAATGCCTTCAAGCTATTTGATTATTTCCCTGATTTATCAGCTCAAAATGTTGTTAGAGAGTATGCTATATCTTTGGGTGAAACAGAAACAGAAGCAACAGTGGAGATAAATGTTAGTTATTCTCCATACACTTATACAGCTAATGGTATGGCTATAAGACATATATATCGTGATGATATTGATAATGTAGACTTAGAAAATAAGCCATCTACTTGTAGTATTTCGTATAGAGCCTCAACAAGTAGTCCAGTAGTTTCTATTAAGAGTGATGTTGTGTTAGGTAATGGTAGAGGAGAGATGACAATTATCTATTTTGATCAACCAATTAATTTTGAATACCTACACTTAACTTTACCACTAAATGAGGGTAAGGTTACGATAGATGATGTGTTATTTTTTTAGTTGATAGGTAATATTTAATAATTTATATAATTGAAAATTATGAATAATAATATACAGAGTAGGATAGGATGTTTTACGAAGAGAGTGGTTTTCGGTGCCTCAATCCTTGCTATGATGCTTTATGATGTGTCGTTTTCACACGCTACAACTCGCACTGATGCAAATTCTAGTGTTAGTAGTGTGATGGTGCAGCCACAAGATGAGCGTAAAGTGGTAGTGACCGGTAAGGTGGTAGACTCAGATAGAAATCCAATCCTAAGAGCTAATGTAAGAATTGTAGGGACTCGTATTAAGACAACTACAACAGCTGAGGGAGATTTTACGATTAATGTTAATATAGGAGATATTCTTGAATTTAGTGCTGCGGGTTTCAGCCTGAAAGAGATGCCTATTGATAGAGATACAAAATCTATATTTGTTAATTTAGAGATAGAAGAGAGTACAAGTGTTGATTTAAGAGATGTTGCGTATGGTAAGCAAGAGAGCGCATCAATTGTAGGTGCTATCTCAACAGTTAGTGGAGATAAAATTACCTACTCTAACTCAAACCTTACACCTGGTATCATTGGTAATGTGTCTGGTGTTATGGGGATAACTAACTCAGGTGCGCCGGGTGTTCTTAAGGATAACCTAATTAATAATGAGATATATATCCGTGGTATAAGAAGTATGATAGATGGTATTGATGTAACACCACTTATTCTTATGGATGGTATTGAGATTAATGAACTTGATTTAGCACGTATTAACCCAGAGGAGGTTGATAATATCTCTATTCTAAAGGATGCCTCTGCAACTGCTCCTTATGGTGCTAGGGGTGCTAATGGTGTAATACTTATTACAACTAAAACCTCTACCCCTGGTGAGATTAATATATCTGCAAATTATGAGCAGGTGTGGGCTTCGCCTACTATGCAGCCAGAGTTTATAGATCCTGTTTCATATATGAATTTCTATAACACTGCAATAGTTAATGGCGGTAATACAACAGCTGAGCTTTTTTCTCAAGATAAAATTTCTAGAACAGCTAGCGGATTATATGACTATTTTGCCTATCCAGCCAATGATTGGAATGAGCAGCTATTTATGCCGACAACAAAAAATAGCCGTCTCTCAGTTAATGTAAGTGGTGGAACGAAGACAATTCAATATTTTACTGCCTTTACAATGAATGACGATATGGGTATGATTAATAGCGATGAGTTTAGCGTGTTTAATGCCAATATCGAAAACAAGATGATGAGCTTCAGGGCTAATATGGTGGCTAACTTAAACAAGGGTATTAAACTGACTATTAATAGTTATACTACTATTGATGAGTATCAAGGTCCACAATATAGAGATGAATATGAGGAGGTTTCTTCGTTATATATTGGCGATAATATCTATTCGTTAGCTTATGGTGCTAATCCTGTGACTTACCCTATGATTTTCCCTTCAGATGGAGAGTTCGATTGGGATCATATTCGTTTTGGTGATGCTGGTTCTATTGCAAAGAATCCTTACATGAGAATACATGAAGGTTTCACTACTGCTGATAGATATTTTACGGTAAATAAATTCAGTTATGATCAAGTTCTTGACTTTATCACTGAGGGACTATCTTTTGGTGCAAATGTAGTGTTTCAGAAAGAGTCTTTTGCATCTAAACAGTTCTCTGTTGTACCTGCTAAGTATACATTAGATCCTAATTACTATCAAAACAATATATACTCTTTAATACAGACTAATGGCGATTTGATTAGTAGTTTCCCTGAGTATGAGGATGCTTCTAGTGTTAATTCATCAATCTCTGGAACTGGTTATGAGTTTAATGTGAGGTATAACCGTATTTTCGGTGATCATGTAGTTAATGCTTACACTCTATATGACGGACAAGAGTTTAAAAATAAAAACCCAAGTCAAATAGATGATTCTGATCCGCAGAAATATAAGAACTTTGCAACTAATGTAGGCTATGGTTATAAAAATAGATATTTCTTTGAGGCAACATTTGCTGAGAGTGGCAATATGCGTGCAGTAGAGGATTATATAACTAGTCAATCATTCTCAGCTGGTGTGGCATACATTATATCAGAAGAGGATTTCATTAAAGAGAATATTGATTTCTTAAATTTACTTAAGTTTAGAGCCTCTTACGGTTATGTATATAATAATGGTACTATGGAGGGTACAATGCATCAATGGGATATTCCTGAGACTATGAATGTGGGAGCTGATATACGTCTTTTTGATAATCTTACTATAAGTGCAGATTATTTCAGAGAGATGCGTGACTACTCAACATTTAGATATGAAGATGTTATGGATAGTGTAGGAACGAAGGTAGACTCGCTTTTATATAGAACAAACTTTACTAAGTATGAGACACGTGGTTTTGAGATTTCAGCAAATTATCATAAAGTCTTCTCAGAAGATTTCTGGGTAATGGTTGGTGGTAATGTTTCATATAACAAGACTGTTTATAACCACATACGTACCTATGAGGAGGATACACCTCTAGATCACAAATCTAACCTTGGTCATGATATTTCACAGAGAATAGGTTATATTGATAATGGTATCTTCTCTGATTACTATGAGATAAGTAAAGCACCTGCAATGTCGGGTACTCAGCCAGGAGATATTAGATATAGAGATATAAATAATGACTTCGCTATAAATACTAATGATATTGTGCATATCGGTTTGCCTACTGTTCCTCGTTATACTTATGGATTTAATGGAGCGGTACACTATAAAGGATTTGAATTTTCATTCTCATTCCAAGGTGTTGGTGAAACATCTCTATTTGTTGATCCAGCAATGATTACACCATTTACAGGTGATGGAAGCGGCGTTTTATCGGCTATTGCTGATAGCTATTGGTCGCCTAAAAACATGGTTGATAATGCATTTTGGCCACGTGTTAATGTAGCAGGAATCGGTCAGTATGACCCTACAACAGGTAATGATGGACTTCAAACAGTATCTATTCCGAATAGTACATTCTTTATGTATAACGGAGCGTACCTTCGTTGTCGTCATATTGAGTTGAGCTATACAGTACCTACTACATTATTAAGTAAGTATGGACTGAAGAGCATCAGAGTTTATGGTAGAGCTGATAACCCATTTGTTATATCTGAGTTTAATGTGTGGGATCCAGAATTAGGCGCTAATGGATTTAGTTATCCGATACAAAAGAGTTACTCACTGGGTATATCATTAAGTTTCTAATTTGATAAAAATAATTGAAGTATGAGAAATATAATAATATTATTAATGCTAACGCTTACTCTCTTCTCGTGTGAGAAAGAGACGGTTGAGACGTTTGATGTTGAACTTAGTGCTGATGTATTTACATTTACAGAAATACCTGGTGGTGCAGAGATGAATTTTACTCTAGTAAAAGGTAAGCACGAGAGGGTTTTTGAGATAGAGGCTGAATACACAAATCACTGGGGAGAGAAGATAGTTAAAACTGCATATTATCTGTCAGAGAAGATAGTATTAGATGGTTTTGTAGGTGCAGAGCAGTCTGTTCCAGTTCGTGTTTATGTTAAAGATAATAAAGAGAATAAATCACAGCCTATTGATTTAACATTTAGTACATCTGAACTACAATCTAACTCTATTATTACTGTTGATGATAATATAACTGTTTATAACTCATGGAACGGTTTTAGAGTTCAGGTTGATTCAACTTATGGGGCTGAAAAGGGTACTATGTTTGTAGGTTACAGAGGTATAGATCCGCTAAGTAATCAAGAAAAAGATATTACTATTAAATCACTTCCTATTGCTGATGCTATGAGTTTATCTATTGTTGATGTAATAGGCGAAAATGCTATTACTGATAGCGATAACAATAATACTGTGGTATTGTGGATAGAGAATGAGTATTCACAATTAGTATATCGTAAAGAGTATAAAGCTAAATTTTTACCTACTACTAAATTAGATGGTGCTAATATTACCATGCTACCATCTAGTATTCTGAAATCTGTAGAGTCAGGTGATACCATAAGAGGCGAGATAGTTGGCGATAACTATGGATGGAAATATCTGTTTGATGGAGACACTAAGGGAGAGAAATCATTAACTGATTTTAGAATGACATCTTTCCTATCTAAAGATAATATGCGTAGAGAGGATTGGCAGTTTGATTTAGGGGCTGATTATGTGTTAGCTCAGGTGCGTATATATTCGCAGTACTGGTGTGCAGTAAACTATCCATCACCTTGGTATGTTCCATATCGTGGATCTGATGAGGCTTATAATAGAGGTCAATCGTTAGTATCTAAAATACCTAGTGATTTCGAGGTTTATGGACAGGCTGAGAATAGTAGTGAATGGGTTTTATTAGGCACCTATAACTCTCCTAGAGGTAGAGTAACAATGTCTGAAGATGCGTGGTATTTTGATGCAGTAGGTTTAACTAACTCTAGTAACCTAGAACTTTATGGTCCTTATGGCGATAGAGTGGGTTTTACAATTCTTACTGACATAGCAAATATTCCACCTGTATATGCTCTTTTATCGCTAGATGTTACTGATCAAAAATTCAGATACCTTAGATTAGAGGTGCTTGATACTTTCATCACAGACGCAGGTCCAAATACACCTATTAATGATGATTATGATTCAAATAGACCGAATAGTACTGGGGGTGCTGGTAATCAAATTGCTTTCAGTGAGTTAGAAGTTTATGTGCAAGAGTAATCTTATATCATAAATTAGATAATTAGGGGTTATTCAGCACTTTGTTTCTAAATAACTAAGCTAGTTAATATAGCCCCTTTCAAAAAATATTAGAGAATTATGAAACGATGCATAAATTTATAATAGACAATTCATCTCAGATGATTATTATAAATATGTGTTTCAAGTTACATAAAACAATAGAAAAACAAATTATAAACGTATGAAAAAAATAGTTTATATATTCGCAGCTATGATGCTTCTTTATAGTTGTCAGTCGCAACTAGATACTTATGAGGAGTATGTTGGTGATGGTGGCAAAATAAAATATGCAGATAAGATTGATAGTCTCTCTACTAGCCTAGGCTGGCAGAGAGTGGTATTAGAGTGGTCTAACGGTAAGGATGTGTCTATAACTCAAAACCTTGTTAAATGGGAGATTGGTAGTACTACTACTGATAGCGTTTTTCTTGATGCCTCGTTACAACGTTTCGAGTCGGATTTAGATGCTCCACATGCTGTTTTCCCAGTAGATAGTATTGTTAAGTTTAGTATATACAGTATTAATATTGATGGTGTTTACTCTAAGGTAACTAATGTAAGTCCTACAGTATATGATTTAGGTCATCCTGATGTTAATGGAGTATTTACTTTCATGAAAAATGCGTTATATTTCGATAATGGTGATGGTACATCTCGTGCCTTTATCTATTTATCAAACAACGTAAGCCAATATATCAATAGTGAGTTGGCTATATCGTATGTTAATACTCAATCTCAGAATGCGCAATATATCATAACAAGCGAAGACCTTTTAGCGGGTAGTTTAAGTTTAGACTTTAAAACGGGTACTGAGGGTGATATAAGGGTAAATTTAGAGTTTAAGTTACCAAACTGTATTGATACAGTTATTCTTTCTGGCGATACTGGTGCCCCTGTCTCTATCGAGAAATTAGAGGTTAATTATGATAGCTATGACATTAATAATAACCCAACATTTAAGACAGAGGTTATGCAACGTCATAATTTATCTGAAGATGAGCTACCTAACTTTATTGCAACAACTGAGGTGCTACACCTTGATTATTCAGTTGAATCTCTTGCTGATGTTGCATTTTTCCCTAATTTAAAACGTGTTGTTCTAGGTAGCGGAAGACATTTCGCCTCTTCAAAGAAATATAGTACTTTAGCAGATGCTAAGTCTGACGCCGATTATTTACTTTTACTAAACGAGTTTAATCTTATACCTAATCTTAAATTTGAGATTTATAATAATCAGTTTGGTATAGGTTCGTATTTAACTGAGGTTGATGGTTTGGTAATTGATAATAATTTCAATAAGACACCTGTTTTTCCAACTATCTCTGTTCTTAACCCTAATTTTGTTGAAAGTGTAATTGATTGGACAGTAGTGTTTAATGGTTCATTTAGGGCCTATTTAGATAAGCCTGTAAGTTTGTTTGATTATGATGCAACTACACTTAAAATGTTGTCAAGTTGGACGCAGATGATTGTTGGTGAGACACCTCAAGCTTCAATTGATCCATCAGTAGGAGATGAGATATTCTCAGCTATTATTGATTTTAACGAGGCTAAAACAGTTGGTGGATTTGGTATTAGACAAACAACTAGTCCATCTTATTCTCAGATGCCGAGTGCTACTGTCTATTATGCTACTTCATCGAATCCAGATAATTGGGTTTTGATGGGAAAACATAAAGAGATTACCGTAGGTGATGCATATGCAGAGATAAGTGTTCATGATTTTGGTGATAGAGTAACCGATGTTATTAAAATCAAAGTTGTGTTCACGCCTGTTCTTAAAGCTACGAATATGCAATTCTCATTAGATGATTTATTCTTTATTGAATAGGTAATAGATTTTAGATATGGCTGCCATGAATTACTATATGTAGTTCATGGCAGTTTTTTTATTAGTAGTGTCCGGTGAACCTGAGGATTGAATTTATGCACGTCATATCTACCCT
>CAYJCU010000010.1:0-42601 GCA_964368765.1 uncultured Rikenellaceae bacterium
TTGTAGGATAGGTAGTTACTAGGTTTTTTGATTTTTTTACCGGACAACAATAAAACAAAATAACGATTCTAGCGAATCGTGTGTCCACCGAGAGATATTATTACGCAGAGTAGCGGAGTAATAATATCTCTTTTTTAGTGGTGGCGGACGCCGTGCCGAGTATAGATTTTTTCGCCTTATGCCGGCAGGGCACTCTTCCAGAGCGGTTATTTTAGCCGAAAATAGAAAATTATTAATCAGATAGCTATTTTGTATATCATTAGTTCATCGCTATTGCTTCTTAATAACACATAATAACTATCCTGCTTGCGGAGCGAGAAACCATAAATGTTAAGCTCTTCACCATCTGTTATTGTAACTATCTCTCCACCACCTGATATTAATTCAGAGTATGTGCCATGCCATATTCTGATTCTATGTGTGTGTTGCTCTTTAAAGAGTATAGCTGACCCTTTTCGTTTGGCAATCATCATAAAAGAGTTACCCTTGATGCTAGCTGTTGCCTTTATAGGATAACTCCAACTACTGCCCCCGTCGTTAGAGGTGGATATGTATGCTCTATTATTTCTGTCACAGAGTAGCATATACCATATTATTTGGTTGTTATGCTTTGAGGTGATATGACAACCCATAAGCTCTTTGAGATTATGATGCAGTGATAGATTAGGGACACTCCAACTATATCCATTATCACTACTCTTAGTGCAGTAGATATGATTTTCGCCTCTCCCATCTAGGCTGTTATAATATAGGTATGTGATGTTGTTGTTAGTGAGTGCTCCTATAATAGAGTTGTTCTTCGATATTGTGTGCACAAGTACCCTTTTGTTAAACCATGCCGTTTGAGGCCTCTGTTTTATACTATAATATATTGTAGAGTCTCCGTAGAATATATATATAGGGTAATCTTCAGTAACTTTGTAACTATTATGAAAAGAGTAGTAGTTACTGTTTCCAATAATTATGGTGTCGCTTATTATGCGTTTTCTCCACTTCTTATGATTAATGGTAGAGTATTGCGATGATAATATTATTGTGTCGCTCTTATGATGTATGTTAAGAACACTTAACCTATTGGCGTGAGAATATAGCTTACTTTGAACAATATGTTCATTATCAGTAAGTTTAAGAGTTTTGATTTTTTTTATTTTAATATTTTGCACATCACTAGCTATGCCTTGCGAATGGGCATAGAAACAAAATAGAGATAGCTGAGTTGCTAATATTAAAAATATTTTTATCATAAACTCAGGTTATAGATAACTACTGATGTTATGCTATCTCTTTGTGCGATGATAAGTTATTACCAAGTATAACATAACTAAAGCTAATGCAATAATGCCAATAGTGTATCTTGTTATACGATTTTCTTCCCACTCTTTAATATATTGAAGATCTTGATAAGGTATATTCGATATTCTATTTAGCCTACTATTCCACTTTGCAATAATCACTCCATCTTTTAATAGTATCACACCATTCTTATCTCTTAATAGAGATTTTATTAGTGTGTTATCAGCATTGATAATCTCTATATTTGCAAGTGAACCACCTAATTGATTTGCTATATGGTTAGTAGCACCTGTGTGGTTAGTTGATGTGATAATAGCCACCTTTGCTAAGCTACGGTTATTCATATCTACCACTGAGGCCAATTCGTCACTATCTTCAGTAGTTATATTAGCAATATCCTCTGAGATAATTAAGAAGGTGTAGCCGCTAGCCGAAATGATAGAGTCTGTAATATTCTCTTTATCTTTGTTATAGAGTGAGAATATAAGTTGGTTCTCTATCTCTATATCTTTACCATTAATATATGTTTTGGTATCTACATACTCCCATTTAGTTTCGTCTTGCCACTCTGTGTCGTCAATATTAAACTCAAACACTTCGCCAGTAGTTAACTCTCTGTATAGTAGTATTGTTTCAGATTTTTCATTTTGACTTATAGTAGATAAATCAGCACCCACCTCATAAGGCATATAGGTATATGGTGGTAGGTATAATATAGAGTAAACAGGTATAGCAAAAGATACAAATATCAGGTATAAATAGACAGCTAGTCTTAATAGTTTAAGTTGGCGTTTACGTATTCTAGACATAAAACTATGGCTATAATAGTGACTACTATTACTACTCCTAAACTGGCTCCATACTCGTGAAGTTAGTAGTAATGAGAAAGCTAGTAGAACAACATTTTTCACTATCGTTACCCATACTGGGATATTAAAAGCCTCTCCAAAACAGCCACAGTCTGATATATTCATGCTTGGAGAGATAGCTATAATTGAGGTTATCAGAGTGAAAAAACCGAGAACAGCTACAAGTAATAGAGTAACTATCCTCTCCCATAGTTTGAATAAAAGCATTAATCCAATAAACAACTCAATAGCGCATAGTATAACACTGAAAGTGAGTAGTGCGTTATCGCTGATATTGAAATTGAAGGCTGAGGCATATTCGCCCATCTTTAGATAAGTACCAATAGGGTCAATCGCTTTTACCCATCCTGATACTATAAATATAATTGATATTATTATTCGTATAATTGTAAGCATTTTATTTTTTTTTAATCAGCGCAAAGTTAATGAAAAAAAATGAATTGTTGTTATTTTTCTACTGAAAAAAGTGGAAAATTAGATAAAAATAAGTAATTTTGTATCGGTAAAAAATGAATATTATGGCATCACTAGATAGGATAAAGCAAGAGATTGGAGAGCTTACGGATAAGCTAAATAGATTAAATTATAATTACTATGTGCTTAATCAGCCCTTAGTGGGAGATATGGAGTTTGATAATATGCTATCAAAATTATCAGCCCTAGAGAGTGAGTATCCTCAATTTAAGATTGCGGGGTCGCCAACAGAGAGGGTGGGGAGTGATATTAATACTGAGTTCGAGCAGAAACGTCACCGTACGCAGATGTTCTCTCTCTCTAATACATACTCTGAAGAGGAGCTAAAGGAGTTCGATATAAGACTAAAAAAAGATACAAACCAACCTGTTGGGTATGTGTGTGAATTGAAATTTGATGGTGTGGCTATATCGCTAACCTATGTTAATGGTATTCTTACGCAGGCTCTAACACGTGGTGATGGAACTGTTGGAGATGATGTTACATCAAATGTAAAGACAATAAAAAGTGTACCTCTGAAACTAAGCGGAGATAATATACCCGATATGCTGGAGGTGAGAGGCGAGATATTTATGCCATATAAATCTTTTGATAGGATAAACGCCGAACGTGAAGAGGCAGGAGAGCAACCATTTGCTAATCCACGTAATGCTGCCTCAGGCACTCTTAAATCGCAACAATCTAAAGTGGTGGCTCATCGTGAATTAGATTGTTTTATATATGGTGTTGTGTCTGATGATATAGTTGATATAGAGTCTCATAGTGGTGCGTTATCGTATCTTAAAAATTGGGGTTTTAAAGTCTCTGATTTGAGTGAGGTTTGTGATGATATAGATGGTGTTATTGCCTTTATCCATAAATGGGATGTGAAACGCAAGAAACTTAGTTTTGATACTGATGGGGTGGTGGTTAAAGTGAACTCACTACGTCAGCAGCGTAGTTTTGGATTTACAGCTAAGTCACCACGCTGGGCTGTTGCCTATAAATTTAAGGCAGAGAGAGCCTTATCACAACTGCTTAGTGTTGATTTTCAGGTAGGGCGCACCGGAGCTATAACACCTGTTGCTAACCTAGAACCAGTGAAGTTAGCAGGCACTATTGTTAAGCGTGCATCACTACATAATGCAGAGCAGATAGCTTTACTTGATATTCATATCGGAGATTATCTATATGTTGAGAAAGGGGGAGAGATAATACCTAAAATAGTGGGTGTAGAGTTATCTAAACGTGACCTATTAGCTACACCGGTTGAATATATAAAAAAATGTCCTATATGTGATACACTATTAGTGCGTGAAGAGGGAGAGGCAAAACACTACTGCCCTAATAACCAACACTGCCCTGTGCAGATAGTGGGTAGGATAATACATTTCATATCTCGTAAAGCCATGAATATAGAGGGGTTAGGCGAGGAGACAGTTGAGTTGTTATATAATAGCGATTTGATACACGATTATGCTGATTTATACACTCTTAGCTCAGAGCAATTATCGCCATTAGAGAGATTAGGGCAGAAATCGGCAGATAATATTATAAATAGTATCAAAGAGAGTGTTAATATACCTTTTGCACGTGTTATCTTTGCATTAGGGATACGTTTTGTTGGAGAGACAACTGCTAAGAAGATAGCGGCCTCTGTTAAAGATATAGATAGGTTGATGAGTGCTGATACTGATACGCTACTGCAAATAGATGAGGTGGGTGATAAGATAGCTGATAGTATTATTAATCACTTCTCGCAGCCTGAAAATAGAACTCTTGTAGAGAGATTACGTAGTTATGGTGTGACATTAGTGCAAGAAGAGCTTGAGCGTAAATCAGATACGTTATCGGGTAAGAGCATAGTTATATCGGGTAGTTTTACTAACTATTCAAGAGATGGTATAAAAGAGCTTATAGAGCAACACGGAGGTAAAAATAGCTCTTCTATATCTGGTAATACAGATTTATTTGTTGTGGGTGATAAGGTAGGGCCTGCTAAATTGGCTAAGGCAGAGAAATTGGGTATTAAGATGATAACAGAGGAAGAGTTCGCAGATCTGATAAAATAATGTTCTAGCGGTCTTCCAAATCGGTATTTTAGCCGAAACAGAATAACGATTCTAGCGAATCGTGCGTCCACCGAGAGAAATTATTACTCCGTTACCCTACGTAATAATTTCTCTTTTTTAGCGGTGGCGGACGCCGTGCCGAGTATAGATTTTTAAAACATTTTTGCCTCATGCCGGCTGGGCACTCTTCCAGAGCGGTATTGTTAGCCGAAACAGATAGTGTTATGGTAAATTGTTTTGCACTGTCTGTTTTCTCTCCTTTTTTAACCTCTTAGCCTTTACCTTCTTATCCACCTTGCGAGCACCACTCTTAGCACCAAATTTATAAAAAAGACCTGCCGAGATACCTATCTGCGTTACTTGTGATTGTGCATAATTAGCATAGCCATACATCTGTTCATACTCTTGAGTAGTTGGCTCACTGATAGCAGGATCTATCTTAGAACCATAACGCCATATATCGGTAAAAGAGAATTTATAACGTGCCTCTAATGATAACTGAAACCTACGAGTAAGCATTATCTCAAAACCTACACCACCAAGCAAACCATAACCTAACCTCACATCAAGATAACGGTTGAATTGATAATCACCACCTCTATTATACTCCCCGTCAGGGTTAGCATCGTCTATATATTGATATTTTGACTCTTTCATATAGTAGAGATAAGGACCTGCATTGAAGAAGACCCTGAACTTACCCTCTGAATCGAAATTATAATATGGGTGCCAAAAAAATGGTATCTCTATTGTTGTCATAGTGCGCACGAAAGAGGAGTCTGAATCATCACGTGGTTCTAAAGCAAATGCGTTATTGACATACGAGACCTCTGTCTGGAAACCCCCTAGATATCTATCGCCAGCAAGTAATTTATAGACAATACCAAAATCTAGATTTCCCCACTCTGTATATTTAGGGAAATAGGGCACAATGATAATACTACCACCCGTAACACCACCTCTAACACCTATATAATGTTCTGTATATTTAGATTGTATAGATAGCTCTTCACGTACCTCTGATTTTATAATATATGTTGAATCACGCTCAAAATCTTGAGCATATATTGTATTAGCACCTAGTACACAAACAATAAATAAAATAATTACTCTTAAATATTTCATAGTCATATCATAGTAAACCCCCTATAAAAGGGTTAATTGAATAGTTGTTAATAATCTATATCTGCTCTTTCTCCTCGCTAGTCTCCTCTGTTGCCTCCTCTGTTGCCTCCTCTAGTGAACCCTCAGCCTCAGCAGCTGCTGCTTCGGCAGCCTCTAACTCTTTTTGTCTAGCCTCTTCCTCTTCACGGGCTTTTTGCTCTATCATATCTACTATCTTTTTAGCCTCTTTATCAAATAGAGATTCAGGGTAAACAGTGATATTTTTAACGGTGTTAATTTCTATGGTGAATAGAGGGTCGTTAGCTCTGAAATAGTATATCTCAACCTCTTCGGGCTCTATATTTTTCAGCACTACACCCATATCCTGTTTATCGTTACCATTAACATCATTCACAAATTTCAGCTTATATTTTTTAGCCTCAAGGTAGTTAAAGAATAGGGTGTCTTGTCCCATACTGCTCTTTGTTTCTATGATGTTATTGGTACTATCAAGTAGCGACACAATATATCTGCTCTCTTTTAGAGAGTCAAGTAGTTTGATATTAACAGCAACAATAGCCCTCTCTTCAGGGTTATAGGTCTTAATAGTTGTTGTTGTTGAATCGTTCACATGCCCAATAATATTAATAGCTGCATCGTTATGCATAGTGATATTATACTCGCTATTTGGTTGCCAATTTACATTCACTTTCCAGCGTGTTATATCTAACGAATCTCTCTCGATACTATAGTTTTCAGCTGTTTTTATTGTTGGCTTCTCTTCTACCTCTGAGGCGCTCTCTTCATTGAAATCATCCTCACTCAGCTCTTCGAAAGATAACCTCTCTATATCCATCTTTGAGGTATCTATAACCATTGGATATTCACTAGATATATATAACACCTTCTCAGGTGATACAGTACCCGAGAGAGAGTAAGTAATAGTCAGTTTTTCTAGGCTATCACGATTTTCAATTTCAGGTAATCCACTCTCTGCACGGGCTATTGAGTCTAATCTAGCCACGTTGAGAAGTGAGTCGGCAATGGCTAACGAATCGGCACGCATGACAAGAGCTAGTGAGTCGGCCTGTACCTGTTTAATCGAGTCGGCAATATGTTTTATTTCAGCTAGTTTAGCCATTATAAGTCTCTTTCTCTTACTCATAAAGACCCTCTTGAACCAGTCGCCTATCTTTTTGAATACAGAGTCAAATTTAGCCGCCACCTTAGCAGCTCCCGCTCCTTTTTTATCCTCTTGCGATTTGAAATATGTTAATGAGAAGGTTGTGGTATCTAATATATCAACACCTGCACTATCAAGAACATAATAACTTACAAAACCATTTAATGTGTCTGGCATGATAAACTCCTCTCCTACGGGCTTAATCCACACACGTACAGTGTCGTTCTTTGTAGGGTCATCTATCATAATACTCTCCTGAGTGAGGCTATCGATACTAATCTCACCGAACTTAACACTATCAGCTAAGAAGGTGAGTTGCATCATATACTCTTTCGGGCGAGTTATCTCATCTAGTTTCTGAGGAACCTCACGCTCTTCACTAAATAGATTAAGTTTAATCTGTGGCGTAACCTCAATTCTATCCTTGATAGGATCTATCCACACACTGAAATCCTCCATCTCAGCTGGATTGTATCTCTCATTAGAGAGACCAACTAAATCTTTACTGCCAAAATCATAATTCAGATTGCTGTTATCATCTTTAAGACCAAAAACACGATATTTTATCGGTTTGAGATTTGTGGCGATGAAATTACCCGTACTATCTGTGCGTGCTATTGATAATCTTTTCCCGATTAATAGCGTTGAGTCCCCTTTAGTTGAGTCTGAGGTAACAACCTCATCGGCAAAGAATATAGCAAAACCATTAATAATATTCTCTCCAGTGATAGCATCGGCTAATTTACCTGTCATAACAAGAGAATCAACACTGCTGCCCGTAGAGAAGATATACTCAAAACGTTTTGCCGGATTTCCCTCGTTATTATCTGTTATAGCCGATCCAAAATCTATTTTATAGGTTGTGTTGCTATCTAGTACCAGTTCAGGTGGAAATTTCATCACAACACTCCTGCCCTTCACCGAGAATATAGGCTGAGGTGCTAACGGTGGAGATATAAGTATCTCTTTTTGAATGTCTTTCAATTGAAGATACTCATTAAAAGTAAATATCACCTCTCGTGCAGTAAAATTTGTTGAGAAGTTAGCTGGTACCACTGATAACATAATAGGAGGGATAGTGTCTACGGGTCCCCCTTGTGGTGCTGCTGGCTGTGCACAACGACTAAAGAATGCCATTGAAAATAACATAACAATAGCGAAAACCGATATTTTATTATTTCTATTAAATTTCATATATCATTTACTATAACAATTAGTATTCCGAGTTATTAACACTTCGCAAGAAGTGGTGTATTAATAACCTGCAAAAGTAAGCATAATAAATGATATTTTTGTTATTTTTGGGGAATTTATTTGCGATATATTAATTATTATATATACCTTTGCCAGCACAATATTAAAAAAATAATTATGATAAGACAAAAAACAGTAGCTATTTTGAGTATAGCGGTAGCTCTATTGGGAGCGATTGCATGTGGAGATTCTGAAGAGATACCTGTAACTACCCCAAATACTAACACAGGTCAGACATCTTATGACTACGACTCATTCCATCAGGTGCAGACGAAGATGTATGATATGTTTAAGAAGTTGGGTTATCTTAATACCACAAAGGCATACTCACCACTTGCGGGAGAGATAATAAAGATTGAGTATGCTGAGGGGTGGCCTGAGCAGAGTGTAGTATTAACTCTCAATAGCGAGAAATCGAGCACTGCCGCTTTGGTTTTTGATAAGTCATCAACTGATGATGTTATTGGGGAGAGGTTATCAACTACTACAATCTCTATTGTTGATGAATATTTACAGGTGGTAAATACTGCCGATGGATATAGTACTACTGTTAAGTATAAGATTGAAGGAGACGAAATTGATGGCTACCAAAACGGAGTTTTATATACAAAATATGTTGCGGCGTCATTATTAGGTGTTGAAGATCAGGCTGATATAGTGCATCGTTACAAAAATGCGGGGACAGGCGAGTTTGGGGGTAACGATAGATATATTAGCAATTTTAAATTGACACTTAAATAGCTATCATTATTGGTTCTTATATAAATTATTAAAGCCAGCACTATTTATTTAGTGCTGGCTTTTTGTATAATCAAAAAAAATTAGTAGTTTTGTAGGTTAAAAGAAAAATATATAAAAAAATGTCACAACAAGCAGAGAGTACAAGGCAGTTAAAGATTGCCAAAATGGTGCAACAAGATATTAGCGATATATTCCTTAAAGAGGGGCGTGAGCTTACTCATGGGGCTATGGTATCGGTAACAAAGGTTAGGGTATCACCCGATTTAGGATATGCAAAGGTGTATATCAGCGTTTTCCCTTTTAATAGAGGCGAGGAGATAGTTGAGAGAATAAAAAGTAAACTATCATCGGTACGTCTGTGGTTAGGGCGTCGTAGTGGTAAGCAGTTAAGGATTGTTCCTGAGCTTGCTTTCTATATAGACGATTCAATGGAGTATATCGAAAATATAGATAATCTGTTAAAAGAGAAATAATATTTTGTCTATGGCATCTAGGTCACTATTATATAAGATAGCTTTTAGATACTTCTCTTCTAAGAAGTCGCACTCGGTAATAAATCTTATATCGTGGGTCTCTATTGTTGCTATTGCTGTCCCTGTTGCAGCTATGATAATACTTCTATCTGTGCATAACGGTTTTGAGGTGTTAATAGGTAAGCTATGGGGAGGGTATGGTGCTGAGCTAGTTATCGAGCCCACCAATATGTCTGAGATGAGAGAGAGCGATTACCCTATTGATGCGATATTATCTGTTGAGGGGGTTGAGGGTGTTAGTGGCTATCTTGATAGAGAGCTATTACTCAATTATAAAGATAGGCAGGTTAGTGTTATGTGTAGAGGTATAGATTCTGTATATGTTTCATCAACTAACCTACTTAAAACCATTTCGCACGGAGGAGCTGATATTACTGATGGTGCGATAGTGGGGTTAGGTGTAGCTTATCAATTAGGGTTGAAGGTTAATCTTAGTGAAAATTTCACTGTGATAGCCCCACGCAATGCAGGTTTTAGGCTCTTTTCTGAGGATGCCTATTTCTCGAAATTGGAGGTGCCTTTAGAGGGCGTTTTTATGATTGATGCCCAGAGAGATAATGGTTTTATGTTTCTGGATATAGATGATTTATCTCTTTTGAATGGGAGCGAGGGTATAGTATCTGCTGTGGCTATTGTTCTAGAGGATGGTTACAGATGGAGTGATGTTTACTCAACGCTTCAAGAGGTTGTTGGGGATGATTTTAAGGTTAAAAATCTCTTGCAACAAAATGAGTTAGAGTATCGTATGGTTCAATCAGAGAAATTGGCTATATATATGATTCTTTTGTTGGTAGTAATCATAGCATCGCTAACAATGGTTGGTAGCATGTTAATGCTTATCATTGAAAAGCGTGATAGTAGTAGATACTTAACTATTTTAGGATTTACAAAAAGAGATATAAGAGATATTTTTGTTTTTTTAGGGTCGATACTATCTACATTGGGTGTTATTATTGGATTAATAATAGGTGTAGGTGTGGTTATGGCTCAGCAAATTTTTGAATTTGTCCCACTATTCGGAGCAGGGTTATTAGTTGATAGCTATCCTGTTAAGTTGATGGGTATTGACATTGTAATTGTGGTGTTATCGGTGGTAGTGGTTACCTCTATCTTATCTAGGGTAGTGAGCAGGACAGCTATTAAGATGAACGAATCAAGTTAAATTTATTATAATTTATATGAAGAGATATTTGGTAATATTACTGCTTTTTATAAGTTTTTCATGCCAAGAGAAGAGAACTTTTATTCCAGATGATGAGTTTGGGGATATATTGGTGCAGAGTGTTGTGGCGGATATGTTTACAAAAAACACTCGTAATATACCACTATCACGAGACTCTATAAGCATATTCTTGCCTATACTTGATGAGTATGGCTACACCTATGAAGATATGGATTACACCATTGAACGTATGGTGAGGCGTAAATCTAATGTCTTCGACGATCTTATGAATAGCGTGGTTGCGGATGTTAAAGCTTTAAGAGAGAGGTATGAGTATGAGAGTGGTATGGGGCGCAAATGGCGTGATAAGATTAAGAGGATGATTATTGATACTCTATACTTCTCGCCAGATACAATGCGTATTAAGACACTTGAAGAGTTGCGTAAACTAAACTATAGTTTGCCAATAAATGGAGAGGGAGATGTGATAGTTAAGTTTAATTATAGGTTTATGCCTCAGGACTCCAATAGCTCTAGATATGTGATATTTGGTCTACGTGATACGATAACAGATAGAAGTTACCATGGTGGTAATTTCTGGTTAGGCAAGAGTCAAAAAATATCTAAATTTAGTAGAGAACTTAAAATTACTGATAGACGCTCTCGTAATGAGTTTGACTTAAGGCTTGTCTCATACACCACTAATCAAGACTATCACTCTGATTATGGTTTGAAGAGTATTGATGTGTATATTGATAGCTTGATGATTCTGTTCAGGCCTGATCCTGAAGTGGGAGATAGGAGATTAAGAAGATTATATTCACATAATCATCCTATATTATTTGGCCTAGAGAATGCTTATGAAGATAAAATTGAGTATGTTGTGCCTCTAATGCCTGAATATGGTGAGGGTGTTGAGATAGTGTCTGACTCAGTAAAATACTATAAAGAGCTCCCTGAACTGAGGATAAAAAGAGATCCTCCGAAACCTCAAAAAGTGGAGCCTAAAAAAGTAGAACCCAAGAAAGTGGAGCCTAAAAAAGTGGTACCACAAAATAATGATAACAGAAGACGAAGATAAAACTAAAAAAATAGATATTATGAGTAGAAAAATTAGTGCGCCTTTGACAGCTTTGCCTGAGGGACTTATTAAAAACTGTATAGTTGAGATAGATGATAATGGTGTGATATTAAGCATCGAGCGTGAGGTTAGTGACCTTGATAGCCGTGCTGGTGTTGAGAGATATGATGGAATGTTAATGCCAGGTATGATTAGTTGCCATTGCCATCTTGAATACTCTTATGTTAAGGGGATGATACCTCGTGGCGGAGGACTTCCTAAATTTATCGAGACAATAATTGATATTAAGTTTAATCGCCCAATAGAGGATAGCAAAAAGATTGAGGCTTCGGCTAAGTGGGATAAATTTATGTATGATAATGGTATTAATGCCGTAGGAGATCATAGTAATTATGAGTTTACAACACCTATTAAGAGCGCTAGTCCTATCTACTATCATAGTTTCTTAGAGATGCTTGAAGAGGATGATAAAAGTGCTTCTGAGAGTTTCAAAGTGGGTAATGAGCGTGTTGAGATACAAAAGGCGGCAGGTGTTGTGGCTACTGTATCACCACACGCAACTTATACTCTTAATGATGAGTTTTTAAATATGATAGGCTCTTCAGATAATAAGGGAGTGCTTTCTGTTCACTTTAAAGAGTCTGTTGTATTAGGTGGCGAGAATGAGCGTGATAGGATATTTAATGCTATTAGCGCAGATAGAAGTGGGTTATTACTTATTCACTCTATATATGCAGATAATGACGATATTAAGGCGGCGGTTGATAAGTATGGCGATAAGGTTACTGTTGTGCCGTGTCCGCTATCTAACATATATATAGAGCAACGTCTGCCTGATTTTGATATGTTTGTTAAAAATGGTATTCGTATAGCTTTAGGAACAGATAGTTTGAGTTCTAACGAAACACTATCTATCCTTGAAGAGATGAAGTGTATAGAGCAGCACTATCCTAACTATCCATTAACAACCATTATTAAGTGGGCTACTATTAATGGTGCCGATGCACTAGAGATAAGCGATTGGGCAGGTAGTATAGAGGAGGGCAAACGCCCAGGTTTAGTTCTTATTGAGGGGGTTGATTTAAAGGCTGAGAGATTAACAGCAGATGCCTCGCCTCGTAGATTAGCATAGATTATGGCTACAATGCTATTTAATGATATAGTTTTTGGACCTATTATCAGCCGCAGGCTGGGGGTGTCTTTAGGTGTGAATCTTCTGCCTACGGATGGAAAATTGTGTAATTTTGACTGCATATATTGCGAATGCGGATGGTCTGATAGCGTAGATAAAAAGCTACGTTTTAACACTATGGACAGTGTTATATCTACTCTTGAACAGCGATTAAGCGAGAGAGCTGATAAGGGAGAACCACTTGATGTTATCACATTTGCTGGTAATGGAGAGCCAACTATGCACCCTGATTTTGCAGAGATAATAGATAAAACTATTGCTTTAAGAGATAGATATTTCCCTAATGTTAAGATAGCGGTTCTTAGTAACGCTACACTTATTGGTAGGGATAGTGTTAGGGGTGCTCTTGAGAGAGTTGATAGAGCGATTCTTAAAATTGACTCGGCAATAGATAGCACCATACAGCTTATTGATAAGCCACGTGGTAACTACTCGTTAGAGGCGGTTGTTGAGGCTATGAAACGCTTTGAGGGAGAGGTTATTATACAAACAATGTTTCTTAGGGGAGACTATTTCGGTGAGAGGGTTGATAACACAACACTTATAGAGTTAGCAGCTCTTATAGAGGTTATTAAGAGTGTTAATCCATCTCTAGTTATGATATATACTATTGATAGAGACACACCACATAAAGAGTTAGAGAAGGTGCCCGTTGCAGAGTTAGATGCTATTGGTAGGATAATGGAGCAGTGCGGTTTAAAGGTGTCAGTAGCACGTTAAATAAACAATAATATGACTTTAGAAGATATAAAGAGCTGTGAAAAACGACTGGATTCGTTGAGGAGGTCTCTTTGACTTGGATAGTAAGCGAGTAGAGGTTACTAGGCGAGAAGAGATAACAGCTGGAGAGAATTTTTGGGATGATGCTGAGGCTGCACGTGTAGAGTTAAGAGAGTTGGCTGCTATTATAGCGTGGGTTGATGAGTGGGATAGTGTTGCATTGAGTTGTAATGAATTATCACTAGCCTATGAGATGTTATCTAGTAACGATATTACTGAAGAGGAGGCAGAAGAGTATCTAGCAAACTGTGTTGATGGTATAGAGGCTCTTGAGCTTAAAGTTATGCTTGGTGGCGAAGAGGATAGAATGAGTGCTATTGTTGAGATTAATTCAGGGGCAGGAGGCACAGAGAGTCTAGACTGGAGTTATATGCTATTTAGAATGTATCGTCAGTGGGCAGAGAAACATAATTATAAAATATCAATATCTAACTATCAAGAGGAGGGGCACGGTATTAAATCGGCAACTCTTGAGATAGAGGGAGAGTTTGTGTATGGTTATCTCAAGGGAGAGAGCGGAGTTCATCGTTTGGTGCGCATATCTCCTTTCGACTCTTCAGGGCGTAGGCATACCACTTTTGCCTCGGTATTTGTTACTCCTGCTATTAATGATGATATTGTCATAGAGATACCACCTGCAGATATTAAGTGGGACACATACCGTTCAGGCGGTGCAGGTGGGCAGAATGTGAATAAGGTTGAGACGGGTGTTAGGCTCTATCATATACCCTCGGGCATAGTGATTGAGAATACCGAAACACGGTCGCAATTAATGAATAAAGAGAAGGCTATGTATCTTCTGCGCTCAAAACTATATAAACTAGAGTTAGAGCGTAAGCGTGAGATACAACGAGAGTTGGAGGGTAGTAAAATGAGTACCGAATTTGGCAGTCAGATACGTAGCTATGTTATGCACCCTTATAAGATGGTGAAAGATCATCGTACCTCTGTTGAGACTTCAAATGTTCAAGGGGTGCTTGATGGAGGGCTTGATGAGTTTATTAAGCACTATTTATTAACCCAAAACTAATTAAATATGCCTCTAGTATCTAGCTATATTGATGCCCTATCGCTATCACATCTCTCGCTATCAACACTCTCTACTATTGAGTTTGAGAGAGATAATGATGGCAATATCATGAGATATGAGGGTAGTAGAGGCGTAGTTATTAAGGGGCTACATAATGCTAGGTTATGCGGGATGAAGCTATTTACTAATCCGCAACCTGAGGTGTTAGATAGATATAGATATATTAGTGATAGAAGATTAGGATTCACATCTAGATATGAGGTGTTTAATGATGAAATATTGCTATTTAACACACAAAAACCATTTCCGCTTCTGCTTTTTGATTGGCTGGATGGTGTTACACTTGCTACTAGGTTAGAGTATCTGTGTAGATTAGCCCATAGAGATGAGTTAGCGATATTGAGAGATAAGGTTATTGATCTATTTATAGAGCTACTAGAGTCTGGTATTATACACAGCGATTTAAAACCAGATAACATATTGTGTTGCGATAGCGGAGAGCTTAAGATAATTGATTGGGATTGTTGTTATCACCGTGATATGGGTGCGGTTACATCAACAGAGATTGGTAGTGATGGTTATTGCAGAGAGTATCGCACAGTGGGGCATTATGGTATGCGTTTAGATGATTATCCTATTGCGCTGATAGTGATGAATATGATTATATTGACTGAACATCCTAACCTGCTTTTTAGAGGGACTAATGGGTGTCGTGATATGTATGAAATATTCTCAGTGAGAGGTGTGATGAATAATTTTGTGCGGGATAAATGGCGTTATATGCCAAGTCATAAAGCTCTGATTGATTATATATTGAGTGACGAATTAGGGTTAGATTCGCTATTAGATATACTCTGCACGCTGAGAGGTAGGAGTAGTTATAGTGAAGAGCATTATAGTGTTGTTGATGACTCAGGAGATTATCGCAGGGTGGTTGATAAGAGGAGTAGGCTATATGGATATATAGATACAAAGCGTAATTTAGTTACAATAGATACTATTTATGGCGATGCTACACGTTTTAGTAGCGAGGTGGCTGCTGTAAAGCTCAATAACAGTTGGTTTTTTATTAACACCAAGGGAGAGAGGGTTTCAGAAGAGTTTTATAGTGTTATTGAGAAGCGTGATGGACTATTTGCAGTTAAGAGGAGTATTGAAAGTGATTATGAAGATATAAATTTTAAAATTAATTATAAAGATGAAAAATTATTTTGATTTTAGATTAGCTGGTAGTAAGGTGTTTGTCTACTATGTGTGGGCATTTGTTGCAATCTGTATTTTAGCAATGTACAACATTAGTTATTATTCAGATTTAGAACTTCTGCAAGAGGGGTTAATTACACTACAAGAGTTTGGGCAGGTTAATACATGGTTATCTCTCGGTGCAAATTTTTTGTATATAGTTTTAATGATGTTTGCTGGTTATTTTATTATGCGTGAATCTATCACAGCACTTAACTATAACGGAGAGCCTCTTCGTTTTGAGGGTTCGGTAGCTGAGTATAGTAAAATAACACTCATTGGTAGTGTATTGTCTGTTATTACGTTAGGGATATACTCTGCTTGGTACACTAAAAAAATAATGAGCTTTTTTGCTCGTAACACATCTTATGGCAATATCAGATTTCAATTCAAGGGCAAAGCCTATATCTATCTTTTAATAGTATTTATTCCGCTATTTATGATAGGATTCATCACTGGTTTTGCAGGTGCATTTGCAGAGCATGGTTTAGTTAGTGAAATGGCACTAGGAATCACTCTTTTAGCCTCTATAATAATCATATCGGGTATTTCTGCTTATGGGGCTAAGTGTTGGCATATTAATTTTACACATAACAACTACACTATTCGTATGTCTACTAAAGGCAAGATAAAGGGTGTTTTGTTTTATATGTCGCAGATATTTTTGTCTATATTTACTCTCGGGTTATATATACCTTTTGCAACAATATTTGCTTATAATTTTGTCATCAAACGCATTGAGGCAAAGGGCGAAAATGGCGAGAGTGTTGCAACTGTTGGAAGTGATGTTACTATTAAAAACGATATATTATATATATACGGACAAACAATATTATCATGTATCACTTTAGGTTTATATTTCCCATGGATGTATGCTAATGTATCTCGTAGATTGGTAAATAAAACATATATTATTGAATAAATACACTTAATTATAAATAAATGAAGAGAATTATTTTTGTTATTCTTGTTTTTGTTGGATTAGCAAATATCAGCTATGCGCAATTTACAATAAAAGAGAAGAAGAATGTTCAAGCACAGCTTGACACAGTGAGTAAATCATCTATCAAAAATTTTGAGATAGATGCCAACACACCTGCTTATAGACGGTTTTTGCGTAAACAGAGATGGCATGAGAAGAACTTTTTTGAGACTATTAACTCGCTAACATTTACTCAGCATGGTTATCATAACTGGCCTAACGGAGAGAATACATTTAATGGAATGATTTCTACGCAAACAAGTTATGTGCATCAAGCAGAAAAGATGGTTTTGGTATCTTTCTTCAATGCAAGTTATAGTCTGGGGCAATCAGATGGAGAGTTAAATAAATTAGCAGATAACCTTCAGTTCAATACCGAGATAGGCTACGCTTTATATAAGCAGTGGAGCTATACGCTGGGTTTGAACCTTACCTCGCAATTTACTAAGACCTATAATAATGATGTGACGAGAGACACATATAGCTCTAACTTTTTTGCACCAGCCAACCTAAAGCCCTATATAGGTTTTACTTATAGCCAGAATACCCAACGTAAGATAACAATATCACCACTTTCGGGTAATATGTTATTTGTGTTAGATGACTCGCTATCAAATGCAGGTGCTTTTGGTGTTGATGTTGGTAAGAAATTTAAGCTTACAGGTGGAGCTTTTGTTAATGCTCAGTGGGATTTTAATCTAGTAAAAAATGGATTAGTTAAATATAGAACTGTTTTCCAAGGTTTCTGGGATTATAAGACGGCTCCTGATTACACATGGGAGCACTGGATAGATATTGCTTTTCTAAAGATGTTTACCGTTAATTTCTATGTGAGAGCGGTTTATGATGAGGATATAATAGTGATGGTTGATGGCCCCGATGGGACAGAGGTGCCCTCTGGTTCGTTCCTGCAAATACGTCAAAGTTTAGGCTTTGGTATCAAGTATCAGTTCAGGAATAAAAGTAGACCATCATATAAAATTGTAAAGTAAAAAGGTGCTAGGGCACACGCACGAAAAATATTTTTAATGCGCACCCAAATTCATGGTTTATTTTTTCTATAAATTACGCTTTTTTGAAAAAAAGCTCGGCTTTTAGCCTTGCAAAAAAACGTTTCGTCGCTTTAGGCTCCTCACGACGCTCACTCTCGTTCGCTTTAGAGCAAACGTGGTAGTTTATTGATTGCATTTAGCTTTTCGCGCGTTTGCCTGAAAAAGATGCTCTAATATTTTGATAATTAACAAAATATTATTAACTTTGCATCACATTTTTAATTGAAGGGAGGTTAGTCTATTGTATATCAGTTAATTACGCAAATTGGATTGTTCATTATGTTTGTAAAAACTGATAAAATTATTGCTCTAAGTTGGGGCAAAATAAAAATAATACAATGATATATAGGGCGTGGTGCCTTATATGTTGAGGGGGTTGCTATATGCAGCACCTAACAATAGACCAAAAAATTAAAATAAATATTAAAAAATTTAAAAAAGATTACAGATATGATTATCATGCCAATTAAAGAGGGAGAAAACTTAGAGAGAGCCCTTAAGAAATTTATGAGAAAATTTGAGAAGACAGGAACTTTAAAAGAGCTTCGTTCGCGTCAGCAATTCGTTAAGCCATCGGTAAGAAACCGTCGTAAGATGGAGAAGGCTGTTTACGTTGAGAAACTACGTAGAGAGGACGATAACTTCTAGTAAAAGATTACTTTGTTATGGGGATAATTGAAAGATTCTTAAATTATCTCTCCGCAGAGAAACAATATTCAAAGCTGACGGTTGATGCTTATCATAGCGACATCCGTCAGTTTTTGTTATATATTGGTATCACAGAAGAGAGTTTTGAGCTAAATACTATTAGCTCTACTGAGTTACGCTCTTTTGTGATGCATTTAAAGAGCGAGGGCTTACGAAACAGCTCTGTTAATCGGAAAATATCAACTCTTAAATCTCTATATAAATTTGGTCTGCGTTGTGGTGATATTATATTAGACCCAACATCAAAATTATCACTCTTGAAAAGAGAGCGGGTTTTACCTGCATTTGTCACTGAGAGTGATATGAAATTGGCTAGTGGTAATTTTATGCTTATAACAGATGATTTTATCCGAGAGCGTGACACTCTTATGTTTATGATGATATATGCTACTGGAGTGCGAATCTCTGAATTAATAGCAATGAAAATAGAGGATATATCATTTGTTAATTGTGAAATTAAAGTCACAGGGAAGGGAAATAAACAAAGAATTGTACCTTTAGTTTCAATTTTGATAAAAAAAATGCATAATTATTTAAATTTATGTGATAAAATTTTTTGTTTTCAAAAAAAATCACTATTTTTATCGAAGAAAGGTAGTAATATCAGTAGGACAGAGGCTTATCGGGTTATTAATCAGCTTCTTAAAGATATTGGTGTTGAGGGAAAGTGTAGTCCGCACGTACTTAGGCATACATTTGCAACTCATCTACTTAATAATGGTGCAGGTATTGAGAGTGTGAGAGAATTGTTAGGCCACGCAAGCCTTGCAGCAACTCAGATATACACTCATAACAATATTGGCATATTGGTTGAGAAGTATAAAAATGCCCATCCAAGGGCTAAAAATAATAATAAAATTTAGGAGGACAAATTATGAACGTGAAGATTCAGTCATTAAAATTTGACGCAGATAAAAAATTAATAGATTTCGTTGAACATAAATTATCTAAAATAGATCGTTTTGCAGATAAGGTTATCTCTGCCGATGTTACTTTAAAGTTAGATAAAGATGATGAGCATGGCAATAAAATTGCTGTTATTTCATTAGCTATTCCTGGTGATAAGTTAGTCGCTGAGAAACAGTGTAAAACTTTTGAGGAGGCTGTTGATTTATGTGTTGATGCTCTAAAAAAACAGTTAGAAAAATATAAAGATGCATAATATTGCAGATTAATAGATAAATATAATTGGTGTTCTTTTGTGAGTTTTTTTCTTGCAAAAGAACATCTTTTTTGGATAGTATGGATAGAGATAATATTAAGGGATTAACCCATAAAGAGGTTAAAGAGAGTAGAGAGAGCCATGGTGAGAATATAATAACACCATCTGATAAGGTATCGGCATGGCGGTTATATCTTGAGAAATTTGAAGACCCTATGATAAGAATTTTGCTGTTTGCACTACTCTTATCAACCATAATAGGGTTCATACATAACGATTTTACGGAGGTGATAGGTGTTGCGGTAGCTGTTATGCTTGCAACAACTATCGGCTTTTGGTTTGAGTGGGATGCAGCTCGTAAGTTCGATATACTAAATGTTATTGGCGACGAGGTGATGGTGCGTGTGATACGTGATGGTAAGGTTACGGAGGTGCTTAAAAAAGATATAGTAGTAGGCGATATAGTGCTGTTAGAGACAGGAGACGAGATACCTGCTGATGGAATTATCATTGAATCGGTATCGCTATCTGTGGATGAATCATCATTAACGGGAGAGCCTGAGACAAGTAAGAGTGCTGATATAAGCGAGATTACTAGTGAGGCAACATATCCAGCCAATATGCTGTTACGTGGATGTATGGTGTTAGAGGGTAGTGCTGTTATGCAGGTAACCACTGTGGGTGATGCTACTGAGTTTGGTAAGGTGGCTCGTTTGGCAACAAAACAGTCTGAAGAGAAGACTCCGCTTACTCTTCAACTTGATGGTTTGGCGAGGCTGATAAGTGTTATTGGCTCTCTGTTTGCTCTCTCTCTTTTTGTTATTCTATATGTTAAGGGGGCGATTATTAATGGCGATTACCCATCAACGCAACGTCTTATGTTGCTAGGTTTGCTTATATCATTGATTCTTATGTTAGGACGTGTGTGGCTATCAGTTATAGCAGATGGGGTGGCTCTTGCACGTAAGAGAGAGAAAACAGATAAGTTATTACCTCGTCTCGGATGGGCTTTCTGGATAGCTATTAGTATTGTTTTCTTTATGGCATTCGCATATATTATAGGTTGCGAATGGTGGATACTCTCATCGTGGATTAGTTTAGATGTAGCAAATAGTATTCTTAGCTATTTTATGATAGCGGTAACACTTATTGTTGTGGCTGTACCTGAGGGGTTGCCAATGAGTGTAACACTATCTCTTGCACTCAATATGCGCAGAATGTTAAAAACAAATAACCTTGTGCGTAAGATGCACGCCTCTGAGACAATGGGTGCCATAACAGTTATTTGTACCGATAAAACGGGAACACTTACTCAAAATCGTATGCAGGTGTCGCACGCCGATTTCTATATCGCTAAAGATAGTACAGACAAATTAGCTAGCGATGTTGAGAGTATGGTAGTAGCTGAGGCTCTATCTATTAACTCAACAGCACATTTAGAGCGTAGTGAGTGGGGTGTTAAGAGTATAGGTAACCCTACTGAGGCATCGCTTCTATTGTGGTTAGATAAGATGGGTGTTGATTATAGCTTGATACGTGAAGAGGCTGATATTTTAGATAAGATAACATTCTCAACCAAGAATAAATATATGGCTACTATGGTTAATAGTAAGTACTTAGGGGCTAAGGTTGTATATATAAAGGGTGCTCCAGAGGTTATCATTAATAAATGTAGCATGATAAATCAGTGTGGAGAGCTTAAACCGCTTAATACCTATATTGATAAGGTTGAGGGCTACCTACTAGAGCAACAACAGAGAGCACAGCGTACCCTTGCTTTTGCATATAAGATAGTTGATGGGGATAAAGATTGTGCTGATACTATTGAAGAGAGTGGTTTTACTCTTATGGGTGTTGTGGCTATCTCTGATCCGGTGCGCCCTGATGTCAAGGCAGCAATAGAGGAGGTGCATAGTGCAGGTATATCGGTTAAAGTTGTTACAGGCGACACCACAGCAACAGCCACTGAGATAGCTCGTCAGATAGGGTTATGGGATACCGAAAAAGATAGTGATAATAACCGTATAACAGGTACTGAATTTGAGGCTCTTAGTGATGAAGAGGCCTTTGCAAGGGTTAGAGATTTGAAAATTATTTCAAGAGCTAGACCTGCAGATAAGCAACGACTTGTTGAGATGCTGCAACGTCATGGCGAGGTGGTGGCAGTGACTGGCGATGGTACTAATGATGCTCCTGCTCTTAATGCTGCACATGTGGGTCTCTCTATGGGAACAGGTACTGCCGTTGCTAAAGAGGCAAGTGATATAACCCTTATAGATGACTCTTTTACCAGTATCTCAACAGCTGTTATGTGGGGTAGGTCATTATATAAAAATATACAGAGATTTTTATTTTTTCAGCTTACAATTAATGTGATAGCTCTTGTTATTGTGCTTATAGGTAGTATAATAGGTCGTGAAGTGCCACTCACTATTACGCAGATGTTATGGGTAAACCTAATTATGGATACTCTTGCAGCGGCGGCTCTAGCCTCATTGCCACCTAGTAAGAGTGTGATGAGAGATAAACCACGTAAGAAGAGTGATTTTATACTTACACCAACGGTCTACACCTCTATTCTTTTTATGGCAGCTATTCAGCTTATTATGTTGATGTTTTTACACGAATATATAGAGCGTAATTATGTGGGAGAGGATTATGTTTATGGTATGACAATCTTCTTCACAACATTTGTTATGTTCCAATTTTGGAATATATTCAATGCAAATGGTTTCTTGACAAATAACACAAAAAAACTATTTACTATATCTATAAATAGTAGTTTTATTGTCGTTGCGATACTAATATTAGTAGGGCAGATAATAATAGTTACCTTTGGCGGTGAGATGTTTAGAGTTGTTCCGCTAGAGATAATGGATTGGGTTAAGATTATAGGCTGCACAGCTATTATGCTACCTATTGGAGGTTTGATGAGACTTATAAAAGTAAAAAATGAGAGCTAAAGAGTTAATAGAGAGGCTTTATAATAGGTTACTACCTATCTATGGCGAGAATGAGGCAATGAGTGGTTCACGCCTACTCTCTGAAGAGATATGGGGTGCATTATATCATCAACCAGAGAGAGATATAGAGGTTAATGAGGATGATTTATTGAGAGTTATTCATGATATAGAGCATGAACGACCACTGCAACATATTATAGGGCATGCCTATTTCTACGACCGTAAATTTAGAGTTAGTGAGGCGGTTCTTACCCCTAGACAAGAGACAGAAGAGCTTGTTTACAAGATAATAAAAGATAATAGTAGTGATACTTCAAGAGAAAAAAGGGTGTTAGATATAGGCACGGGTAGTGGTATTATTCCTATAACACTCTCTCTAGAGATGCCAAATATTAAAGCCACTGCTATCGACATATCATCAGAAGCTCTTGAGATAGCGAGGTATAATGCTGAATTATACGGTGTTGATATTGATTATCTATCTATGGATATATTGAATGAGACACCATCAGGGAGATATGATATTATTGTCAGTAACCCTCCATATATAGAGATATGCGAGAAAGAGCTCATGCGTAATAATGTACTTAATTATGAGCCACATATAGCTTTGTTTGTTGAGGGTAACGACCCACTACTTTTTTATCGCAGGATAGCCTATATCTCTAGAGAGTTACTTAACGAGGGAGGTGCCTTATATTTTGAGATAAACGAGAGATTTGGTAGTGAGTGTTGCGAGATGTTAAAACTGATGGGGTATAGTGGTGTTACTCTTCTCAAAGATCTTAATGATAAGCCACGAATAGTGTATGGAAAAAATAGATAGAATGAACTACCAACAGGCATTAGATAAAATTATGGCGGTACCTATGTTTCAGAATGTAGGAGCCTCTGCTTTCAACCCTACATTAGATGGTATCAACCGTTTAGTAGAGCCTTTTAATAACCCACATAATAGCTACCCAACAATACATATAGCTGGAACAAATGGTAAAGGTTCGGTAACTAATATGCTATCAAGTGTTCTTATAGAGTCGGGTTATAAGGTGGGGTGTTATACCTCGCCACATCTTTTAGATTATCGTGAGCGTGTGCGTATTAATGGTGCGATGATAGAAGAGGGTATTGTTATTGATTTTGTGGAGAGAGTGGCTCATATAATAGATAGTAACACAGTCTCTTTTTTTGAGATAACAACAGCTTTAGCATTCTACGCCTTCATGGTTGAAAAGGTTGATATAGCTGTTATAGAGGTGGGGCTAGGGGGATTAACCGACTCTACTAATATAATAACGCCTATATTATCTGTTATTACTAATATAGCTTTTGATCATAAAAATATATTAGGAGACTCAATAACTGAGATAGCAACTCAAAAAGGGGGCATAATAAAACCAAATATCCCCGTAGTTATAGGAGAGCGTAATAGAGAGAGTGATATGGTTTTTGATACATTAGCCAAAGAGTGTGGCTCGCCAATAACCTATGCTGAGGATTTATATAGTGTTATGTTATTTGATAGCGATAGCGGTAGTGTGATAGTAAATCATGGTATAGGACAATATACTCTAGCATTAACTGGCGAATGCCAACAGAAAAATTTTGTTACTCTTCTAGCAGCTATTGATAAGCTAATAGATGCTGGGTTATCTATAAGTAATGATAATATAGCAAAAGGGGTATCTAGTGTGTGCCATAATATGAATTTTATGGGTAGATGGCAGAAAATAGCTATCTCACCATTAACTATATGTGATACTGGTCATAACAGAGCGGGTATTGAGAGTATTGTAAAACAACTGAAACGCGAGCGATATGATAAGTTGTATATAGTTATAGGTTTTATGGCAGATAAGGAGATAGATGATATATTGAGCTTATTGCCTATTGATGCCTATTATTTATTTGTTACAGCCTCTAACCCACGCTCTATGCTTGCTACTGATTTAATAGAAATAGCCCAAAAAAGAGGTTTAGTTGGAGAGGCTTATGATACAGTAGGGGAGGGGTATGCTAAAGCACAAGAGCTAGCCACAGAGCATGATATGATATTTATTGGTGGCAGCACCTTTATTGTCGCCGATTTGCTTAAAGGGTAATCTATTTTCGGTTAAAATCTCCGGTCTGGAAGGCCGGAGGTTTTAACCGAAACAGATTATTACTGTAAATCTTTGCTTATATCTTTGCGATAATAGATACCATCAAAATTGATACCCGAAATAGTATTATAAGACTTATCAACCGCCTCTTTAAGTGTAGCACCTCTTGATGTAACAGCCAGAACCCTTCCACCATTGCTATATATCTTACCATCAACACTCTTAGTGCCTGCATGGTAAACAAATGAATCCTTAACACTATCAAGACCAGTTATCTCCATACCCTTAACATAATCGCCAGGATAACCGCCTGCTACACACACAACAGTAACAGCATAATCTGGCGATATTTTTAACTCTATATCATTTAACTGCTCCTTAGATACAGCATCAAATAACTCTACAAGATCGCTCTCAATACGTGGTAAAACAACCTCTGTCTCAGGATCACCCATACGCACGTTATACTCAATAACAAACGGATTACCCTCTACATTCATAAGACCAATAAAGACAAATCCTTTATACTCTATATTATCCTGAGCAAAACCATTAACAGTTGGCTCTACAATACGTGTGCGCACCTTATCCATAAAATCAGCATCGGCAAAAGGAACCGGTGAAACAGCTCCCATACCACCTGTATTAAGACCCGTGTCGCCCTCGCCTATACGTTTATAATCTTTTGCCTCTGGTAGTATCTTATAATTAGCCCCGTCTGTAAGTACAAAAACAGACATCTCAATACCATGAAGATACTCCTCTATAACAACACTGCTACTAGCTGTTCCGAACTTGCCACTTAGCATATCTCTTAATTCGCTCTTAGCCTCGTCGCTACTCTCTAGAATAAGTACACCCTTACCTGCTGCTAGTCCATCTGCCTTTAGAACATATGGCGGTTTAAGCGTGTCGATAAATGAACAACCCTCTTCGATAGTTGCCAGAGTGAAGGTTTGATAGGCGGCAGTAGGTATGTTATGACGCATCATAAACGCCTTAGCATAATCTTTACTACCCTCTAGCTTAGCACCCTCTAACGATGGGCCTATAACTGGGATTTGAGATACCTCGCTATCATTTTTGAAGAAATCTGTAATGCCCAATACAAGGGGCTCTTCAGGGCCAACAACAACCATATTAATAGCGTTGTCTAAGACAAATTGCTTAACCTCTTTGAAATTTTTTATATCTAATGATATATTTTCGCCCTCAGACATTGTGCCACCATTCCCCGGTGCTATATATAATTTCTCTAACTTTTTACTCTTAGCCATTGAGTGAGCAAATGCATGCTCACGTCCGCCACTACCTAATAATAATACTCTTTTCATACCTATATTTTTAATTTTATCTTCTTCTTCTATTTTTGCGCCCTGCACTGCTGCTGCTATCTTTTATTAATGCGTTCGATACACGATTTTCAACCACAAACTCAAAATCTATAACCTTACGTGTCATATCAATACGAAGTACTCGTATAACAACATCGTCGCCTAACTGATATTTATTGCGATGGCGTGTGCCGATATAACAGTAGTTCTCCTTATCGAAATAGTAGGTGTCGTCGCTCATCTCACGTACCGATACCATACCCTCTATATGTGTCTCTTTAAGCTCTACATATATGCCCCACTCAGTAAGACCACTAACAGTACCCTCAAACTCTTCGCCTATCTTGTCTGCCATAAATTCAACCATCTTATATTTGATAGATGCTCTCTCTGCCTCTGAGGCGATAACCTCACGCTCGGATGAGTGGCTACACATATCTTCATACACCTCTTTAGAGGCACTCCTGCCACCATCAAGATAGCGTTGTAGTAGGCGATGAACCATCATATCTGGGTAGCGACGTATAGGCGATGTGAAGTGAGTGTAGTAGTCGAAACATAGACCATAGTGCCCGATATTATCTGTTGAATAGGCTGCCTTAGCCATCGTGCGAAGAGCTAGTATAGTAAATAGATTCTCAACACTCTTGCCCTTTACATTGGTAAGCAGTTTGCTAATCTCTCGTGCCATCATCTTATCATTATCTCCCTTGACAGTATATCCAAACTTACCCGCAAACTTGCTTAGCTCAACAAATTTATCGCTATTTGGTTTGTCGTGAACCCTATATACAAAGGTTTTACCGCTATTTGTCTTGCTACCTGAGCGAGTACGCTTAGTGCCCACATACTCTGCCACCTTACGGTTAGCAAGTAACATAAACTCTTCAATAAGGTGGTTAGAGTCTTTCATCTCTTTGAAATATACCCCTAATGGTTTACCCTTTTCGTCTAATTTAAATTTAGGCTCATCTCTGTCAAAAGCTATTGAACCCGACTCAAAACGTGCTGCACGCATTATCTTTGCTAGCTTATCAAGAGTGAGTATCTCCCACTCCATATCATTGCTCTTACGCTCTATAACAGCCTGCGCCTCTTCATAGGTGAAACGCCTATCTGAATTAATCACCGTGCGCCCAAACCAACTATCTAATATCTCGGCGTTATCATTCATCTTAAAGACAGCAGAAAAACATAGCTTATCCTCGTTAGGGCGGAGAGAACATAATCCATTAGATAGTCTCTCTGGTAACATAGGAACAACCCTATCAACAAGATAGACCGAGGTAGCACGCTTAAGTGCCTCATCCTCTAGTATCGTTCCTGGTTGTATGTAGTGCGTAACATCGGCAATATGAACCCCTATCTCATAAATACCATCTTCTAACACTTTGATAGATAGAGCATCATCAAAATCTTTTGCGTCAAAAGGGTCGATAGTAAATGTTGTTGTACCCCTGAAATCAAGACGCTTATCTATCTCTTTTTGTGGTATCTCTATTGGTATTCTCTCTGATGCCTCTATAACCGACTCACTGAACTCATAAGGTAGTTCATACTCTTCTAGTATGGCGTGCATCTCTGTATTGTGCTCTCCTGAGCGACCAAGTACCTTTATTATCTGACCTAGCGGGTTACGGCTATCTTTCGGGAAATCAACTATCTCAACAACAACCTTATCGCCATCTTTAGCACCGTTTAGCTGTGAAGTTGATATATATATGTCATAAAACATATCTTTTGACTCAGGCAAAACAAAGGCAAAACCCTTGCTCACCTCAATAGTGCCTATATATCGTTTAGTGCTGCGCTCTACTATATTGGTAACAATACCCTCCATGCGTCCTCTGCGTGATGAGGGATAGATAGCAACCTCTACAATATCATCTACAAGTGCATTGTTAAGATTATCTCGTGCTATGATAACATCTTGATCAAAATCCTCTATCTCAACAAAACCACCAGCAGCAATAATACTAACCATCTCGCCCTTAAAAAGGGGTAGATTGGCAATAGAGTAGCGATAATACTCTCCATCAATACGCTCAAGCACACCTCTACGACTTAAATCAAATAGTAGCTCGTCTACCTGATGGGTAGACCTTTTATTAATCATTGAGCCTAATGCTCGCACCACCGCCTTACTACTAAAACTCTTGTTAGGATTGTGTTTGAGTAGTGTAGCTATCTCACTTGATAGCTCTGAAGTGGATAGTGCTCTATTTCTTTTCCCTCGTTTCATAATGTGCTTTTTTTATACGTCAATATCTTTAGCCTCTTTCTTATTTTTTATTACGTAGGTCTTATTCTCTACGCCGCCAAGTAGTCTAGCTATATTTTTGCGGTGAGTGTAAATCAATAGTAGAGATATTATAATGCCAAAAATCACTAAATCTCTCTCAGCACCAAAGAAAAAACGAAGATAGAAAGGAAATGCCGCTCCTGCTGTAATAGATGCTAAAGACACATAACTAAAGGCTGTTAGCACAATAAAAAATGTTAAAAGCGAGAAGATAAGAGCTACTGGTGCAATAGTGAGCATAGCCCCTGCTATGGTAGCAACACCTTTACCCCCTCTAAAACCAGCGAATACAGGGAACATGTGTCCTATTACCGCCATTATTGCAAACAGAATCTGCAAATATAACAGATTAGCGGTTGATGCCTCATTAATGATAAATGGTATATAGGCAAGTAGAACCGATGCTGAACCCTTTGCGATGTCTATGATAAATACAGGTAGTGCAGCCTTTTTGCCCAATACACGTAATGTGTTGGTAGAGCCTGCATTACGGCTACCGTGCTCTCTCACATCAACATTATAAAAACGTTTCCCAATCCATACGGCTGTTGGGATTGAACCTAGAAGATAGGCTACGATACACAGAATGAAATATAAAAAATACATAATTATCTCTTTTTTTTATTGCTATTATACTAATATAACTCCACAAATTTACATAATTTTTTTCTATTTCTACCATAATCTATATTTTAATTTTTTAGCGATTGTAATTACTGATACAATATATTCTATTTTTGGTTTTTACTTAATACTACTTTTACGCTCGGAAAGGAGCTATATGCACCAACAAAAAAATCAAATAAATTATTTTATTATGACTAAAGAGACAGAAAATCAAAACAAAAAGGGTAAGCCAACGGTCAATCCGCTACTTATTGCTATTGCTGAGAAGTTGAGAATTACCGAACTAGAGGGAACAACCCCCGAGTTAATATCTATTATCTCTGAGAGGGTTACGCTTATTGAGGAGAGATTAACGCCACTAGTTGAATTTTTAAATAGCGACGGTAGAGCACAAAAAATGTTCGATATGGCTATTAAAGGGTCAAGCGTTGATGATATTATCCCTGTAATAAGTAATCTCAATCAAGAAGAGGGTAATGCAAATTATGAAGGTGCGGTGGTGGCTGCCGACACATTTTGCAGATGTCATAACCTAGAGAATGAGGGGATAGAGACCTTTATAGCCTTCATAGAGACAAATCTTAGGCATATATCTAAAGGCGAAATAACTGTTGAACTGCTTGAAACACTTTGGCGTAGCTATAACTACGATACCGACCTACAAGAGGCGTATGATGCAGGTGTTGTGGCAGGAAAGAATAAACGCATTAGCGCAGCCAGAGAAGAGCGTGCTGATGCAGAGGCATTGGGGAGTGTGACGGTAGGTAAAAATATCAACTCAGCTTCGCAAAAACAGGGGTATATTGAAAAACTACTTCAAAGCAAATAGTTATACCTCTTATCAATCAATAATAAATGCCAATTAAGGTTTGGATTTTACCCAACCTAAATTGGAGAATTTAACTGAATTGAAGTTTAAAAGTTGGTTGGATATAGCATTATAGGTTTCGAGCAGACTCACTGTCGCTTGCGATCCCAAAATCCAACTACATTTTCAGACCTAGATTCGCATTATCAAATTAAAATTAACAAAAAATGGAAAAGAGAAAGAAAATTATTTTTATGTGCACATTAGTGGCATTAGTAATCGTAACAGTGGTTGCGCTTTTAGTTCAGTGTGGTGGCGGTGCTTCGGTAGCTGAAACAGTTATCGCATTTGCAGTTATAGCTGGTGTGCCTATGACAGCCTATGGTAGTGATAGTAATTCGCCAGAACTTAATCGTGAGGATATTTCATCATCAGTAACGCAGATGTTACCATCACGCACTCCGCTTGATACCATTGTCCGCAATCTAAAACGTAGTCAGAGAGCTAATTCGCAAAAAATAGGTTACTATCAGGCATCGTATAAACCTATAAATGACATGCTTAATGGTAGTGCTTCTGGTTCTGGGGCTACCTCAAGTGCTCCTGCTAAAGAGTATACTGCCAATCCTGCTACTGAGGCAACATTTGTATATGTTAAGGTAGAGAATCCTGATATGTGGCGTAATAACGATACCCTTCTTATGCGTAACCTAACACTAAGTGGCGTAAAAGGCTCTGCTGTTAATGGTGGTAGTGGCACGCATACAGATGATGTTATGTTTTTTGTCTCAGAGAAGAGTGATGATATTCTTAGGCTTATTCCTATCGGAGGGATGAAGGGTAAAGCTTCAGGGGCTAATGCTGAGAAGTATGTTGTACCTAATTTTGCCTCTTCAACACAATTAGTGCGTATGGGGCAGGCCAAGAGCGAACTTGATATTACGACAGACCCATTTGCTATCTATCCTACGCTAAATTGGCAATATTGCCAGAACTTTATGGCGCAAATAGAGGAGTCTACATTCCAAAAATTAACACAAAAAGAGGCGCAATGGGGTTTCTCTAATTTTGAGGCTGTTAATATCTTATCTATGAAGATGGAGATGGAGTTATCTATGCTATTTGGTTCTGAGGGCGAGTATGTGACGGGAAATAACCGTACATATTTTACTCGTGGTATCACGCGTGATATTGAGAATGTGCTAACTTATGGTAGTGGCTCAGGTGACACAACAATCACAAAAGATAACTATAACACATGGTTAAAAGAGGTGTTTGATGGCAATAACGGCTCAACAAATAGGGTGCTCTTTGCTGGTAGTGGCTTAATTAAGTCGCTGAGCCTTGTGGATGAGTTTACACGTAATATAACATCGGTTGAGAAAGATGTTACTTTGGGTGTAGATGTTCGTAAGATACACACATATTTTGGTACTCTTGATGTGGTGCTTGCTCCTCTGTTCCGTGAGGCGGGCTGGGAGAATAATGGTCTTATCCTCGACCTAGAGCATGTTACTAAACATGAGTTTGTGCCTATGAGTGTTACTAACTTAGATCTAAAGAGCTCAGGAACACGTAATGCTGATGCACGTGTTATTCAGGAGGTTAGCTGTCTGACACTACGTCATCCTGATTGTCACGCTATTATCAAACCTAAAGCGTAAATAAATTAACTATAACCGTGGTGTTGAGAACATATTATATATAGATAGTTGTTGTTTTGGTTATAGCTATTAGGGAGTGCAGATACATTATTATGATGATAATTATTCTGTCGGGAGGGTGGGATTTTTACATACATTAAGTTGTTAGAATAATGGTAAAGATATATGAAACAGTAAATGAGGTGCGCCTAACTATTACAATAGATAATAGCGGCACGCCACAAGATATAGTTTTTGAGGGAGGTAGGTTATATCCACAACGTAAAAATGGTACGTTTCGTACTGATAACCCTCAATTGCAAAAATCACTAGAGAGCGACTCCTCTTTTGGTATTGATTTTCGCCTTAAAGAGAAGATAGAGATAACATCGGCAAATAGAGAGCTATTAACAGTAGAGGAGGTTACCAACCGCCAGAGTGCTATTGAGTGGATGCGTAGGGTGTTGGGAGTTAAATTTAATATAACAACCAAATCAGAGACAATAGTAGCGAGGGCGGCCGAGAGCGGTTATCTATTTATTAATTGGAATTTAAAATAGAGTATTTATGACACGTGAAGAGATAATAAATAAGATACTAGAGGTGATAGATGAGATGGGTTGTAGTGAACAGAGTGTTGTTAATAACTATCCTATTGATACACTACTAGATCAGGCAGGGCGTGAAGTGCTACTCATCGCCCCGATAGCTGCTATTGATAGGTATAAGAGTTTTAAGAGCGAAATATTATCATCTCGCCAAGATGGAACAGGTACTATTACCATTCCAGCAGATTTTGTTAGACTCAATAAACTACGTATGCGTGGATGGCATAAACCTGTCTTTGAGACAATAGCTACAACATCGAAGAAGTATGCTAAGCAGTTTCATCGTGCAACGAGAGGTGGTGTAGCTCGTCCTATTGTTGCTCTGTGGAGTGATAGGGTAGAGTATTTCTCTGTTTTGATGGATACAACACATATCATTGATGAGGCAGATTATGTATTCTTTACAGCTGTTGAAGATGATTATCCACCTAAACTTGTTAATGCTCTTATATGGCTAACAGCTAACTCATTGTTCAAAGTAATGGGCGAATATGAAATGGCAAAAAATGCTTATGAGGAGTATGAACGAATATTAAATAGCTTATATTTGAATTATGGAAAATAGACATTTTATGGTGGCATTTGTTGAGGATATGCTCTTCGATTTAGCTATCAATAGAACAGTGGCAACAACACCAGAGAAACACATCACCGAAGAGGATAGAGAGTGGTTTGGAGTGGCAGTGCGTGAGGCCGATTTAAGGGTGCGTGAGAAGATAGATTTTATTCTAGTCTCAGCACCTCATCATCATATAGATTGTAAAGATATGCAACACTCTCATGAAGAGCATAGCCATTCACACACTCATACACATCATCATTATGAGCCACTTACATTCTCACTAAAAAAACGTCATAGGATTCAGCGTGCCCTCTTACCCGTGCGCATAGAGAGAGCATTGGTTGCACTGGTGTGTGATAGATGGGTAGAGGAGAATAACCTAAAAGGAGATTTTAAGAGTGATGAGGCACTTGACGCTCTATTTTCAGCGGCACAGAAATCAGAACAGAGAGTAGAGCGTAAATATAACATATAATAGTTTTGGGTATGTATAAAATAAATTTCGATTCGATAGATTTCTTCTGGGATACCGAGAAGATTTTTGAGCTTGTAACCCATAAAACAGGGGTGAGGGCTAAAAACATGAATGTTAGTGATGATAGGCTAGAGATAGATTATATTATTACTGAGGATGAACGTGATTATGTGGTAACACAACTTGAGGGTGCTATGCGCTCGTTATATGGTATGTTTGTAGATATAACCCTTAGCGATGGAGATAGTTTCTATGTATCGCAACCTAACACCGATTTAGGAATTTTTATTAGTGGTTTCTCTGTGCGATGCAATAGAGATGGTTATGGTGCTATGATACCAACAGAGAAGAGGATAGGCACTGTTAGTACCCTCGCCCAAGAGTATTTGGCTAGTAAAATAATAAGCTGTTGGAGTGAGGATAATGAGATAAAAGAGTATGAGAAGATAAATAGCGAAGTGCTTGACGAGATTGTATTGAGTCTAAGGCTAGCAATAATTCATCTCAAACGTCGAAGTTCAGCAAATAGTTTTTCGTAGTTATGGCAATAGAGACAATTATAGATATATTAATGGGGAGTGGGCTTTTGGGTCTTCTTCTCTTTTATGAGTCACGAAAGCGACGAGAGCGTGCCACTGCACGCTCTTCTGAATTAGAGAATATTAATCTTGTTATACAGCAAAAAAATAGCTATATAGATGATTTGAAAGCAGAGCAAATTGATTTGAAAAAAGAGAAAGAGGAGCTAAGAGCTGAACTAAAAGAGGCACGCTCTCAAGAGGCAAAAGAGCGCAACCGAGTAGCCACTCTCTATAAGCAGTTGAGTAGCGTTAATATAGATAAGGTTAAGATGAAAGAGGATATAGCGATACTTAAATTTTATCGTTGCGAAAAGGAGAAATGTTCTGATAGGGTGAGTTCAGAGGGATAAGAGCTTCCATTTCTGAAGTGAAATAGTATATGAAATCTGCAGGAGAATTTTTATTTCCTGTTACCCTAATAGACCTATGATATTTAACGATATAAGTATTTAGCGATTTCGGCGAGATTCGAACTCGCATCGTCAGAACCGGAATCTGATATTCTATCCATTGAACTACGAAACCCTATTAATTATTTTACACCCATTAGATACGATATTATAGCCATGCGTGTAAATAGACCGTTGCGGGTCTGCTCAAAATAGTAGGCGTAAGGTGTGTTGTCTACATCTGTATCTATCTCATTAACCCTCGGTAGTGGATGCAGAACCTTCATATTATCTTTACAGCCTGATAACATATCAGCCTTTAAGATATAGGCATCTTTAACCCTCTCATACTCCTCAATATCGTCGAAACGTTCACGTTGCACTCTTGTCATATATATAATATCTACATCATTAATATGCTCCATGAAATCTTTTGTTTCACTATATTTGATACCTGCCTCGTCAAGCTCTTTAAGATATTTCTCTGGCATATTAAGTTCGTCTGGCGAAACATATATAAATTCGGCACCAAACAGCGAAAGAGCCTGAGTAAGCGAGTGTACTGTACGCCCAAATTTAAGATCTCCAACCATCATTATTTTAATGCCATCTAGTGTGCCCTGCGTTTTTAGTATAGAGTATAGATCAAGCAGTGTTTGTGATGGGTGTTGATTAGCTCCATCGCCTGCATTAACAATAGGCACTGTTGCCACTTGTGAGGCGTGAAGAGGTGTTCCTGCCACAGGATGACGCATAATAATCATATCACAATAGTTGGTTACTGTACGTATTGTATCGTGGAATGTCTCTCCCTTCGATGCGCTTGTATTTGTACTCTCTGAGAAACCTATAACTCTACCACCTAGATAATTAACAGCACTCTCGAAACTCAATCGTGTGCGTGTTGAAGGCTCAAAGAAAAGTGATGCTATAACCTTGCCATTAAGTGGTTGCTCGTTAGGATTAGCCTCATAGTGTGCAGCTAGCTCCATAATCTTTAATATCTCCTCTTTAGAGAAATCGGTAATAGAAATCAAGTGTCTCATATCATTTAATTTTTTATGCAATTAATTTTCCCAATTATGGTTAGCAAAAAACAAAACCCTAATTGGCATTTTTAATAATTTGTAATCCTCGTATATTATCTAGTTTACTCTCTAAACAATCATATTCACTATTGCGTATTGATAGGCGCATATAACAATCGTTATCAAAATTTTGCTCAACAATGCGTGGCGATAAATCTTTGATAATACCCATAACACTATTCATAAGCGGATACTCAAAACGTATCTCTATACAACTCTCAATAAGCCTCTCTTCAATAACCGCACTATCAAGAGCATCAGCTGCAGCATCTTTGTAGGCTGTTATCAATCCCGATACCCCTAATTTTGTTCCACCAAAGTAACGCACCACAACAACAAGTGTGTAGGTAAGGTTGCGTGACACTATCTGCCCAAGTATAGGACGCCCAGCAGTAGATGATGGCTCTCCATCATCGTTAGCACGGGTATGCTCTCCCGTAAAACCCATACGCCAAGCGTAACAGTGGTGTCTAGCATCATAATGCTCTTTTTTCAGTGCATTAATAATCTCTTTAACCTGCTCTTCGCTCTCAACGTGGTAGGCATACGAAATAAACTTACTCCCTTTCTCTTTATATAATCCCTCTCCCTCAGTTGCTATTGTGTTGTATGTATCCATAATCCCTACAAAATTATGATTTTTTTTTGAGAAAACCGCATCATAAATAGTAAAAATATATATTTTTTATCGTATATTTGCAGATTCAGGTTATTAAAACCTGAGTTTTGGATAATAAACAGTCATACTTTCTTTATTGCAGCTCATATTTCAGCACCTTATTGTAAAATACGATGCTCACGCACAAAAAGTGCGCTCCGCTTCGCTTTTACACTAATGCACTGAAACTGAACCACACTAAAAAAAGTCTGATGTTAATATTGTATTTTATTTATTATCAGTAATTTAAACTATTTCTTATCCAAAACGCAGGTTATAAAAAGCAATAAAAATATGAAACAGCCGATAAGAATAGGATATGGGTATGATGTGCATCGCTTAGAAGAGGGGCTTACTCTCACTATTGGAGGTGTAGTTATTGAACATACTAAAGGTGTTGTGGCGCACTCAGATGGAGATGTGTTATTACATGCTATATGTGATGCACTGCTAGGGGCTTTAGCTCTAGGGGATATAGGTACTCATTTTCCTGATACTAGTAACGATTTTAAGGGCATAGATAGCACTATATTACTAAAAAAATGTTGTGATATGGTGTGCGAGCATGGTTATATGGTTGGAAATATAGACTCTATGCTTAATCTAGAGCGTCCTAAGATAAAAAAGTTTTCGCCCCTCATGCGTGAGCGTATAGCTGAGGTTATTGGTATCTCTATTGATGATATTTCTATTAAAGCCACCACTAAAGAGGGGTTAGGTTTTGTTGGAAATGAAGAGGGTGTTGAGGCATCTGCCGTAGTATTGTTATATAAAACAAATGAGTAATGTTAGAACCAATTGATATACGAGATTATAACTACAATCTACCCGATGAAAAGATAGCAAAATATCCTTTAGAGGAGAGAGATCAATCAAAACTATTAGTATATAGAGGTGGCGAGATAGTCGATTCGCAATTCAAACTATTGCCAGAGTATCTTCCCTCAAAAGGTATGGTGCTGTTTAATAACACAAAGGTTATACGTGCAAGGCTTATCTTTTTTAAAGAGACTGGCGCACGTATAGAGATATTTTGTCTTGAGCCACACAACCCTGCCGATTATGAGCGTGCCCTTAGTTCGAAAGAGCGATGTGAGTGGCGATGTATGGTGGGTAATGCTAAGAAGTGGAAAGGCGGAGCACTAATAACCAATTTTGAGCATAACGGAACAAGCTACTCTATATCTGCTGAGCGATGCGAGCCTCAACAAGGTAGTGAGGTGGTGGCATTTAGCTGGAGTGGTGGCGATATATCTTTTGGAGAGCTTTTAGAGCTGTTAGGAAGAATCCCTATACCCCCATACCTTAACCGAGATAGTGAGGATAGTGATAATAGCAGGTACCAAACTGTTTACTCTCGTTTTGAGGGTTCGGTGGCGGCACCCACGGCTGGGCTACATTTCACCGATAAGGTATTTGGCGAGTTAGCAAGCAAAGGGTTATCTTTTGGAGAGGTTACACTGCATGTTGGTGCAGGGACTTTCTTGCCTGTTAAGGCAGAAGATGCACGTGACCACGCTATGCACACAGAGCATTTTTCTATTGACATAGACACTATCCGCAAGATAAGAGATAATATAGGGGTAATAACGGCCGTTGGTACTACAACAGTTCGTACTCTTGAATCGCTAACTGTATTAGGGTATAGAGCATTAACAAAAGGGGATATTTTAGAGGCTAGTAGAGTTGAGCAGTGGGAGGCATATCCAATAACTAATAGTGGTGCTGAGTTATTAGATGCTCTTATATCATATCTAGATAACAAGGGTATGGACAGAGTGAAATCATCAACAGCAATAATGATTACACCATATTATAAACCGAAGATAGTAAATAATTTGATAACCAATTTCCATCAACCGCAAAGCACTCTTTTATTGCTTATTTCTGCCTTTGTGGGAGAGGAGTGGAGACGAATATATAGCCATGCGCTAGATAATAACTACCGTTTTTTGAGTTATGGCGATAGTTCACTAATAATAGGAGCCAATGATTAGTATAGATAGATTTTTACCTACAACAGTAAAAGAGATGGAACGCCGAGGATGGAGTCAGCCCGATGTTATTCTTTTTACTGGCGATGCCTATGTTGATCACCCCTCATTTGGAGCTGCTGTAATAGGTAGATTACTAGAGAGTGAGGGTTATAAGGTGGTGGTGGTTTCGCAACCATCATGGCGTGATGATCTGCGTGATTTCAAGAAATTTGGACAGCCGCGTCTCTTTTTTGGTGTGTCGGCAGGTGCTATGGATTCGATGGTAAATCACTATACAGCAGCTAAGAGATTACGTAGTGACGATGCCTATACCGCTGGTGGTAAGGCAGGTATGCGCCCCGATTATGCTGTTACTGTGTATAGTAAGATACTAAAAGAGCTCTTCCCAAATGTGCCTGTTGTTATAGGTGGTATTGAGGCATCATTACGAAGGCTTACACATTACGACTATTGGCAAGATAAACTACTTCCGTCTGTTTTGGTGGATAGTGGTGCAGATATTTTGTCGTATGGAATGGGAGAAAAAAGTATTATTGATATAGCCAAATCACTGCATAATGGGTTTAATATTAACCTATTGCGTAAATTGCCCCAAGTGGCATTTATGGCTGATAAAAATTATATTGAAAAACTAGATAACCACTCTACAATCACACTTAACTCTTTTGAGAAGTGCTTAAAAGATAAAATTGCCTATGCTAATAACTTTAAGGTGTTTGAAGAGGAGTCTAACAAATTAAAAGCAAACATATTAGTTGAGCCTATTGGAGATAGATATGTGGTTGTCAATCCGCCATACCCTCCGCTAACAAAAGAGGAGATGGATAAAAGTTTTGCGTTACCTTATACCCGCAAACCGCACCCTAAATATGCTAAACGTGGCGACGTACCCGCTTATGAGATGATTAAATATTCGGTTAATCTGCATCGTGGATGTTTTGGGGGGTGTAGTTTCTGCACAATATCAGCGCACCAAGGTAAATTTATCTCTTCTCGTAGTGAACAGTCAATAATCAGCGAGATAGAGACAATATTAGAAGACCCCGATTTTAAGGGTAATCTCTCTGATATTGGAGGCCCGTCGGCTAATATGTATGGTATGCAAGGTACTAATCTAGAGGTATGTGCTAAGTGCGCTAAACCATCTTGTATCTACCCTAGTGTGTGTAAAAATCTCAATAATAGCCATAAACCGCTGATTAATCTATATCGTAAGATAAGAGATATTAAGGGAGTTCGTCACGCCTATATAGGTAGTGGGATACGTTATGATATGGTTGATGAGGAGAGTAGAGAACACTATTTTACAGATGTCATTAGGTATCACACCTCAGGCAGATTAAAAGTTGCACCAGAGCACACTGAGGATGTGGTATTAGGTGTTATGCGTAAGCCATCGTTTAAGCTTTTCGAGCGTCTGAATAACGATTTTAGGCGTATATGTACGAAACATGGTTTGAAATATCAACTTATACCCTACTTTATATCTAGTCATCCTGCCTGTACGGTAGAGGATATGAATAGATTGTCGCAGGCGATGCGTGGGTTGAATTTTAATCTAGAGCAGGTTCAAGATTTTACACCCACCCCTATGACACTATCAACCACCATATTTTATAGTGGTATAGACCCATATTCGGGCAAAAAAATGTTTGTTGAGCGAGATAGCGAGAGAAAAAAATATCAAAGAAGTTTCTTTTTTAATAAAAATAATATTAACTTTACGCGCCCTTTGGGTAATAATTATAAGCAAAAGCGCAAAAATAGTAATAAAAAGTAATGGCAAAGAAGTTTACAGATAAGAATGATAACCGCTCTAATGAGTTGATTTCGTTTTTAAGTGAGGAGAGAGGATTAAAACCACCACAGGCGATAGAGCTTGAGGAGGCGATAATAGGTGCCATTATGATTGAGCGTGATGCTATTCATGAGGTTACTGATATATTAAAACCTGAATCATTCTATAAAGAGAGCCATAGATTGATTTTTGAATCTGTCATGGAGCTTCATGCACGCATGGAACCTATTGATTTATATACTGTTGGTAATAGATTAGCGGCTAAAAAACAACTTGAAATTATTGGTGGTGCTATCTATCTTGCAGAGCTGACCGAAAGGGTTGGTAGTGCATCACACTTGGTGTCGCACTCTAAGATAGTAGCTCAAAAATATATGCAGCGTGAGTTAATACGTGCTGCTACTGAGATACAAAAAACATCGTTCGATGATACGGTAGATGTAGACGATCTTATTGATATAGCTGAGAGCGAGATATTTAAAGTGTCTGAGGGGCATATCAAAAAAGATGTGCGTAAATCTTACGATATTGTAAAGGATGCCCTAAATATTATTGAGGCTGCATCAAAAAATACGGAAGGGCTTAGTGGTGTGCCTACGGGGTTACATGAACTAGATGAGGTGACATCGGGATGGCAAAATTCTGATCTTATTATCATAGCAGCTCGTCCAGCGATGGGTAAGACCGCTTTCGTATTATCAATGGCTCGTAATGCAGCTATTGATTTCAAGATGCCAATTGCTGTTTTCTCTCTTGAGATGCAGGATGTGCAACTTATCACACGTCTTATTGTGGGAGAGTCGCATATTAGCGGTACAAAGATAAAAACGGGGCAATTATCGCCTATGGAGTGGAAACATCTTCAAGAGTCTATTAGGCAACTGTCTGAGGCTCCGTTATATATTGATGATACACCTGCACTATCTATCTTTGAGTTTCGCTCAAAGGCTAGGCGTTTAAAAGTGCAGTATGATATAAAGATGATTATTGTGGATTACTTACAGCTTATGACAGGGCCTGCTGATGCTAGGGGTAACCGTGAGCAGGAGGTATCTGCCATATCTCGTTCGTTGAAGGCGATAGCCAAAGAGCTAAATGTTCCAATTATTGCTCTTTCGCAGCTTAGCCGTTCGGTAGAGCAGAGGGGGGGTAATAAACGTCCTCAGTTATCAGACCTACGTGAATCTGGTGCTATTGAGCAGGATGCTGATATAGTATCGTTTATTCATCGTCCTGAGTACTACGGTATCAAGACAGACGAGGACGGATTAGAGTATCCAGAGGGAACAGCAGAGATTATTATTGCTAAACACCGTAACGGAGGGCTTAAAGATGTGCGTTTACGTTTTGTTCCTGAGAGAATGCGTTTTGAGAATTTTAGTGATATACCGGTTGCATCGGCAGTTGGAAACAGTCATCTATATGGCGGTGCTAATGCCTCTACACCATCGGCTGAAGGGAATATGGTTGTTGTGGATAGCGGTATAGATTTTGAGAATGAGGATGCACCATTTTAAAAATAAAAAACTAAATTATTGATTATATGGAAATAAGGGTTATTGGAGTACCAGTATTTGAGGGTTGTAATATTAGGGGTGTTGAGACAGCACCTAGTGTTATACGTAAAAGTGGAGTGCTTGATATTCTGAAAGAAAATTTCACGGTTGTAGATGGTGGTGATATTGATTTGCTTCCATCCTCTGAGGATAGTATGTTCAGTGCCAACCCTCAGATTAAATATGCCGATGTATTACTCGATATGGGGCAAAAATTGTGTGCTAAGGTTAACTCAGCAATGGATAGTGGTGCCTTTGTGCTAACTATTGGTGGTGATCATTCATTAGGTGTGGGAACGGTTGCTGGAGCATCAATGGCAAATGACCATAACATTGGTGTGGTGTGGATAGATGCCCACTCTGATATTAATACCCCTTTGACATCTCCGTCGAAGAACTATCATGGTATGCCACTCGCTTCATCGCTATATATTGGCGATAATGCTTTCCGCACTATATGTAAAGATAAGCGCAAGGTTAAGCCTGAAAATACATATCTGCTAGGTGTTAGGAGTATGGATCAGGGCGAGGTTGAGTTTAAAGAGTCGGCTGGCATTAATCACTATACAGTCCCATATATTCATCAATTTGGAATGACGCACATAGCACAAGATATTGTCAAAAATCTCAAGGCTAATGGTATTGATAAATTACATTTAAGTTTTGATTTAGATGTGCTTTCGCCTAGTGTAACATCAGCGTTTAACTGTCCTGTTGAGAATGGAATCACTAAAGAGGAGCTACTAGAGTTTTTAACAGCTATCCTTTCAAGTGGAATTGTTTGCTCACTAGATATTACTGAGTATAATCCAGAAAAAGACGAAGATGGAAGCGGAATAGCCGTGATACGAGATATTATTGCTACACTTAATCACCTTAATTTGGGTAGATAGTGCATTATAATTTGAGTTGTTTTTTCGATTTAGAAAAAAAACACTATCTTTGCACTATAAATTGATAACAAAAAAATAATTTAATTATGAAAAATTTAAGAAATTTATTTTCAACAACACTTGTTGCTCTATTTTCATTAGCGCTTTTTGTGTCTTGTAATAATGCTGCGAATAATAAAACAGCTAAGGGTACAGAGTCTACTACTAAAGTAGCTGCTACTAGTTGTTGTTCTGAGGGTAAGGATGGTAAATCAGCATGTTCTCACTCTGATAAGAAAGAGGGAGGATGTTGTTCTGAGGGTAAGGATGCTAAAACAGCATGTGCTT
>CAYJCU010000011.1:0-39843 GCA_964368765.1 uncultured Rikenellaceae bacterium
CGCAGGTGTGTTTTAGGGCACCTATAACGCACCTAAATCCAATTTTGGGTAAATCAGCACTTCTAGAGGCAAAAAAATCAAAATTTTGTTTTTGTAAATCTCTATAATTTAATTTGCAACTAATTTGTTGTGGGATAGGTAGTTATTGGGCTTTTTGATTTTTTTACCTGACAAGAATAAATAATAATATGACATTCGAAGAGAGAAAAGATATATTAGACCACATGTATGAGAGGTATAATAACCCCTCTTTTATTGAGGATGATCCTATCTCTATACCGCACTCTTTTAGTGAGAGGGAGGATATAGAGATAGCTGGTTTTATGGCTGCTACCATAGCGTGGGGTAATCGTAAATCTATACTTAAGAACTGCCATCGTATGATGGATATGATGGGGGGAGAACCTCACAGATTTATTCTCGACTCTTCATCTGTTGAGCAGAGCCATTTTGATGGTTTTGTGCATCGCACTTTTAATAGTGAGGATTTTTTCTCTTTTGTCTCGGCATTGCGTAATATATACACTAATTATGGGGGTATAGGTGGCTTTTTCGAGAGCCATTACTCTGACACACAAGATATTAGAACCACTATAACTGATTTCAGGGAGCTATTTTTCTCTACTACACATGCTAAAAGAAGCGAAAAACATCTATCTTCAATAGCGAGAGGTGCGGCATGTAAACGCCTTAATATGTATCTCCGATGGATGGTGCGGCGAGATGATAAGGGTGTTGATTTTGGGTTATGGGATATACCATCTTATGCTCTTTATCTCCCTTTAGATGTCCATTCGGCTAATGTTGGGCGTGGTATAGGGTTACTGACACGTAAGCAGAATGATTGGAAGAGTGTTGAGGAGATAACTAGCGAGCTTCGTAAATATGATTTTATCGATCCTGTTAAATATGATTTTGCACTGTTTGGTGCAGGTGTTAATCGAGATTTTGTTTGTATAAATGAGTAACTATTTTAGATTCAAACAGTTTATAGTGCACCAAGAGCACTGCGCTATGAAAGTAGGTACCGATGGGGTGCTACTAGGGGCGTGGGGTGCTGTTGGTGATGGTAATATATTGGATATAGGGTGTGGCTCGGGTGTCATATCACTCATGGCGGCACAGCGCACTGTTAATAGCAAAATAGATGGTGTTGATTTAGATGAGGGAGCGGTAAAACAGTCGAAAATTAATTGCGAAAAGAGCTGTTGGAGTGAGCGTATTACTATACACCATTGTGATATAGAGCATTATAATGTACCTTATCGTTATGATTATATCCTAACTAATCCGCCCTATTTTATCAATTCACAGAAAGCCCCTGCGGCGAATAGATCTATGGCACGTCATACCGATACGTTATCGTATGAGGTTTTGGCACGTAGGACTAGTGCACTACTTACTGATGCTGGGGTTTTATCAATAATATTACCATATCTAGAGGCTAATATGTTTATTGTTGAGGCTGTTGAGCATGGACTTTTCTGTTTTAAGCGTATGGAGATACGAGGAGGTGCTGGGCGACCTGTTAAGAGAGTTATGCTTCAGTTTGCTAAGGATAAGAGAGAGTTAATATTCGAAGAGCTTACTATTGAGGGCGAGGGTAGAGGTATCTATACACAGAAATATAGAGAGCTAACAAAAGATTTTTATTTGAATTTTTAATCACACTACAAGTACAAGACAATAACTATTATCGGTTAAAACCACCGGTCTGGAACTCTTCCAGAGCGGTGGTTTTAACCGATAATGTTTTAAAATCTGTACTCGTCTCGGCGTCCGCCACCGTTAAAAAAGAGATATTATCACGTAGAGCAGCGGAGTGATAATATCTCTCGGTGGACGCACGATTCCTTAGAATCGTTATTCTGTTTAATTTGTCATTCATTAAGTAAATTTATTACTAAGGCATAATTACTTTTTTTGCCCTGAAGCGAACGAGAGTGAGCGTCGTGAGGAGCTTAAAGCGACGAAACGGTTTTTTGCAAGGCTGAAAGCCGAGCTTTTTTCAAAAAAAAAGCGTAATTTATAGAAAAAAATAAACCAGAAATTTGGGTGTCCCTTAAAAATATTTTTCGTGCGTTTGCCCTATTTTTTACTATTAATATAGTCTCAATTAAAATATTATTACTATATTTGCATGAATTTGCGGGGGTGCAGTTTAAACTTGTAAAATTGCTGAGATTATACCCATTGAACCTGATATGGATAATGCCATCGAAGGGAAGTGTCTCTATTCTCTATTATATTTACGCTGCTCTCCTATTCTATCGGATAACAATAATTAACCAATAAAAAATATGGAGAAAGAACTATTTGATATTTCGAGGTATAACGCTCGAAAAATCTACAAACAAGGAGAGATTCATAATATCAAAGTGGGTATGCGTGAAGTGTCGCTAGCTGGCGATAATAGCATTACTCTTTACGATACAACAGGAGTTTATACAGATACAGATTATAAAGTAGATATTAGTGAAGGTCTACCTAAGCTGCGTAGTGAGTGGATAGAGCGCAGACGTAATGAGTATGGCGAGGATAAAACACAATTATGGTATGCTCGTAATGGTATTATTACCGAAGAGATGGAGTATGTGGCTATTCGTGAGAACCAAGGTCTTTCTGAAGCTGTTTTAGGTGGTGAGATTATCACTGCTGAGATGGTACGTAAAGAGATAGCTGAGGGAAGAGCTATTATCCCTTCGTCTATCAATCATCCTGAGTGCGAGCCTATGATTATTGGTTCAAAATTCTTAGTTAAAATCAACTCTAATATAGGTAATTCAGCTCTTGGTTCATCTATTGAGGAGGAGCTAGAGAAGGCTATGTGGTCTGTAAAATGGGGTGCTGATACTGTTATGGATCTTTCTACTGGAGAGAAGATACATGAAACACGTGAGGCTATTATACGTAATACACCAGTACCTATTGGAACAGTTCCTATGTATCAGGCACTTGAAAAGGTTAATGGTAAGGTTGAGGATTTATCGTGGGAGGTATTTCATGAGACCCTTGTTGAGCAGTGCGAGCAGGGTGTAGACTATTTCACTATACATGCAGGTATTTTGAAAGAGCATGTACCACACGCGCTTAAACGTGTTACTGGTATTGTTAGCCGTGGTGGTTCTATTATGGCTAAGTGGATGAGTCACAATAATAAAGAAAATTTCTTATATACACATTTTGAAGATATATGTAAGCTGTTAAAACGTTATGATGTAGCCTTCTCATTGGGTGATGGTCTTCGCCCTGGCTCTATTGCTGATGCTAATGATACGGCGCAGTTGGGAGAGCTTAAGACACTAGGAGAGCTAACAGAGATAGCATGGAAACATGATGTGCAGGTTATTATTGAGGGGCCAGGTCATGTGCCTATGCACCTTATCAAAGAGAATATGGATAAGCAGTTAGAGTATTGCAAAGGGGCTCCGTTCTACACATTAGGCCCTCTTGTAACAGATATAGCACCAGGTTATGATCATATCACCTCTGCTATTGGAGCTGCTATGATAGGTTGGTTTGGTACAGCTATGTTATGTTATGTTACACGAAAAGAGCATTTATCATTGCCAAATAAAGAGGATGTGCGTGAGGGTATTATTACCTATAAGTTAGCGGCGCATGCTGCCGATTTAGCTAAGGGTCACCCCGGTGCAAAATATAGAGATTTGCGTATGAGTATAGCACGCTACTCTTTTAATTGGAGAGATCAATTTAATCTTTCACTTGATCCAGAGACTGCCTCAAAATATCATGTTGAGATGATGCGCAATGATGGCGAAGATAAAGATTTCTGCTCTATGTGCGGCCCTCATTTCTGTGCTATGAGAATAACGCAAACTATTGAAGAGAATAAATAGAGTAGCATTTAAAACACAATACCTAATAAATTTGGTATTGTGTTTTTTATTATTGTAGGTTGTTTTTTATAGTTAAACTAAATCTAAATAACAAATAATATCAAAAACAACAATATTATTATTAAAACTATTGTATTGATAAATTATTATTATTACATTTGTGAACCATATTGTGTCATCGTGGTTCGTAAATATTTCTTTTTTGTTAATTTTTACATGCTGGTTACTGTCAATCTTGCTATTGATATATAAAATGACTACTTTTGTGGTATAATTGAAGAGGTAGTTGTTTTTTTTGTAATTACATCTGCATTTTAACTTATTTTTCTTGCTAGTTTTGTTTGTCATAAACACAGCATATATTGCATATTGTGTGGCTAATAAATTGGTAGTCAATGGGATATGTATATATTCCTAACGCTGTTTAGTGCCTAATGAGAAAAAGTAATCAATTATTCTTATCATTTTAGAATAACAATGTCAGTAATATTTTATTGGCATCTAAACTTAATAATTTATAGAATGAAAAATTTTGCGTTGATTGGTACGGGTGGCTACATTGCACCTCGCCATTTAAGAGCGATTAAAGATACAGGAAATGATCTTGTCGCTGCTTATGACCCGTTTGATAGTGTTGGTATTATGGATAGCTTTTTCCCAGACTGTTCATTTTTTGTGGATAATTCGCAATTTGACAGATACTGTTCTAAGGTTAAAGGTACTGATAAAAATATTGATTGGGTAGCAATAACAACTCCTAATTATACACACGATACATATATCCGTTATGGTATGCGTATTGGTGCAAATGTTATTTGTGAAAAGCCACTTGTGCTTAACCCACATAACATAGATGCACTTATGGAGATAGAGAAAGAGACTGGTTGTCAAGCATACACTATACTTCAATTGCGCTTACATGATTCTATTATTGCTCTTAAGAAAAAAATTGAAGAGGGACCAAAAGATAAGGTACATGAGGTTGATTTAACTTATATAACTTCACGTGGTAGTTGGTACTACACATCATGGAAAGGTGATATTCAGAAGAGTGGAGGTATAGCATCTAATATCGGTGTTCACTTCTACGATATGTTGTCTTGGGTTTTTGGTGATGTTAAAGAGAATATTGTTCATGTAATGTCGCACGATAGAGTGTCGGGCTTCTTGCAGTTTGAAAAGGCAAGAGTGAGATACTTCTTAAGTATTAATGCAGATCACCTACCTGAGAATGCTGTTCAGGGCGAGAAGAAAACTTATCGTACTATTATGATTGATGGCGAAGAGTTTGAATTCAGTGAAGGTTTTACTGAGCTTCATACAAAGAGCTATGAGCATATCCTAGGTGGAGAGGGTTTCAGAATTTCTGAGGCTAGAAAATGTATTGAGATAGTATCTGATATTCGTCACGCTAATCCAGTAGGATTGAAGGGAGATTATCACCCACTTGCTAAGTTCCCGCTTAGTGCTCACCCTTTTGGATGGTAGAGATTTTTAATTATGTCAATTATTAATAACCTTGTTAATGAGATAGATGGTGAAGTTTATGTAGATAAACTTCACCGTGTTATATACTCTACAGATGCCTCAGCCTATAGAGAAGAACCATTAGGTGTTGTATATCCTAAGAGTGTTGATGATATAAAAAAAATAATATCATTTGCAAATAACGAATCTATAACACTAATACCTCGTACAGCTGGTACATCACTTGCAGGTCAGGTAGTTGGTAATGGGTTAGTTGTTGATGTCTCAAAATATTTTAGTAAAATAATTGAGATAAACAATGAAGAGCGTTGGGTGCGTGTTGAGCCAGGTGTGGTGTTAGATGAGCTTAATTTATTCTGTAAGCCTTATGGGCTTTTCTTTGCACCTGAGGCATCTACATCAAATAGATGTCAAATAGGGGGCATGGTGGGTAATAACTCATGTGGGTCGCACTCTTTGGTATATGGTAGCACGCGCGAACACCTTCTTGAGGCAACTGTAATACTAAGCGATGGTAGTGAAGTTGTTTTAAAATCACTTACAAAAGATGAGATCAAAGCAAAACTAGAGATAGATGGCTTAGAGGGAGATATATATAGAGGGATTATAGGGTTACTCTCTGAAAATAGAGAGATTATTATTGAAAATTATCCTGATAAATCTTTAACAAGGCGTAATACAGGTTATGCTCTTGACGAGTTACTTTATACATCATATTTTGATAGTGAAGAGAGAGATGATTTTAATCTGTGTAAACTATTAGCAGGCTCTGAGGGTACTTTGGCATTTATTACAGAGTTAAAATTAAATCTTGAACCTCTTCCGCCCGCTCATAAGGCGGTGATAGCTCTTCACTGTAACTCACTTGAAGAGTCGTATTTAGCAAATCTGATAGCACTAGAGCATAAGCCAGTGGCTATTGAGCTTATTGATGGTAAGATACTAGAGCTGAGCAAGCAAAATATATCTCAAAATAAAAATAGATTCTTCATTGAGGGAGAGCCTGAGGCTGTACTTATTATAGAGTTAGCAGAAGAGAGCGATGAGGCAATCAACGATAAGGCATACATTATTATATCGGCACTAAAGGCTAAGGGGATGGGTTATCACTATCCTATTATCTATGGTGGCGATATAGCTAAAGTGTGGGAGTTGAGAAAAGCTGGTTTGGGTCTACTCTCTGGTATGGTTGGAGATGCTAAACCCGTTTCGTTAGTCGAGGATACCGCGGTAGCACCTGTGCGCCTACCTGCCTATATGGCAGATTTTAAGGCTATGATGGATAGTTACTCACTTAGTTGTGTGTATCATGCGCATATAGCTACTGGTGAGTTGCATTTAAGGCCTATCTTAAACCTAAAAGATAGCGGTGATAGAGAGTTATTCCGTAAGGTGGCTACCGATTGTACTCTACTGGTTAAGAAACATCGTGGTAGTTTGAGTGGAGAGCATGGTGATGGTAGGTTAAGAGGAGAGTTTATTCCTCTACTCTTTGGCGAGAAGGTCTACTCGCTTATGAAAGATGTTAAATCTCTTTGGGATAGAAACTCTATCTTTAATAAGGGAAAGATTGTAGATACACCACCTATGGATGAGTATCTACGTTATCATCAGAATGATTTAGATATTGAGACCTATTTTAACTACTCAAAGCAGGGTGGTTATGTTAGAGCTGTTGAACAGTGTAATGGTTCGGGTGATTGTAGAAAATCAGAGCTGTTTGCTGGGGTTATGTGCCCAACTTTCAGAGCAACCAAGAGAGAGAGTTATGCTACAAGGGCAAGAGCTAATATCTTGCGTGAGGGTTTACTATATAGTAAAAATAGTAAAGAGCTATTTAATAATAAAAATATATTAGAGTTATTAAATAACTGTATCAGTTGTAAAGGGTGTAAGAGCGAGTGCCCATCTAATGTGGATATGACGAGATATAAGGCTGAGTATATGCAGCATCACTATAATGATAATGGGGTGCCTTTACGCTCATATTTAGTGGCAAATATCTCAACAATACATCGTTATGCCTCAATACTGCCTAGCATATATAACTATGTGGCTGAGAGTAAGCCTCTATCTAAACTACTTAAAGATAGTATTGGTTTTGCAGAGCAACGTAAACTGCCAAAACTCTATAAGAAGAGTCTTAGAGGATGGTATAAAGCTAACTATAAGAGATTAGAGAATCCAAAGGCTACAATCTATCTGTTTGCAGATGAGTTCACAAACTATATGGATGTTGAGGTGGGTATCTGTTTTATTAAGCTACTTAATAAGTTGGGTTATAATGTAATTATACCAAAACATAGAGATAGTGGTAGAGCTGAGATGTCTAAAGGTTTATTAAAGCAGGCTCGAAAGAGAGCTGATGATAATGTTAGGTTACTAAAAGATATAGTGAATAGCGGTATGCCTCTTGTTGGTATAGAGCCGTCGGCTATTTTGTCTTTTAGAGATGAGTATCCTGATTTGGTAAGCGATGAGCTGCGAGAGGGTGCAGTTGAACTATCTAAAAATGTAATGCTTTACGATGAGTTTATTGTGAGAGAGATAGAGAGTGGTAATATTACGTCTGAACAGTTTAATAATGAAACGCTTAACATTAAACTACATGGACATTGTCATCAAAAATCACTTGCCTCAGTCGAGCCATCAAAGGTTATGCTGTCACTGCCAAAAAATTTCTGTGTTGAACTGATACCTTCAGGGTGTTGTGGTATGGCAGGCTCATTTGGATATGAGAAAGAGCATTATGAGCTTTCAATGGCAATTGGAGAGAAAACCCTCTTCCCTGAGATACGAAAATCAGAGAGCTACACAATTTCGGCACCTGGAACTAGTTGTCGTCATCAAATAAAAGATGGAACAGGCAGAGATGCTTACCATCCAATAGAGCTATTATATAGAGTTATAAATAAAAAAATATAAATAAATGGAGTACTTCGTTCACGAATCATCATACGTTGATGATAATGTAATAATTGGTAAAGGAACAAAAATTTGGCACTTTTCGCATGTGCAAACAGGTGCTATACTTGGAGAGAAATGTTCTTTGGGTCAAAATGTTAATATAGGAAATAACGTAAAGATAGGAGATAATGTAAGGATACAGAATAATGTATCTATATATGAGGGTGTTGAACTAGAGAATAATGTGTTCTGTGGTCCATCATGCGTATTTACTAACGTAACTACACCTCGTTCGCACTTCCCTGTTGGAGGCGTATTTGCAAAAACACTTATTAAAGAGGGTGCGTCGTTAGGTGCTAACTCAACGGTGGTGTGTGGACACACGGTTGGCCGCTCTGCACTAATAGCTGCGGGTGCGGTGGTGACAAAAGATGTTAAAGATTATGCTCTTATGGCAGGTGTGCCAGCACGCCAGATAGGATGGGTTTGTGAGTGCGGTGAAAGATTACCAGCCGAGTTAAAGTGTAGCTGTGGACGTAGATATGTTTTATCGGGCGAAGAGTTAGTTAAAGAGTAAAGTTTCCTAGAGGTGGAAAAATCAAAAAAAAAATTGTTTTTTTGCCAGACAACATTATAAAGTTTAAAAAAGAGATTAATTTGAAATAGAATTTACAATGGAATTTAGAGATTTAAAAAAACAGTATCAGATATTAAAACAAGATATAGATTCAGCTATGATAGATGTGGCCGCTTCTGGTGGTTATATTGGTGGAAAGCATGTTACAGAGCTTGAACAACAGTTAGCTGAGTATGTTGGGGTTAAACATTGCGTGTCGTGTGCCAATGGTACCGATGCCCTGTCGCTAGCACTTATGGCTTGGGATGTTAAAGAGGGAGATGCTATATTTATTCCTGATTTTACATTCTTTGCTACAGCAGAGGTGGTTGCATTTGAGGGTGCTACCCCTATCTTTGTTGATGTAGATGAGGATACATTTAATATATCTGTTAGCGATCTTGAGCGTGCTATTAAAGAGGTGATTGCTGAGGGTAGATTAACTCCACGAGTGATAATTGCTGTCGATTTATTTGGTCTACCAGCAAATTTTGCTGCTATACGTGAGTTGGCTGATAGATATAATCTATTAATATTAGAGGATGGTGCTCAGGGTTTTGGTGGTGCCATCAACGGAAAGCGTGCTTGTAGCTTTGGCGATATATCAACAACATCATTCTTCCCTGCTAAGCCTCTTGGCTGCTATGGCGATGGTGGTGCCATATTCACTGATAATAGTGAGTGGGCTGATCTTATGAACTCATTTAAGGTTCATGGTAAAGGTAGCTTTAAGTATGATAATGTTCGTATCGGGGTTAATTCACGTCTTGATGCTATTCAGGCAGCTATTCTTAAGGTTAAATTCAAGGCTTTTAAAGAGTGTGAGCTAGAAAGTGTTAATAAAGTGGCTGCTAGATATACTGAGCTATTAAAAGGTTCGTTCAGAACACCTGTAACACCTGAGGGTTATTACTCTAGCTGGGCTCAATACACACTTATTTTAGATAGTAAAGAGCATAGAGATGCCCTACAAGCTAAACTTAAAGAGGCAGGTATTCCATCTATGATATATTATCCAACACCAATGCATAGCCAAACAGCTTTCTCTCATCTTGAATTAGGTGGCGAGGTGTGTCCTATTGCAACTAAACTATGTGAAAGGGTTCTTGCCCTACCTCTTCATCCTTATCTAGAGAATGAAGATATGGATAGAGTTGTTGCAGTGTTATTAGGATAGGAGTTATTATGGAAACATTTATAAGATCATATAAAAGAGGTTTTTTAATATTTACGATAGATTTATTAATAGCCCTCTTTGCCTTTGGCTTTTCATATTGGTTGTGTGATATACCAACCGATTACAAGCTACTTATCGTGTCGGCGGTATGGGCTGTTGTGGGTATTATTACCTACAAGCTATTCTTATGCGATTATAAGCGCATAAGATACTTTCTTGGCACTATTATATTGGTTAATCCGCTAACTGCAATAGGGATACATCATGCCACAAAATACCTCTTCGAGGGTGTTGTAGGTTTACCTACATTGCAGTCGATATTAATCGCTGTTTCGATAATCACGGTGTTAGAGTTTTTGATGTATTATCTTTTTCTTATTGTAGTTTATCGTAACTTACCATACTTCCATGAAGAGCCACCGATACTTCCTACTGTTGAGCGTATTAGAGATAGAGATCTAGATGAGGATGTTGTTAATCATGATGCTCTTAGATTTATCGATGCCTTGAATAGTAAAGAGTTCGGGCCTATTAAACGATTTGAATTTGAGCGATTATCAACAACCGTTATACTCAATACATCTGAACCTGATGATATAGCAGGAAGTGTATGTAGTGGTGTTAATGTGATTATGCACAACAAATCTCTAAATATGGTAAGACATATAAATACCCTCTTTGCTAAGACCAATAATGTGCTTAATGAGGGTGGTTATATCGTGTGCCGCTCAGTGACTTCGGGTATTAGAAGAGCTAAGATTATGCGTCAAATGCCTAATTCGGTAGGTAAAATAGTCTATTTCTTTGATTATATAACACATAGGGTTATCCCTAAACTGCCGTTTATTAAGACACTATACTACCTAATAACTAAAGGAGAGCGTCAGGCATTGACAAGGGTTGAGGTGTTGGGACGACTATATCGTGCTGGTTTTGAAGTGATATGTGAGAAAATAGTTGAAGATGAGTTTTATGTAATTGCCAAAAAGGTAAAAAACCCTATTCTTGATGACAAGCCTACTAATGGGGTATTGATACGCCTTAGGCGTAAAGGTAAAAATGGCAAGTTGATAGGGGTTTATAAGTTTCGTACTATGCACTCTTACTCAGAATATCTTCAGCCTTATATCTATAAAACAGAGGGTTTATGTGAGGGTGGTAAATTTGCAGATGATTATAGAGTTAGCACAATAGGTAGATTTCTACGTAAGACATGGCTAGATGAACTTCCTATGTTGATTAACTGGTTAATAGGTGATTTGAAAATAATAGGAGTACGTCCGCTTAGTAGTCACTATTTTAGTCTATACTCTAAAGAGTTACAAGAGCTAAGGGTGAAGGTAAGACCGGGTTTATTACCTCCGTTCTATGCTGATATGCCTAAGACACTTGAAGAGATTGAGGCTAGCGAATTACGCTACATTAACTCATACCTAAAGAGTCCGCTACGTACCGATATAAAGTATTTCTGGAAGTGTGTTAATAACATTGTTTTCAAGGGTAAAAGAAGTAAATAGTAATTTTATTAAAGTAAAGTTAGTTATGGTACATCATTTTTTTCAAGGTAAATTTTCTCAACTTGCACCGCATATTATATATAGTTTCATGGAGCGTTTTGAGGATATAGATCAAATGTTCTATGTATGCTTCCAAGAAGGGATGACAATTTTTGGTGACTTAGAGAGTGAAAAAGCTAAGTATGATACTGTGTTTTCTTTGAAAAAATCGGCTAACTTTGTTTATGTGTATTCACAAAGAGAGTTGGTTGACTGTATTGTAAATGCTGCAAAAGCTAATCAAAAGATTATAATGCACGGGCATTTTTCGATGTGCAATAATATTTATACTATAAAAAAACTGATTTTTAATAAATATATTTTATCAAAGATTGTATTTATACACTGGGGTGTCCAATCTAAAATTAAATATAAGCTTAGATCAAAAGTATTGCAGTGTATCTCTAGTTATTTTTATAGACATATTAGAATGAATATTGTTTTGGTAGATGGAGATAAAGCAAAACTACAAGCGTTGTATTTCTATCTTAAAAATATAAATACCTTAGGTTACTTCTCAACTGCTTCGAGTATGTCTTCTAGGTTTAAACTGTGTATAGATAGGCAACCAAAACAAAAAGTAAAAGTAATTGTCTCTCATAGCGGTCACATATATAATCATCATTTCGAATCATTTAGAGTGTTAAAAGATAGGTTTGATGATGTTATTGAACAAGTTTCATGTCCTCTTTGTTATGGACCAAGTGATTATATTGACCAAGTGATAAAAGTGGGGATCGAATTATTTGGAAATAGATTTCATTATTTCATCGATTTAATGCCGAGGAATGAGTATGCTGATTATTTTAGAGCGTCCGATATTTTTATTTCGGCAACAAATGATCAGGCAGGTTTAGGAGCTGCAAGTATCGCTTATGGTAACGGTCTTAAGTTTTATGTGGGTAAAATAATATATGAACATCTGCACCTTAATAATATAAAAGTGTTTAATTTTTCGGAATTGGAGAAAATCTCAACTAATAGTTTTATATCACCTTTGACCAACGAAGAAATAGTGCATAATTACGATTATTTAATGAATGATAATCGAGTAGTTAGTGTTCTTGAATCGTGGCGTCAATTAATGTGCAACTAGTGTAGGTATATTTTTAAACCTATCAATATATGCTGTCGGAAAATATATTGAGTATTTATTTTTAATTGAAAAAAACACGTGTGAATTACATGCTACTCTCGAAGTATCGAGTGCCAAAAAATATACAAGATTATGTTCCGATAATAAATATAGGTGATATTTATTTTAGTAAAAGTGTATAGCTTCATTTGGCAACAATGTGCGTTATTTGAGAGTATATTAGCTAAGGCGATAATTTTGTAATATTATGTTTTATGATAATATATGCTTTGTATGCTGAGGCGTGCGTTGTGAAATTTAAATATTAAATAGTATGTCAAGTAGTGGGATTGATATTTCAGTTATAATACCAGTTTATGGTGTTGAAAAGTATATAGAACGTTGTTTGCGTTCGCTTTTTACTCAAACAAAAACAGATGGTGTAGAGTTTATTTTAGTGAATGATTGCACAAAAGATAACTCTATTACGGTGGCTGAGAGTGTGATTAAAGAGTTTCCTGATTTGGATGTTATCGTTATTAATCATGATAGTAATAAAGGGTTAGCATCTGCACGTAATAGTGGTATTAAGGCGGCGAAAGGAGCCTATATACAGCATGTTGATTCAGATGATTGGTGCGAGCCAACAATGCTAGAAGAACTATATTGCAAGGCTATTGAGTGTGATGCTGATATTGTTGGGTGTGATAACTATTTTGGAGAAACATCTTATGTCAAGCATAAAATTGCTGACAATAATATTGATTGTCTAAAGCAATTAGTAGGTTCAAATGTCTCTAATCCAATTTGGAATAAGTTGATTAAAAGTGAGTTGTATTTTCATAAAGGAGAAGATTTTTTTATTCCAAGGGTTGATATATGGGAGGATTATCTTGCTTGTTGCAAATTGTTTTACTTTGCGAATAAAATTGTCTATCTTCCGAAAGCTTTTCTTCATTATAATATAGACAATATCGGTTCGCTCAGTCGTTCAAAGTTTTCAGATTTTAAACTTAATAATATCTGTATGGTTATGGCTGAGGTAGAGTATTTTATAGAGAGAGTTGGTTTGAGTGAGAGATTAAGAGACGAGATTATTGATAGGCATATTTATGGTAAGATGACCTTATTAAATCTCTCTAACTTGAGACAGATGAAGATGTATGCTAAATTGTTTCCTGAAACAGATAAGCTAATATTTACAAGAAAGAGTATTGCACCATATAGAAGGTGGGCACTGTGGTTTGCATTAAAAGGAATGCACATATTGGCAAAAATGTTATTAGTTGCAGGGGTGAAATTAAGAAAAGTATTAAAAGGATAAGATATATTAATGGAGAAATCGTTAAAACAGAGAGCAATAACAGGTGCAGTGTGGAATTTTGCAGATAGGTTCGGAACATCAATACTGCTATTTGCTGCAAACATGATATTTGCTAGACTATTAACACCTACTGATTTTGGACAAATAGGTATATTAATGGTATTCATTAGTTTGTCTTTGGCTATAACTGATAGTGGATTTAATGCAGCACTTATTCAGCGTAAAGATATTACAGATAGAGATTTATCAACGGTGCTGATATGGAATGTAGGATTGTCGCTGTTTTTATACGGAGTAATATATTTTTGTTCTCCTTATGTTGCAAATTTTTATAATGAGCCACTATTAATCAATACATTAAGGGCTTTGGCTTTAATGTTGATTATGAATGCTCTATTTGCTGTGCCTACAACAATATATAAAAAGCACCTAGAGTTTAAAAAGCTAGCACGTATTAATCTGCTTGCAACATTTATAGGTTCTTGTGTTGGTATAGCGGCAGCATTTTATGATTATGGTATTTGGAGCTTAGTAATAAAATATCTTGCAACAGCTCTGTTGCAGGTAATATTGAGCTGGGCTAACTTTAAGTGGAGGCCTAAGTTGATATTTGATAAAGAGTCATTCAAAGGGCTGTTTAAATTTGGTAGTTTTATATTCATAACAACCCTTGTTAATAGTGCCTATATCAATATTCTTAACCTGCTTATCGGTAAGGCATACTCTACCGCAACATTGGGGTATTTCACGCAAGCGAAGAAATTAGAAAATCTGTCAAGAACAACATTATCTTCAGTGTTGAATAATGTATCTTTTTCGCTATTCTCTAAATTGCAAGACGATAGAGCAAAATTTAGATTAGGTGCAAGTAAGGGGATGCGTATGATGGCATATTTCAATGTTGCGTTAATGTTACTTTTGATTGTTATTGCTGAACCACTCATATCTATCTTATACTCTGATAAATGGATTGAGTCGGTGCCATATTTTCAACTATTGTGTCTGCACGGGCTTATATTCTCATTTTATGAGTATAATAGCCAATTATTGAAGTCTGTTGGTAAAAGCAAAAAATATTTTTATATTAAACTTTTCCAGTGTCTTTTCACGCTTACATTAGTTGTATGTTTTATTAAGCAAGGCATCTATTATGTTATTGGGGCATATTTAGTCGGAACTTATATCAGTTATTTAGTAAACGGATACGTTGCGGGTAAGACTTTTGGCTACGGATTATGGAATCAAATTAAAGATATTTATAAGGTGTTAATTGCCTCTATTATTAGTGCAGTAGCAGCATACTCAATAGATTTTTTAGAATTAAATATGATTAATTTCGTTGAATTGTTAGTAAAATCAACTATCTTTGTAGTCTGTTATCTTCTTCTATCAAAAATAATGAAATTAGATGCAATTAAAGAAATAAAAAATAAATTTTTAAAAAAATAGTTCGAGAGCTGCTGCTGTAAAATTGCTACATATTGTGATATAGTAAATAAATGTAGACTGGTTGTGTAAAATATTCTTAGAATGATAGATATTGTAAAAAAAGAGGAGTGTTGCGGTTGTGGTGCTTGCCAGCAGGCATGCCCTAAACAGTGTATTGAGTTTATTTATGATAATGAAGGCTTTAATTATCCTCTGATTGATATTGATGATTGCATTAAGTGCGATAAGTGTGTTAATGTTTGTCCTGTAATTAATCAGGCACCTGAGAGAGAGCCAGTTGAAATTTTTGTTGCAAAAAGCAAAGATAATGCTATTCGTAGTGAAAGTTCGTCAGGAGGCTATTTTACAGAATTATCAAAAAGAGTAATATTAGATGGTGGCGTAGTATTCGGAGCTAGATTTAATGCTAAGTGGGAGGTAGAGCATAATTTTGTAGAGAATATAGATGATTTGAAATATTTTAGAGGCTCAAAATATGTTCAGAGTAGAGTAGGGGGCACATTTTTAGAGGTTCAAAAATTTCTTAAATCGGGGCGTTCAGTGTTGTATTCAGGCTCTCCATGTCAAATTGCAGGTTTACGTAATTTTCTTGGCAAAGATTATGAAAATCTTACTTTAGTGGATTTTGTATGCCATGGTGTTCCAAGTCCGAAGATATTTCAATTATATCTATCGCAGTTGGTTCCTTTAAAAAAGAGTAAGGAGATAGCAAATATAACATTCAGAAATAAACGATTAGGTTGGCGTAATTATAGTTTGCTAATTGAGTATATAGATGATAAAGGCAGACAAAAACAGTTTATAGAGACAAAGACTAAAAATAGTTATCTAAGAGGTTTCTTAAAGAATTTATCTATTAGACCTAGTTGTAGTAACTGTCCAGCTAAATCGGGCCGAAGTTGTGCCGATATTACCATATCGGATGCATGGGGATTGAAAAATAGTAATTTAACGGCTATTGATGATGATAAGGGCTTAAGCGCAATTTATGGATTCAATAATAAAATTACTGTTAAAGACATAGAGGGTGTGGATTGTTATAATGATGATACGCTTAAGCCACAGTCGGTTTATTATCATAGTACCAGTTTAAGTACAAAACGAAACACATTTTTTGATATGATTGATAATGGGGTTAGTGTTGAGGGGGCAATAAATAAATTATACCCTGTATCGTGGAAAGTGATCTTTAAATCATCCCTTTATCAATATTATAATATATATAAAACACAAAAAAATAGGTTATGCAAAAAAAGAAAGTAGCAATTCTTACAATGAATTATAAAAAGAATCATGGAGGGGTACTGCAATGTATTGCCTTGCAGGGTGTACTAATGAATCTTGGAGCTGATGTTGAGGTTGTTAAATTTTCGTATAGTAATAAGGTTAATGGTGTTGGTGGTATTGTTAGGATATTATTAAACTACTCTCCAAAAATATTATTCAACCAGCTAATGAAAAAACTGCGAGTTAAACGTAGTAAATCTAAAGTGCAACCAGGTACTATTACAAATTGCATGAAGTTTATATACGAAAATATTAATTATACTAGCAAGACCTATGACGAGATAACCTTATCTGAGATTAAAGATAAGTATGAACTAGTAGTTATTGGAAGTGATAAAATATGGGGTGGAATTAATAAAAAAAGATTGGTTTATTTTGGTGATTGGGTTGATATAAATAAAACCAAAGTAATCAGTTATGCTGCTTGTAGTTCTGCACCGGCGGTGCCAGATTTTAACAAAGCTAGAATATCAAAGTTGTTGGATAGGTTTACGGCTATATCAGTGAGAGATGAACATACTAAAAATCTATTCCAGCCATTGACAAATAGGGATATTAATGTTGTGGTAGATCCTACTCTACTATATAATTACGATGCATCTGTCACTGAAACACCATATATTGATGGCGATTATATTTTTGTTTATGCGTTGGGTAAGCCTATTGTGGGGGGGCACGATAAGGTAACTGATAGATTAAGACAATTATATCCTAGTTGTAAACTAGTTGCCATTACAGTTCCGCATGAGTCTAAAGATGTATGCGAATATGTTGATATGGTTATTGATAATGCTGATCCATATCAGTGGGTTAATCTAATAGCAAATGCCAAGTGTGTTTACACGGATTCTTTCCATGGTATAATCTTTTGTATGAAGTATCGCACTAACTTTATTGCATATTATGCAGAGGAGAGTCGTTCTACAAGACTTAAAGATTTAGCTTCAAGATACAGTATAGGAACTCAGATAGTGAATAACGCTACGGATGAAAAATTTGATAAAGCGTGCGAGTTTAATATAGATTTTGACAGAATAAATAAGACAATAGACGAAAATAGTGCAAAATCACTTGATTTTTTGAAAAATATTTTATAATTTTATGAATATATTTAAAAAAATAGCGAAAAACATAAGAAGGCAACATAAATATAACTTGTGGGGGATGACCTCTAAATCAAACTTACTACCTTCTCTGATGTTTCACAAAATAAGACCGTGGGCATGGAGAAAGATAGGTGCTAAGTTAGGTAAGAATGTGTGTGTTGGCTATGGAGTATATCTTGATGTGGATAATGCCTCGCTCATTGAAATTGGTGATTATACTATTATTACTTCTGAATGTCTAATTTTAACTCATAGAAGGGATATTTCTCAATATAAGCAAGGTATGTGTTGTCACGACATACCATATATTAATGAAAAAGTAACTATTGGTAAGAATGTGCAGGTTGGTATGCGTACGCTAATTATGCCGGGTGTAACAATAGGTGATAATGCTACAATTGGAGCTGGGTCGGTGGTAGTTAAAGATATACCAGCAAATGCAATAGCGGTAGGTAATCCTGCAAAAGTGATTAAATACTTAGAATAATATTAGAAATAGATGTTTGAGAAGAGAATTATAACTGTGCATGATGTGTCAGAGGATACTATGACACCGCAACGTTTTGAAAAGATAATAAAAACATCTCTAGCCATTGGGTATAAGTTTGTTTCAATGAAAGATATACTTAAAAAAGAGACTAAGGGACTAAAGTTATGTTTAAATATTGATGATGCATACAAGAGCACTATTACTACTATATTACCTATTTTAGAGAAATATAATATTGTGGCTACGCTCTTTGTTCCTACTGGTCTATTGGGCTATCATGGTAGCGACAAGTATCTAGAAGATAAAGATCTGAGCATGGGTAAAAGCATGATGACTTGGGATGATGTGCATGAGTGGGTAAGGAGAGGGCAGGATATAGGCTTTCATACGCATATTCATTATGATTTGTATCATCATACAAATGACGAGATTAAAGATGATTTCGAAAAAGGGATGGCAGCTTTTAAAGAGCATAATGTTGATATTAAATATTTTGCTTATCCTAAAGGTTTTTTGCCTAAAGATAGAAAATTCTATGAAAATTTATTAGAAAAATATGGTATTGAGTATGCTTTTACGGTTAATAGGGGCAAGGTAAATCCAGAGAATAGATATTATGTACACAGAACACTGATAGGCAATAAAGAGAAATTTCTTTGGAGCATGTGTAAAGTTGTTGGACTAGAGGATATACACTACTATAAAGTGAAACAGAAACGCCATATTGAGGTTAAAGAGTAAAATATGTTTATAAATAAAATAAATACGATATATGCTGTATTGGGATTTATGCTATTCTTTTTGTTTGGTATAAATGAGCATTTTTTTGAGCCAGAGTATTTTTTTACATTCTTGGCAATGTTCATCCCGTTTATTGGGTTTGTTGTTGTGGTTGTTGAGGCCACACGATGCCCTAAGCGTATGCTAAACAATTGGATGCTCTTTATTGTTGTTGCAGTGTACTCTGTATTGATGATTAGGGGTATGCAGTCGTTTTCATACTTTATGGATGGCGATTATTTCCTCTTCTCAAAAGTTGATGCGTTATTATACCATGGGCATGCTATGCACATGAAAGATCTTAGTTATGCAGATGGGGTGAAGTATTTGGCATCTTTTTGGGGCTTTGACGACTGGGGAACACCGCTATGGATAACGACAGCTTTTAAAGTATATCCGTCGCAAATCACACTGGGGATTATGAATGCCATACTTAATGGTATTACGGCTGTGAATATTTTTGTTACTGCAAAACGATTTATGCCTGTAAGGTATGCTTTTCTTGCGGCACTCACAACATCTCTTGCCTCATACACCTTTGTGCGTGGCTCACAGGTAACAAAAGAGCCAGCGTTCGTTTTTGTAACGGTATTGGCATTCAGAACATATTATGATTATATATATTCTAGATCACTTAAAAATCTTATATTGATGTGCTTAACAGGGGTACTAACACTCTTTTTTAGGATTCCTGTATTCTTTATACTAGTACTAAGTTATGTTATTCCAGAGGTTTTGAAAAAGGTAAATAAGGTGGTAGCTATGGCAGTTATTGCAGTAGTTGCTATTTTATTGGTATCAACATCTCTCTTCGAGGGGGTATTTGAGAGCTACCTGAGAGGAGGGGACGTAGATGCAATTCTTGCAACAAAGCAAGAGTTTTCAGCGGGTGGAGGTATTGTTAATCACTTAGCGGACCCATTAGCTGCATTGATAGGTCCATTCCCTGGTATTGCTCCAGATTTAAGAACAACTACAAATCTATACTCTGCGGGATTGTTAAATAGAGTGCTTTTAGCCTTTCCGTTTTTGATAGGCACCTACTATATCATCAGAAGAGAGAAGTATGAGTTGTATCCCTTAATAATGTTCTTCTTTATGAATGCGTTGGGATTAATTGTTACAATTAAAGGACTAGAAACCAGACTATCTGCACCTCACTTCCCAATGATGTATATTATTGCCTATTGGGGTATTGCTCTAGTAGATTGGCAGAAGATAAAGTTTAATAGAGACTTGATTTCTGAAAGGCAATATAACATATATGTATTTGCAGTTATAGGTATATGTTTCCTGTGGAATATTAGAACAATGTTTATGAGTTAATTGTTTAAGATGAAAATATTAATTGTAGCAAATAATAAGAGAGGCAGATTTTCGCCCTTTGTAGTGGAGCAGGTTGAGGCGCTACGTCAATTGGGGGTAGAGATAGAGTATTTTGGGGTATCTAAAAAAGGTATCAAATATTTGATGTGTCTACCAGCATTAAAAAGGAAGATAAAGAGCTATAAACCAGATTTAGTGCACGCACATTTTGGGTTAAGTGGTTTGCTTGCAAATCTGCAAAGGTTGGTGCCTGTGGTAACCACCTTTCATGGTAGTGATATTCACACTGGCGGATGGTTGTTAAAACTATCAAAAATAGCTATGAAGTTATCTGCATATAGTATATTTGCATCACATTATCTTTACCATTCAGAGTTTAAATGTAAGAACTATATTATTCAGTCGTGCGGTTTAGATATGGAAACAATAAAACCAACTGATTTTAAGAGGGCAAGAGAGTATTTTGGCTGGGATTTGGACGGTAAATATGTTCTTTTTTCTAGTGCATTTTCAAATAGAATAAAAAACTATCCATTAGCTAAGGCGGCAGTCGATAAGTTAGATAATGTAAACTTGGTAGAGCTTAATGGATATACACGTGAAGAAGTGTCGCTATTGATGAATGGATGTGATTGTTTGCTGATGACATCATTCAGAGAGGCTGGCCCTTTGGTTGTTAAAGAGGCTATGGCATGTAACAAACCAATAGTTACTGTTGATGTTGGGGATGCCAAATGGGTGGTAGGCGACACGGAGGGGTGTTTTATCTCCTCGTACGATGTGGACGAGTGTAGCGAAAAAGTGATAAAATCTATTGAGTACTCAAAAGAGTATGGGCATACTAACGGCAGAGAGAGAATAATAGAGTTGGGATTAGATAATAAGAATGTAGCGCAAGTTATTAAAAAAGTGTATGATTCGGTTATTAGATAATAGAGTAAAAATTAGTGTGGTTCACTAGAAATTTATATATGAAAAATAGAAACAAAAGAGTAGCAGTTTTTTTAGGTCATCCTGCTCAATACCATTTGTTTAAACTTATGGTTGCTGAGTTGAGAGATAGCGGTAAAGAGGTGCTGTATGTAATTAAGCAGAAAGATATTCTTCAAAATCTACTAGATTTAGAAAATGAGAAATATGTAGTCATAAGAGAGGGAAGATCAGACTCAAAATGGGGTATGGTTAAGTCTGTTTTGACGATGGAGTATAAGATGGTTCGTTTTATTAAGAAATATAAAATAGATATTCTTATAGGTACAACATTATCATTTGCTACTAAGTATTTTACAAAAGCAAAAGTAATCATTGCAGTTGAAGATGACGCATCGGTAGTGCCGCAGTTTTCGAAAATTGCATATCCTTATGCTGAAGTAGTACTATCTCCGGTATCTTGTGATAATGGAATATACGAAGATAAGTCAATTAAATATAAGGGATACCATAAATTGGCATACCTACACCCTAATAGATTTACTCCTGATATTAATATAGTAAAAAGGTATATTAATACTGATAAGCCGTTTTTTTTATTACGATTTGCTAAACTTAATGCCTTCCACGACTTGGGGGCTAACATATCTGGAATGAACGATCAGGTGGCATTAAAAATAATTAAACTACTTGAACCGCACGGAAATGTTTATATATCGTCTGAAAGAGAATTGAGTGGCGACTTGAAAAAATATAAGTTAGAGATTAATCCAATTCATATTCACCATGTTATGGCATATGCTGATATATTTGTGGGTGATAGTCAAAGTATGGCAGTTGAATCAGCTGTACTCGGTACGCCATCAGTTAGATTTAATGACTTCGTCGGAAAAATTGGAGTACTTGAAGAGCTGGAGTATAAATATGGATTGACATATGGAATTAAATCAACACAGCCAGAACTGCTATACAATAAAATAGCGGATCTGCTTAAAGTAGACAACCTTAAAGAGATTATGCAAAAAAGAAGAGAAGAACTGCTACAAGATAAAATAGATGTCACAGCATTCTTAGTATGGTTTGTTGGTAACTATCCAGAAAGTAAAACAATAATGAACGATAGTGCAGATTATCAAAATAAATTCAAATAGTTAGAATGAAAAAAATATTTATTACAGGTGCTGCAAAAGGAATTGGAAGGTATCTATTAAATACATATTCGCAGTGTGAAGATGTTATAGTTTATGGAACATACTCTTCAACTCTTCCAGATTGCTACTTTGAAAGTTATACGAAATTAGATATAACAGATGAAGAATCGGTATATAAGTGGGTGCATGATAATGCATCTGCTGAGGATGAAATAGTCTTAATTAATTGCGCTGGAATTAATTATAATGCTTTAGCAAGGAAAACAGATATTGAAAAATGGAAACGTGCTATTGATGTAAATCTTGTAGGTACTTTCAATGTAATATCTAAGTTTTTACCGTTGATGTATGAAAAAAAATATGGACGCATAATAAATCTCTCCTCGGTGGTTGCTCAATCAGGTATTGCAGGAACAACTGCCTACGCCGCTTCTAAAGCGGCGTTGTGGGGAATGTCGAAATCTCTTGCAAAAGAGAATGCTAAACATGGTATTACAGTGAATACACTTAATCTGGGTTATTTCTCGGTAGGAATGACATTATCGGATGTACCTGAACACATGCTAGAGCCAATTCTGAAAACAATTCCGTGCAATGAGTTTGGTGATCCGGTAAATATTTATAATGCAATTAACTACCTAATCGATTCGCCATATACTAATGGCTCTACTATTGATATCAATGGTGGACTTTACTAATTAATATTTTTGCAAATGAAAGATTTCTTACCATTAGAAAAACAACCACTACCTAATCATGTAGAGCGTAGCTTTTATCAAGCATGGAAACGTACTTCAAGAGAACATGGCTATAAAGGTTTTATGGCTATGCCTAGATTTTTGTATAGAAGATATATGGATTTTTTATTACAGCAAATATCTAGAGCAGTGCCATATAGTGGATTTAGGGTTAAGCTTCATAGAAAACGAGGAGTGAAAATCGGTAAAGGTGTACATATAGGGCCAATGGTGACAATTGATGATGTATATCCAAATTTTGTGGTAATTGAGGATGGAGTATCTATTGCAGGTCAAAATTTTATTTTAACACATAATAAACCTTTAGAGTATCATAAGCATCTGTCAGAAGCTATTTTAGCACCTGTTATTATAAAAAAGAATGCATGGATAGCTATCGGAGTAACTATATTACCTGGCGTAACGGTGGGCGAAGGTGCCATTGTGGCTGCTGGTTCTGTAGTAAATAAAGATGTTCCACCTAATACATTTGTTGGGGGGGTGCCAGCTAAAATTATCAAAGAGTTTGAGATGAAGGATGGTGTTCCTATAGCCTTTAAGTAATATTTAATTTATAAAAGTAATGAAACAAGTAATAAGAAATGCTAAAATTATAGGTACAGGATCTTATGTGCCAGAAACAGTATATACTAATGAATACCTAGAGCAAAAAGTACCAACTAATTCGCAGTGGGTGTATGAAAATGTAGGTATTAAAAAAAGACACATAGCGGCTACTAATCAAGCAACAAGTGATCTTGCAGCCGAGGCAGGACGTAGAGCGATAGAAAACGCTGGCTTAACTAGTAATGATATTGATTTAATCATTGTTGCTACTGCAACACCTGACAGAAAAGCCCCATCTACTGCTGCATTCGTACAAAATAAACTTAAGGCATTTAATGCAGCCGCTTTTGATGTGGCAGCTGTGTGTAGTGGCTTCCTTTTCGGTATGTCTGTTGCTTCTCAATACATAGCATCTGGCGTGTATAATAATGTATTAGTAATCGGAGCAGATACATTCTCAAAAATCACTGATTGGACAAGACGTGATGCTATTTTCTTTGGTGATGGTGCTGGAGCGGCAGTAATTTCGCATGCTAATGCTACAGAAGGATTTTTGGCATATAGATTATATACTGAGACAAGAGAGGATATGCTTGGCTTTACGATACCAGGCGGTGGATCAGAGATACCTCTTGATGAAAACAATATGGACGCACAATATTTCCAAATGGATGGTACTAGTGTATTCAATTCTGCAACTAAGGTATTGCCTATAGCAATAAATCAGGTTCTTGAGGATACAGGATTAACTATTGATGATATAGATATAATGATTCCTCATCAGCCAAGTATTAGGATTCTTAAAAAGACAGCTGAAATAGTTGGGCTACCTTTTGAAAAGGTTATGCACAATATGGAACATTATGCAAATACTTCAGGGGGGACGATTCCAATACTACTTGATGAAATGAATAAAGCAGGAAAAATAAAGAAAGGTAGTATCGTACTGTTTGCTGCTGTTGGTAGTGGATGGACTTACGGAGCATCAATTATTAAATGGTAAAAATAATGAAAAGCTGCCTTTTTACCAATGATGTTGAAACAACCTCGATACTTAATGGAGGATTGAGAATAGAGACCGGCGATGTCGTATTACGTGAAGGTATGCCAGCATTGCTGGATATCTATGCAAAGTATAATGCCAAGACAACCTTTTTTTATATTGCTAAATTTGCTCAACGTCGTCCTGATATAGTTAAGATGGTGCAAAGTGCGGGTCACGAGGTTGCACTGCACGGTCTAACGCACGACCATAATCAGGCTTTTGACTCAATGCCACTGGAACAGCAGATTGAACATTTAACATTAGGGAAAAAAATACTAGAAGATATTGCTGGTGAGGAGGTGGTATCTTTTAGATCCCCAGCTCTAAGGGTTAATAGTGATACTCCGCGAGCTTTAGTTGAGGCTGGTTTCAAATTTGATAGTTCTATTGCTCCGCAGAGGGTTGATATGTTTATGTCGTTAGGCAGTAAAGATAAATTGCAGTGGTTAGGTGCTCCTCGTGCGCCATACGTTACAGCGATTGACAATCTTGCAAGGCGTGGTAATTCAGGTATTATAGAGGTGCCTGTTTCATCTTTTCTTGTGCCATATATAGGGACATTTATGAGAATTTCCCCCTCACTTACAGCTTTAGTTAGGCAGTTATTACATCTTGAAACATTAGGTAATAACGGTAGTGTTATTAATTTCCTTACCCATCCTAATGAGTATATTGATGAGACTGATTTATCAATTAAGACAAACCGTAGGGCTGGTAATTATCTTTCCTACCTTTTGTCGGATGTTTTGAGGAGAAAATTAAAATTAAATAATTTGGGAACAAAAGGGCTTCCTCTTCTTGAAAGAGAAGTAGCTTATTGGAGCCGAAAAGGATATGAATTTAAAAGAATAAAAGATATTTCATTATAGAATACGATAGTTATGATAAAATTATTGACAATAATAGGTGCTAGACCACAGATAATTAAGGCGGCAGCACTATCTAGAGCTGTTAGAGAGCATTTTGCTGATAAAGTTACAGAAAAAATTCTTCATACAGGGCAACATTATGACGAGAATATGTCGGCTGTTTTTTTCGAAGAGTTAAACATCCCACAACCTGATTATAACCTGAATGTTGGGTCGGGAGCGCATGGTGTGCAGACAGCTAAGATGATTGAGGGTATTGAAAATGTCCTGCAATCAGAGCATTTTGACGGGTTGGTTGTATATGGAGATACAAACTCTACTCTTGCAGGGGCTATCGCTGCATCGAAGATTCATATTCCTATTTTTCATATAGAGGCAGGACTACGCTCTTTTAATATGGGCATGCCTGAAGAGATTAACCGTATTGCATGTGATCAACTTTCGTCTATTCTTTTTGCGCCAACGCAGGTGGCAATGGATAATCTTGAAAAAGAGGGCTTTATGACTTCACATGCAACTTTTAAAAATGGAAAGAAACGTCAGGTTTTTAATAGTGGCGATGTTATGTATGATAATAGTATCTATTTTGCCAACGTTGCAGATGAGAGAAGTAAAATATTATCAGAGATAGGGGTAGAAAGCGGGAAATTTATTCTATCTACTATCCACAGAGATAATAATACTGATAATCCCGAGCGTCTTACGGCAATATTTAGAGCTTTGTTGGATATATCCAACAGTAATGATATTGCTATTGTACTACCACTTCATCCTCGTACAGCTAAATTACTACAAACAAACCTTGAGCCGAATGTTTATGCAGCTGTTTCAGACTCTAAGTTGATAAAAATCATCCCTCCTGTATCGTTCCTAGATGTTATTGCACTTGAGAAGAGTGCTAAAATGGTGGTTACTGACTCTGGGGGTGTTCAGAAAGAGGCATTTTTCTTTGAGAAACCAACAATAATTCTACGGCCAGAGACTGAGTGGGTAGAGATTATTGATAATAATGCTGGTATATTAGTTGATGCAGATTATGATAAAATCAGAGCAGCTTATTCAGAATTAACAGCACGTGCTGTTGTCTTTCCGAAATTGTTTGGAGATGCACATGCCTCTGAGTATATTGTTAACAAAATATTGAGTTATTACACATTATAATTTTATTTTTGACCGATATAAATGTGTTGTTGTTAATAAATACACCTGAAATTTTGCCGTTATTAAAATAATCATTACCTTTGCAGGGAAGTGTTGGTGTAGTGATAGGCGTTAACATAAAACAAAGTGAGATATTATAATGATTAAAATGAAAAAGATAATTTTTAGTTTCATACTTTTATTAAATGTGCTATTTTTAATGAGTAGCTGTACATCTTATAGAGAGATTACCTATTTGCAGAATATCCCAGATGGATATCAACAGATGGGGGGAGATAATTATGAGATTAGAATTCGTCCTGATGATATGGTTGGAATCATGGTTAATAGTAAAGATCCAGAATTGGCGCAGATGTTTAACCTGCCAGTAGTTAGCTTTCAATCAGGGGCCATAACAACAGGTAACAATAGAGTTTTAGGGTATTTAGTGGATAAAGAGGGGAATATTAATTTTCCTCAGCTAGGTGCTATTAAGATTGAAGGTATGACAAGGTCGGAATTAACAAATTATATTAAAGATGAGTTAATTTCAAAAGGTTATATTAATGATCCTGTAGTTACAGTTCAGTTCCTTAATTTTAAGGTGTCTGTAATGGGAGAGGTTACACGACCTGGTACTGTGGATGTAGTTAGTGATCGTATTACACTTTTTGATGCATTAAGTGCAGCAGGAGATTTAACTATCTATGGTAGACGTGATAATGTTAAGATTATCCGTGAAGTTGATGGTAAAAAAACTGTTAATATTGTAGATTTGAGGGGTGCTGAAATCCTTGACTCGCCGTTCTATTACTTACAACAAAATGATGTTGTTTATGTTGAACCTAATAAGGCAAGAGCAGGACAGCGTGAGATCAATGCAAATAGATCTATAGGTACTTATGCATCAGTAGTTTCAGTGATTTTATCAATTATTTCAATCGTACTTTAAAAGTGCTTCAATTATTTAAATATGAGTAAAAAAATAGCAAATTTTGATATAGATACAACTGAGTTCAAAGATAATCAGAATGCAGATGCCAACAACATTTTTGTTGATTTGTATGAGATGGCAATGCGCCACAAATGGTGGTATATTGCCTCTGTGATTATCGCAACTCTAGTGGGTGTGTTTTATGTGTGGAATACACCTAAAACATACTCTAGCTCTGCTACAATATTACTAAAGCCAGATCAGGATGGTAATTCAACTGTTGGAGAAACAATGGAATTTAAACGTTTCTTTACGAATCAGAACAATTTTGTTAACAACCAAATCGGAATATTGAAAAGTCCTCGTTTAATGGAAGAGGTGGTAAATATGCTTGATTTACATATGGTTTACAGAGTGCAAAGAGGATTCAAAAAGGTTGATAAGTACAAACAGACACCTCTTATGGTTTATTTTACTGATGTACACCCTAGTCAATTCATCACTATGAAGATTACTCCTTTAAGTGATACTGTTGTGGAACTAACAGATATTGTGAATTCAGGTATTGAAGTAGAGGAGACATACACATGTTCATTGGGAGATACGCTTAATGTGGCATCTATCGGAGATATGGTTATAATGCCTACGCTATATATGGACTCTACCTATGTTAATCAATCAATTTATTTAAGTAAGATTAATCCTAAGGTACTTTCTAATATATATTCTCATAGGTTGGGGGTTGCCCTTGCCAATGAAAAATCAGAGTTGATAAATTTATCTATGACTGGTGATAATGCAAACAAGGTTGCAGATATAGTTAATGCACTAATTTCAGTTTACCAAGACGATGTTATAGATGATAGAAATAAGGTTCTAGAAAACACTACAAAATTTGTAGATGATAGACTAGAAATTATTGTTTCTGAGCTTCAATTTATTGATGCTGAGATCGAGGAGTATAAAAAGACTAACAAGCTTACAAATATTAGTGCTGAGAGCTCTATGTATTTGCAAGATTACAGTAGGCTAGATAATGAGGAGTTAAGTATTGAGAATCAATTAAGCCTTGCAGAGTACATGAAGTCTTACCTTAATGATAAAGTTAATATTACAGAGCTTATACCCGCAAATATTGGTTTAACTGATGTTGGTGTTGAGTCGCAGATTAGAGAGTATAACGAACTTTTATCAAAGAGAAACAAGTTATTAGCGAATAGTAGTGAGAACAACCCTCTTGTTATTGATCTACAGAACACAATTGTTCCTATGCGTATTTCAATTCAGAAATCTGTTGATAACCTTATTGCTGGTTTGAAGATTAAAGTAGAGAACTTTAGCAGAAGAGAACGTGAGAACAGCTCAAAAATTAGCTCTGTTCCTACGCAGCAAAAGTATATTACTAGTGTTGAACGTCAGCAAAAAACGAAAGAGGAACTCTATCTATTCTTATTGAATAAACGAGAGAGTAGTGAGTTAAGGCGTTCTGTGACTGAGAGTAATTGTCGTGTTGTTAATTCTGCTCAAATTAATCTTACTCCTATTGCTCCAGATGAGATGAGAATATTAGTTTTATGTATCATCCTTGGTATTGCGCTACCATCAATATATTTGTATATTAGAACAATGCTTAATACAAAGGTGATGGTGGGTAAGGATTTGAAAAAATATGTTACTATTCCATTCCTTGGAGAGATCCCAGTTACTAAAAATACAACGCCAAATGATCTAGTTATCAATCAAGGCAATAAAGACCACATCAATGAATCCTTTAGAATTTTAAGAGATAATATTGAGTTTATGAAGCCTGATGAGTTGAGCGGAGGATTTGTAATTCAGCTTACATCATTTAATCCTGAGTCAGGAAAAACATTTTTGTCAATTAATATGGCAGCAAGTTTAGCCATGACAGGAGCGAAAGTTGTACTTATAGATGTAGACTTGAGAAGGGTGTCACTAACAAAGAGATCAGGTATTGGAGTTAGCAAAGATGGATTGTCTCAGTACCTAAATGGGAAAATAGAGAACTATAAAGATATTATTCGTAAATTTGATAAAACCTCTGGGATGGATTTCATTTCATCAGGTGCTATACCACCAAACCCTGCAGAGCTACTTAAGGGAGATAGGATGAAAACACTGATTGACGCACTTAAGAAAGAGTACCAGTATGTTATTATTGATAATCCGCCTTATCATGTAGTTGCTGATGCTTCTATATGTTCGCGTATGGCTGATTTATGTATATATCTGTTACGCTCAAACCGTTTTGATAAACGTCAACTACCACTCTTACAGTCTATATATGACTCGGGCAAAATAAAAAATATGAGTATTTTAATTAACTCAGTCAATTACAAGCAGGTTAGTAGTAGTTATGGTTATGGTTACGGTTACGGTTACGGTTATGGTTATGGTTACGGTTATGGCTATGATGATGTTGAAGAAAAGTCATTAATCAATAAAGTTATTTCTAAAATAAGAAAATAAGGTAAAGCTCAGCGGTATAATATTTGACTACATATATCATTATTAATTTTCTAATGAGAAAAAAATATTGAAAAATGTTTGCTAAATTGGAAATTATAGATTAATTTTGTCAAATATTAACTGGTCTGATAGTTTCTGAGAAATATAATATTAATAATTTCAATTATACAAAAATGAAAAAAATTATTTTTTGCACCGCTATTATGCTGTGTATGTTAGTATCTGTTGTAAATGCACAAGTGCAAAGTGATGCAACACTATCTAGCTCTAAAGTAGATACAACTCAGGTTGTTATTACTGAGGAAGAGGGTATTATTATACCTCCTAGCTCATTCTGGGACAACTGGTTTGTAGGTGCCGGTGTAGGTGCTAATATTTACTTAGGAGAGTCTGATAGACGTGGTCCTCTTGGTAATAGATTATCGTTCGTTATGGATATTTCACTTGGTAAGTGGGTTACACCAGATGTGGGATTCAGACTTCAATTTAATGGATTCAATACAAGAGGTCATATTGCTGAGGACTATGCTAATCAAACGGTATCAAGTGAAGAGTTAATAAATGGTGGCTGGTATATGCAGAAATGGAGATATAATCACCTTCACGGAGATGCACTTTTCAATCTGTCTAACATGCTAGGTGGATACGAGGAGGATAGATTTTACTCAATTATACTTTATGCCGGTTTAGGTTTTATTCGATCTGGAACAACTGAAGATAACACAGAGATAACCGCAAACTTAGGTATTGTTAATGAGTTCCGTCTTACAGAGGCACTTGCTTTAACACTAGAGGTTAGAACTACTCTTGTTCACGATAGATTCGATACAGAAGAGCAAAGTTATAAAAATCTTTTCTTCGAGGGTATGGCAAATGTGTCAGCTGGTTTAACTTATAGATTCAATCCTCGTGGTTGGGATCGTCCATACACTATTACTAAGTATATAGAGAACAATAGATACTATCTATTACCTCCAGTTATTATTGAGAAGAAGGTAGTTGAGTATGTACATAGTCCAATTTTCTTTGACCTAAATAAGAGCAAGATAATCAACCGTGAGAAGATGAAGGTTGAGGCTATAGCTAAGACTATTAACTCTTCTGAAGATGGTAAAGTGTTTACAATCGTTGGTAGTGCAGATAAGCAGACAGGTAATCCAAGAATTAATCACCGTTTAAGTAAGTCGCGTGCTGAGGCTGTTTTCAATATGCTTGTTAATGAGTTTGGTGTAAATCCAGCTAAGCTTAAGATTGAGTACAGAGGAGGAGTTGATTATATGTTCTATAACGATAATGAACTTAGTAGAGCAGTTATTTTCGAATAATATCTATAACGTAAATTTATTCGCCTTCCTAAATTTGGGAGGCGATTTTTTTGATATTATAATTTCATTTTTTTAGTGTAAAATTTATTCTTTCTGTGTTTTTTTAACATTTAACACAAAAATATTTGGTTTTTTTGTGGATTTAATGTATCTTTGTTGTTACAACAACTAAATTACACCAAATTAACAAATTATCAACTTAAAAACTTACACTTATGAAAAAAATTATTAATTATGAATCTCCTATTATCGAGGTGATTGAATTTGAGGTAGAGGCGGGGTTTGCTGCATCCGCACCTATCGATAGTACAATTATGGGATTTGACAATGAAAACGTTTATTAATTATTTAATTTTGATGAAGATGAATAGAAATTATATTGCAACTATTGTAGCAAGTACTCTATTACTTATGTCATCGTGTCAAGATGATAATATTAATAGTGGTTCTCAAGGAGAAGGAGTGACTTTCGAGAAAGGTCAGATGATAACCCTAAATGTTGGAGCAGCTGTCGTTGAAGATAACACAGATACTAAAGTTGCTCTTAATACTTATGGTCAGGGTGGTGTTTACTGGTCAAATGACGATGCATTAACAGCTATTGACATGACTTTAGGTTATTACAATCAAGAGCAAAATTATGGGAAAAGTAAAGCCTATGACTTGAAAACATCTTCTAACGTAGGTACAGGTAACACTGCTGAATTTAGAGGCGAGTTTCCCGTGACAGGTCTTGATGTGAATGATCCAACAATTGCGACGCTGAATTTTATTGGTGTTTTACCAAGTTTACAATGGCTTGAAGATAAAACGGCAGATACTAATTTTAATCCAGCTGGTATCCCATTTGATCGTATGATGACATTAGGAAATCTACAAAATGGAGATCAGCCTAAATTGGATGTTATTTTCCCTGATAGACTATTTTATATAGTTAATGGGGAGCATAATAATAAGCAGGATGCATTCCATAAATATGGCATGTTTTTGCCGCACATTTCATTGCCGATTCAGGATATTCGTATTAAGGCTAATGATGATAATACTACATCAATTATAGATGAGTTAGGTAACGTAATCGAAGGTGCTGAGGTTCCTTCTTTTGAGTTCATGCATCTATATCACGTTGTGATGATACATATCATGCCAGATATCTACAATGCAGCGTTAATGGCTGTTCAGTCAGGTTCAGTTGAGGCTAGAGTAACGTTATTAGATCAAGATAATAACTTTGTCAAGTCAGAGAGTTTAGATTTAAATAGTATTATTAAGGCTACATCACAGCATGGGTCACTTACATCTGCTCGTATAGTGCAGCCATCTAACGAAGAGTTTAAAAGTATAACTGCAAGAACACAATATGTTGATTGGAATGGTGATATTATGATGGTAACACCTAAAGATCGTCAATATGATATTTATGATTATCTTGCAATACCTATTATTACTCCTGCCACTACAGGCGATGTAGTTAGATTTGAGGTAGAGATACTATTCAGAGATAACTCAACGTATGAAGCTCAGTTAGCAGCTGGAGAAACTATTGATTATTCAGTTCCGAGTGGGGATATTGTGATGAGAGTTTATAAACAATTTGTAGATTTAACACCTGATTCTTGGAGATATGGTGGTATCGCCCGAATTGATTTGGGAATGGAAGATTTTGATGAGATCTATGTACCATAAAACAAGATATAAGAATGAAATATATAAAATACCTATCTAATATTTATTGGATAGGTATTTTGTGCAAAATAAATTTTTAGATTATGAGAATAAATGATAAATGTAGGATAAGAGAAATTGCGAACGAGTTTGTTATCATTTTTCAAGGTGAGCACGGTTCCGATGCCACAAAAGTTATTGCGTTAAACATAACAGCACTTTATTTGTTTGAAACATTTAGTAAAGAGAATGACTTTACAAAAGATGATGTTGTTGAGGCTTTATTAAGTAAATATGGCATATCTCAAGAGTTAGCAACGAAGGATGCTGAACAGTGGATTGAAGAGTTATCGTCGCACAATGTTATTATTGCCTAGTAGTCTATGTATAGAGATATTCTTTTCCTTTTATTGAGAGCAGAGTTGAATTGCGAGGTGGCTAACTCATCGTTATTAGAGAAACTTAATGATGATGACTGGGTCTCTATTATGAAACTTGCTAAGAAACAAGGTGTTCATCACATCATATTCGATGCAATATCTAAGCTGCCCCAAAATTGTGCACCATCTTATAAATATTTTATTAAGTGGTGTATACAGACTGAAGCATCAGAGAAGGTGTTTGAAAGCTATCTATCTGGCCTCGACAGTTTAGTTGGACTTATGGCGCAGAATGGATTAAAAACGATGTTACTTAAGGGTTACACTATTGCGCGTTTTTATCCTGTCCCTGCTCGTAGAGTAGGTGGAGATATAGATATATATCTGTTTGGCGAACAGGAGAAGGGCGATGATGTGATTAGAGGATTAAATAAAATTGTAATAGAGAATAAAAAGTATTCACGTCACTCCACTTTTGGTTACATGGGAGTAGCCGTTGAAAATCACAGTACCTTCATTACTAAGGAGGAGGGATTTTATTCTTACGAGAAATCATTACTTGACAAAATAGAATCATATATCCAAAGTACGATTGATGATAAGCATTTAGATAAAATTCGGGTTAAAGATAATGAGGTGTTTATACTGCCCCCTGATGGAGTGGCACTTCACCAAATTATTCACACCCTTACACACACTTTAAGTTGCGGTTCTGCCATAAGGCAGTACACTGACTGGGTTGTCTTTTTTAACCATAGCAGAGATAAGTTAGATAGAGAGTGGTTATTAAAAGTTATACACGATTGCAAACTGGGTAATTATGTTGCTAATGTAGAGGATTTTTGTGCTAGGAAATTGGGATTTACTCCCTATTTTAACCTTAATGGTTATGATATTAAAAGGTCGGGTGCATTATCTATTGAAGAGATTATATTTAAATTTAGGAATATTGTTATTTCTGATAATTTTTTCATAATGCCTATTCATATATTAAAAAGATTATTTTATTTCCAGAGATTGCATAAAGAGTACATTGGTGCAGGAAACAGTGATTTTTTGATTCCAGCATTTATTGGGATAGTTAAAAAAGCGTTGGGAATTGTACGCTATAAGTAGTTGGTCGAAACCTAAATAGGTGGTTAATATTTCAGTAAACCACCTTTAAAAGTGAGAGCTAAGAAAAACACAATATTATACATATGTTGAAAGTGCGTAATTATATCATTGCAGATGTTTCATTAAACATCAAAGGAGATAAAACGGTTGAATTATTATCAATACTTAAAGGTTTTGAAGTTTTTAGGGTAGAGAGTTGCGATAATCCTGAAATAAATATTATTTCAGATGCAAATAACCTAAGAGATGAGTATACAAATGTAGTGGAGCTGTGTAGATTTAATGCAGATAGTACAGAGCATATATTCTCTGAGAGTGATAGATACTACTATTTTGAATTAATCGACGGGGATGGTATTTCGCATCTACTTAAACATGAAAAAGGGAGTAATCTGGTTCAATTTGAGACTTGTGAAAATCTCTTTATGTTGCGTTTTTTGATGTGGGTAGCCTATTCGTTAGTGGCATTGAAATTTGGCGTTGTCCCTATACATGCCTCATCTGTTGTTCACAATAATCAGGGGGTTCTTTTTCTAGGTGAGTCTGGCACTGGTAAGAGTACACATACACAGTTATGGTTGAAAAATATTAAAGATACTACGCATTTAAATGATGATAGCCCTCTATTACGAATGGTTAATGGAGAGTTAATGATCTATGGGTCGCCATGGAGCGGGAAAGTTGATTGTTATAAAAAAGAGGTGTATAGTGTTAAATCTTTAGTTAGAATAAAGCAAGGGTCAGTAAATGATATTGTGAAACATGGCACTTTAGTAGCTATTGGTGCTGTTTACCCCTCATGCCCTCCTATGTATGTGCATAGTGAACCACTTGCTGATATGATATTAGATATGGTTTCGAATATCGTAAAATCTGTACCTATTTATACATTAACATGCTTACCTAATGCAGAAGCAGCATTAACATCTTATTCAGAATTGTATGGCAAATAGATTGAAAATAGATAATAACCTCTTTTTTTCGTATGTAGAGGAGTTAATAGATAAAAATGAGAGTGTTAAAATACCTATAAAAGGTACTAGTATGCTTCCAACACTGAAAGAGGGTGCTACAACAGTTGTATTGTCACCACTTTCATCACATAAGCTATATATAGGAGCCATTGCACTATTTCGTTACCGAGGGCAGCATGTGTTACATCGATTGGTAGAGATAAATAGTGATTATCTTCTTTTTCAAGGTGATAATGTTCATTTGTATCAGGAGCGAGTAAAAGATAGTGATGTTGTTGCTATCGTTGAGCGTATTATTGAGATAGATAATGAAAAGATTATTGAGTGCCTCACTCCAAGTTATGTCAAAGCTGCCAAGGTTAAAGTAAAACGTCTCTCATATTACCATCTGTATAAACGAATCAAACAACGTACTCGCATAAGTAAGTTAGCTAAATTAGTGAAACGTTAGATGAAAATGTGTAATTATAATTAGAAATTATGTTATATTTAACATATTAGCCTATAACTTTATAAAAATAGAGTAATATAGGCTATTTTTTTTGTGATTTATAGTGATTATTTAAAAAAAATATATACTTTTGCGGAACTTATTCTATCATCCATTTATGATAGGAGTAGCAAATAATTAAGTTTATATAAAATAAATATTTAGAATTATTAAAAAATGGAGAATTTAGATTGGGGCAAATTAGGTTTTGCTTACACAAGAACACCTTATAATGTTAGATGCGTATATCGCAATGGTAGTTGGGGTGAGATTGAAGTGTCTGATAGTGAGTATATTGATATGCACATCGCTGCATCTTGTCTTCACTATGGTCAAGAGGCTTTTGAGGGACTTAAGGCATTTCGTGGTGTTGATGGTAAGGTGCGTATATTCCGTTTAGAGGATAATGCGAAGCGTATGATTAGTTCGGCAGATTATCTTGAGATGGCTCAACCACCAGTAGAACTATTTTCTGCTGCAGTTCTCAAGGCTGTAGAAATGAATGCTGATTTTATTCCTCCTTACGAGACAGGAGCATCACTTTATATCAGACCAGTACTTATTGGAACTGGTGCGCAGGTGGGTGTTAAGCCAGCGGACGAGTACACACTTATTGTATTTGTTACTCCGGTAGGTCCATATTTTAAAGGTGGTGAGACACGTATTAATACAGTTGTATATCGTCAATATGATCGCTCTGGTGCTAATGGTACAGGTCATGTTAAAGCGGGTGGAAACTACGCTTCAAGTATGAAATCAACAGTTGTTGCTCATGATGGTGGTTATGATGCGGTTATTTATCTTGATCCAAGAGAGAAAACCTATATTGATGAGTGCGGTGCAGCTAACTTCTTTGCAATTAAAGATGGTAAATATATAACACCTGAATCTACATCTATTCTTCCATCTATTACAAATAAGGCTCTTCAGCAGTTGGCTTTAGATTTAGGTCTTGAAGTAGAGCGTAGAAAAGTAGCACTTGATGAACTACCTTCTTTTGAAGAGGCAGCAGCATGTGGTACGGCAGCTATCCTTACTAAAATAGCATCAGTAGATGATATTGAGAATGGTGTTAAATATACTTTCGAGCCTGTAGAGAACTCATGGTGCGATAAGTTATATAATGCATATCGTGATATACAGTATGGAAGAGCTGAGGATAAGCACAACTGGATTACTATTGTAGATATTAAATAGAACAATATGAACAACGATATTTCTTTTATCGTAGTGGCGGCAGGAAAGGGATTGCGTATGGGTGAAGAGTTACCCAAGCAATTCCTTTTGCTTTTCAATAGACCCATGCTTGCCTACACATTAGATGCAATTCATAATGCAATGCCTAGTGCTGAGATAATATTGGCACTGCATCCCGATTTTATTGACTATTGGCGTGAACAGATTACTATATATAATATAAGTGTACCCCATAAAATAGTGGCAGGCGGAGAGGAGCGTTTTTCCTCTGTGAAAAATGCTATTAATGCCACCTCTGCCAATTCTAAGTATCTATTAATACACGATGGCGTACGCCCTTTTGTGACCACTGATGTTATTTTTCGGATTCTTAATGCGCTTAATTCTCATAGTGCGGTAGTTCCAGTTATCCCTATGGTAGACTCTTTGCGTATGAGAAGCGGAGATAACACCACTATTATAGTAGATAGGTCTCTTTATTTAGGGGTTCAAACCCCCCAGGGGTTTCATAGAGATACTATTATTAATGGATATGATGTGCCGTTTAGTAATAGTTTTACTGATGATGCTTCGGTTGTTGAAAAAGCGGGTATTAGAGTAGAGTGCGTTGAGGGGAGTAAAATAAATATTAAGATAACCACTCCAGAAGATATTAGCTATGCAAAATTTTTGATAGAGTGTAACGGGCTGAAAAAATAATAAAAATATCTATATTTTATATTATTGACTTTTAGTTAGTTATAATATATCATAAAAAAAACACAAAAAAAACTTATCGAAATATTTGGTAGATTAAAAATAATACTCTAAATTTGTGCCTTGTAAGGATGAACGATCATTTCAAGTTGAACGGAGAGTTATTGATTAGGCTCTTTTAATAGAAAGGTTTGAAAAAAGTTTTTTTTTAAAAAAAACATCAAATAATTTGGATATTAAAAAATAATCATTAACTTTGCACTCCGTAAAGATGATAGTTCTTTAAAAGTATCGCCGATGTAGCTCAGTTGGCCAGAGCAGCTGATTTGTAATCAGCAGGTCGTGGGTTCGAATCCCTCCATCGGCTCTTTTTTTATATATTCAGTTGTAGTGATAGCACTGCAATATTTGGGGAGATACCAAAGTGGCCAACTGGGGCAGACTGTAAATCTGCTGACGCACGTCTTCGTAGGTTCGAATCCTGCTCTCCCCACTATTATTGTATATATTCATGAAATAAGCGGAAGTAGCTCAGTCGGTAGAGCATTAGCCTTCCAAGCTAAGGGTCGCGGGTTCGAATCTCGTCTTCCGCTCTTTTCTTTGAAAACAAATAGTAACAAAACACAAATAAAAAATTACTAATATGGCTAAAGAAAAATTTGACCGCTCGAAACCACACGTAAATATCGGTACTATCGGTCACGTAGACCACGGTAAAACAACACTTACCGCTGCTATTACTACAGTTCTTGCTAAAGCAGGACTTTCAGAACTTCGTAGTTTTGACTCAATCGACAACGCTCCAGAGGAGAAAGAAAGAGGTATCACAATCAACACAGCACACGTAGAGTACTCTACTGCTAACCGTCACTACGCTCACGTAGACTGTCCAGGTCACGCGGATTACGTAAAGAACATGGTTACTGGTGCTGCGCAGATGGACGGTGCTATCCTTGTAGTTGCTGCTACAGATGGTCCTATGCCACAAACACGTGAGCACATCCTTCTTGCTCGTCAGGTAAACGTTCCTCGTATCGTTGTTTTCCTTAATAAGGTAGACTTAGTAGACGATCCAGAGATGTTAGAGCTTGTTGAAATGGAGGTACGTGAGCTTCTTAGCTTCTACCAATTCGACGGTGATAACGCTCCAGTTATTAAAGGTTCTGCACTAGGTGGTCTTAATGATGATCCAGCTTGGGTACAATCTATCATGGATCTTATGGCTAACGTAGATGAGTATGTGCCAATTCCTCCACGTGATAATGAGAAGCCATTCCTTATGCCAATTGAGGACGTATTCTCTATCACAGGTCGTGGTACTGTAATCACAGGTCGTATCGAGACTGGTGTTATCAACGTAGGTGATCCAGTTCAGATCGTAGGTCTTGGTGAGGAGCCTAAGTCATCAGTATGTACTGGTGTTGAGATGTTCCGTAAGTTACTTGACTCAGGTGAGGCTGGTGACAACGTAGGTCTACTTATGCGTGGTATCGACAAGAAAGAGGTTAAGCGTGGTATGGTTGTATGTAAGCCAGGTTCTATCACACCTCACACTCGTTTCAAAGCTGAGGTTTATATCCTTAAGAAAGAAGAGGGTGGTCGTCACACTCCATTCCATAACAAATATCGTCCACAGTTCTTCATCCGTACGCTTGACGTAACAGGAGAGGTTCAACTTCCAGACGGAATTGAGATG
>CAYJCU010000012.1:0-25767 GCA_964368765.1 uncultured Rikenellaceae bacterium
AGCTATCTAACTGCGTTGAAATTTGGGTGCTCTTATCATTGCGGTTGATGGTTAGCGATTGGCGTTTTTGCAATACCTTTCCGAAACGCTCCGAGAGGTTTTTGGCAGTGTCTCCAACTACTTGACCACTGAAGATATTACCAACTGTATTCATTACTACGGCAGCTTCTTTGTCTCCGTAGTCACGTTTTAGCTGTGAGAAATCTTGGAAACCTAAACATACCGCTACTTTGTTGCTACGTGCTGTTGCGATAAGGTTATCAAGCCCTCTAAAATAGATGGTTGGTAGCTCGTCAATGATAACCGAACTCTTTAGCTGTCCTTTCTTATTAATTAGTTTTACAATACGGCTATTATATAGTCCGAGAGCTGCTGAATAGATGTTTTGACGGTCAGGGTTATTGCCTACACATAAGATTTTTGGCTCTTCGGGGTTGTTTATGTCGAGAGTAAAATCATCGCCACTCATTACCCAATAAAGTTGTGGTGAAATCATCCGAGAAAGGGGTATTTTAGCACTTGCTATCTGTCCCATGAGTTGATCGGCCGCACCGCCTTCCCACGCATCCATAAAGGGTGAAAGATAGTTTTCTAATTGGCGATATGATGTTAGTATTGGGAAAATATCGGTATATTTTTGGCATAGAAACTCGATAGCGTGTGGAAATGTGCAATATTTACCATCTTCGAATATTCGGAGATACCATATAATACTTGCTAATAGTATTATAGGCGACTCTACGAAGAAGTCACCTTGTTTCTGAATCCACGTTTTATTTAAATTTAGGAGTATAGTATATGCACTCTCGTAGGCATCCGAAATATCTGTCATAAACTTAGGATTAAGAGGGTTACAGCGGTGTGAGCCTCTTGGATTATCGAAGTTTATGACGTAGAATTTAGGTTTTACCTTGTATTTATCTTGATGCTTTAGGAGGTGGTTATAGGCTATTGTGGATAGGTCGCTATATTTGTAGTCATATATGTACATTGAGTAGGCTTTTTCTATTTGTTGCTTGATATAAGAATTTACTATTGCGTAACTCTTACCACTACCTGGCGTGCCCAATACGATAGATGCACGAAATGGGTTTACTACATTTATCCAACCCTTATGCCATCGTTTTTTGTAGTAAAAACGAGTTGGCAGGTTTACTGAATATTCGTTAGTCATCAGTTTTGTTTCTTGCATAAAACTCTCGTTTTCATCGTTAAAAGGGTCTTCCATAAGGTTGGTTTTCAACAAACGACTGATATACAAACCTGACATCATAAGGCAAATATATCCCACCGTCACAGTAAAGATATATAGTATAGTGTTATTTTCTGCGGATAGTGGCAGAGATAGTATCCACCAATTAAGAAAGAACAATGCAACTCCAATACTCAGCAGTGCCCACACTTTTAACCACGTTATCTTTTCGTTTGCGACTCCTCGTGTACCTAAACAAGACAAGGCAAGTAGTAATATAGCAGCTGTTTTAGTCAATAATATGGAGCTAAACATCCCTGCTGTATTATTAAAATTGAGGAGTATTTTATCTATTACACCGATATTGATACCCCATAATGATACTGTCTCGTAGCAGTACCAATATATATTGATTATTACAAACAATACACTCACGGCACGAAGAAAATCCATTATCTTCGATAGCCCTCTTAAATCTTCACTTTGACTCATAGATTCTAATTGTAAATTGTTAATTATTAATTATTTAGAGTCTTCGACTCTTTTTTCTTTTCATTCTTCTTCGGAAACGCTCCTCTTCGGGGTCGTCACTGTTGTTTGGTAGGTCGAATAGTCCTGCTGTTATTGGCTCGAAGTCAATACCTCTTTCGTTGGACGGTTGTTGAGTTTCGGTTTCATGTTCGTTAGAGATGGTATTCTCGGTTGTTTGTCGCTCCTCTTGTGGTTGTTGCGGATTCGCAAACCACTCAGCAATAGCATTTGCCGATAATTCTTTACCCATACGTGAACCATTTAACGCAGTGTGGTTATTGTGGTCTATAAAGGTAGTGCCATATAATCTACCCTCTGCATTTTCTCTAAATATTACATCTATATCGCTTTGCTTTAACCTATCCTTAAACTCCTCTTTAGTAGTTGAATTTTTGAGGGCATCACTGACTCTGCGTTTAGTTCCTTGAGCTAATTTTTTGTCTTTTATCACCTCTTTAGACCTCTCATAGCGGTTTTGTAGAGCGTCATAACCTGCCGTCTTACCAAATAGTGATGATTTAAAAGGATTACCAATTTTATTACCTTTATCATCGGTGGCGGAGTAAATAACACCTTTGTTTACCTCCTCAGCGGTAACATTATAAAGAGATAGTAGTGCTCTATACTCATTAAATGACAGATAGTTATAGCGATATGATAGATACTTAATCACGCTCTCAACCTGATTTTTAACATCTCCTTTTGTGGTGTCTACCTTTGGCGGTGCGGTATCTATTCGTCGCTGTTTCTTTTCGGCGGTGTGTAGTCCGTATTTCTTCTCAAGGTCACGTGTTATCTGTTTACTACGTCTAAACTCAAACTTATCATTTATCTTCTTGCCCTCGCTATCCACACGTAGCGACACTATGTGTATATGATGGCGTGAGATGTCTTCGTGCTTAAAGACGATATACGGCTGATTACCATATCCAAGTCGCTCCATATACTCCTCAGCGATGTTTGTTAGCTGTTCATCGGTTAGTTTATCATCGGGGTGAGGGTTTAGAGATATGTGAATCACGGGCTGTTTGATATTGCATCTCTGAGGTATTTGTTGTTGAAATTGACGTGTAGCAGAAGATAAATCAAACTCTTTATTGGTGGTTAAAAATATTTTATTAGTCACTAATATCTTAGCCTCGTTATTATCTAATTTTTGACTATTATATGCTAGTGCACCATATATAGAAGTTCCTACTTTTATTTTTGCGACCATTGTTTTCTAAATTTATCTGAGAGGGTTAAAATCTCTTTGTTAAGATTTATCATTTCAATAGTCAATCTCTCTAGTTTATAGAGAAACGCAAGTGCTTTCTTTTCGGAAAAATTGCTCTTTAATGCTACTACTACTTGGTTATAGTTTACCCCTACAGCTCTAAACTGAGCATAGAAGGAGGATAGTTTTTGGTAGTATTCTAATTGTGTGGTATCTACTTTTACCACCTTAAAGCTCTCGTTAAATACACGTGCCTTGATAAATTGTGCTTTGCTTTTGATGGCTGTCTGCTCATACATTGTTAGAAACCTAGCATACTCAACCGAGTTAAATCGTACCATACAGCAGTGGATAGCTGGATCATTTTCTGGAGGTCGCCCTCCCGTTTTACTTTTCATAATAGATTGGATTTAGTGGTTATTTTAATATTTAATATGATATACCGACTTTGGAGGTTATCGCCCTCTATGTTGTCATAGAGCAAGGCTTTGGGTGTTACCCCAAAGGTTTTGAGTTACTCAAAACACACCTTGCTATATGCTATATTGAAGCATATAAAATCCGTCCTTAAAGGAACGGATAGTTAGAACTTTCAATAATGTGTTAAAGTAGTGACAAGACCGCAGCGATAGACTTTATAGACCGATATTTCTTGTTTATGGTGCAAAGATAGTGGCTTTTATTAAGAAATTGTAACTCTAAATTATGCCAGAGGATGCCAAGCACTGCCAAGGTATGACACGATGTAAAATCAGTCGTTTTTTGAGTTAATTTTGCCGTTGTAACGTTGCAACGTCATAAAAATATAATATTATAACCAACCAACATTATAACGTTGTAACCGCATAATATAATAGCCGACAATATATCTAACTATATAATATTATAACAGTATTTAGTACATAATAATAACATAACCACATAATAGTGGTTGTAAATTACTATCAATATAAATTTATAATTATGAAAAAAGCAAAACATGTAGCATTTGCTACACAAAAAGGAGGTGCAGGCAAAACCACATTAACAGTGTTATTAGCAAGCCAGCTACACTATGTCTACGGCTATGAGGTGGCTATTATCGACTGTGACTATCCTCAGCACAGTGTAATAAAATTGCGCAATAGAGATGTGGATATGATTCAGATGGATCCATTCTATAAAGCAATGGCATACAAACAATTTGATAAACTGAACAAGAAAGGGTATAGTGTAGTAGAAGCATCATTTGAGGATGCATTGGAGAAAGCAAAAGAGCTTAGTGAGCAGATGCCTGAACTTGATTTTATCTTCTTCGACTTGCCAGGTACCGTAAATGCCAAAGGGGTAACTACGGTAATTATGAATATGGATTATATCATTACTCCTATTACGGCTGATAGAGTTGTATTAGAGAGCTCTATTAGCTTCGCTGCACTAGTAAATGAGAAGCTTATTACTACTGGTTTATCAAAGATTAAAGGCATTAATATGGTGTGGAATATGGTTGATAAGCGAGAAAAGACAGAGTTATATGATGTGTATGAAACGGTTATTAATGAGTTAGGAATATCAATCTTTGAGAGCACAGTTTCCGATAGCAAGAAGTTTAGACGAGATGTTACAGAGAGCCATAAGCCTATATTTCGTTCTACGCTTTTCCCAATAGATAAAAGATTGGTGAAGAGTAGCGGTATTGTAGGTCTGGTCGATGAGTTTTTGAGGGTTATGAATGATGAATAGTATCTATGTCAAAAGAGATAGTTATCCCCGACGAGTTTAATGAAGAGGAGTTTATATCTTCATTTGTTCATACACCTATTAAGCGAGCGCAGCCAAATACTCCTCCAGATAGCAATGCTAAAGAGAAGAAGAGTACTCCAGTTAGACAACAGACAAAAGAACAGAAATCGAAGAAAGATGAGTATCTATCTCTTTTCTTTAATTGTAACGATACCATCTCGCCTCGTATGGGGAAAAGTATTACACTAGATCCTTCAATACATAGGAAAGTGGTAGCAGTTCTACAAAATATTGCTAAAGATGATAGAATGACACTATTTAACTACGTTAATAATGTGTTATCACACCATTTTAAGGAGTATAAGAATGAGATAATAGAACTATATAATAACAATACACCTTTTAACGATAACGAGTAATGATAGTAGAGATATGTTTTATAATAATAGCTTTATACTGTATAATAGTAGGTATATATGTAGTTGTTAACCTAATGGGTATATCTGTTAGTATTGTGATAAAGAGGCCTGTCAAGACTGAAGCTTTAGAGTTAAAATATGATGATATAATTGGTTTAACGAGTAAAAAAAGTTGCCAACCCTTGCCAATATCTGCCAAAGAACGACACGATGTAAAACCAGAGAAAAAAGCCACTATATTTGCACCTGATAAGTCAATAGAGGAGGAAAAACCACTTCCTAAGAGTGTGACCTATAGTGATAATAGTACTTTAAAAGAGGATGTTGACGAGATGTTCGGAATATCAAATAAACCAATCAATATTGACTGCGAGAGAGAGTATATAAATGATAAGTCAATTAATCTTGATGAAGAGGATGAACTTATTGATTATGATATTGATCCCTCTCATCAGGCTCAGGCAGTGATGTATGAAGAGGTTGATTTTGCCTATGGAGTAGTTAAATCAGATAGCTCTACCAATAGCGAAAAAGATAAGGCAGGCGAAGTATTTAATCGCCTTGCAGGTAGTGATATGATAGAACAGTTACAGAAAGAATCAAAAAAAATGGATGAGAGTATAGGCCATCTATTATCACACCACTTAAAGAGATATTATCAATCAACAATACCAAAGAGTAGTTTTGAGCTACCCGATAATATAGCGAATTTTGATATTTGTGATTTTGTTTAGTAAAAAAGTTTAGCGATGAAAAAGAGAGATTATGGCTGACTATGTTTCCGCCACCACTAAAATCCATTTTAAGTAAAAATAGTATTAACCCGTCGTGTGGATATAAAAAACTAGATCATTCACACGACACAAAAAAACCACTAAATCCATTTTATGACAAGAAAGAAATTATTTTTATTAGCAGCTTTTATCGTTGCTTCAGCTGGTGCGTTTGCACAGGGCAATGGTGCGGCAGGTATCAGCCAAGCCACCACAATGGTAACATCCTATTTTGATCCAGGGACGAAATTAATCTATGCTATCGGTGCCGTCGTGGGACTTATTGGAGGCGTAAAAGTCTACTCTAAGTTCTCGTCAGGAGACCCCGACACCAATAAAACCGCCGCTTCGTGGTTCGGTGCCTGCATCTTCCTTATCGTAGCAGCCACAATCCTACGCTCATTCTTCTTATAATTTACAATTAACAATTTATAATTATAAGTATGGAGTACCCAATCAATAAAGGTATTGGTCGTACGGTAGAATTTATGGGGCTAAAGAATCAATATCTATATATCTTCGCAGGAGGTTTGTTGTCTATCTTCATACTCTTTGTGATACTATATATGGTAGGTATTCCGCAGGGGGTATGTATAGCCATAGGCGTGATGGGAGCTGCACTACTTGTGTGGCTCACCATCACCCTAAATAAAAAGTATGGCGAGCACGGATTGATGAAACGACAAGCGAGAGGTTACCACCCTAAATACATTATTAACCGACGACCAGTAAACAAAATTATAAAAAGATGAGACAAATATTAAAAGCCACAACCTTAGAGAGTAAATTTCCGCTACTATCCATTGAGAATGGTTGTATTATAAGTAAAGATGCCGATGTGACTATTGGTTTTAGGGTAACACTCCCTGAGATATACACCATCACAGGTGGCGAGTATGAGGCTATGCACTCTATGTGGGTAAAGGCTATCAAGGTGCTACCAAACTATGTTGTAGTGCATAAACAAGACTGGTTCACCAAAGAGAGCTATGAGCCACAAGTGGGTGGCGAGAATAGTTTTCTGAGTAACGCTTTTGAGCGTCACTTCTACGAGCGACCATTCTTAAACCACTCGTGCTATCTATTCATCACAAAGACCACACGTGAGCGTAGCAGGCTACAGAGCAATTTCTCTACTCTGTGCCGAGGAAGTATCACCCCTAAGGTGATGCGTGATGGTGATACTATTGCAAAATTTATTGAGGCAGTAGCGCAATTTGAGAGTATCATTAATGATAGTGGTATGGTGTCGCTCGCTCGACTTGCTGAGGAGGATATTATCGGCACGGCAGATAGTGCAGGTATCTTAGAAAGATATTTTTCACTATCACAAACAGATACTACAACACTTAAAGATATATCATTAGCAGCCCAAGATATGATGATAGGAGATAATATATTATGCCTACACACTATGTCTGACACCGATGATATGCCAAGTGTAGTAGCTACTGATAGCCGTTACGAGAAACTATCCACCGACCGTTCAGATTGTAGGCTTAGCTTTGCTGCTCCTGTGGGTTTACTACTCAACTGTAACCATATAGTTAATCAATATATCTTCATTGATGACAGCGTAGCCACCCTGCAAAAGTTCGAGAAGTCGGCGAAGAATATGCACTCGCTATCACGATATAGTAGAGCCAATCAGATTAACAAAGAGTGGATAGACCAATACCTTAACGAGGCACATTCGTTGGGTTTGACTTCGGTACGCGCACATTGTAACGTGCTAGCGTGGAGTGATAACCGAGAGGAGCTTAAACAGATAAAGAGTGATGTAGGTAGCCAATTAGCTATGATGGGATGTAAACCAAGACACAACACAGTAGATGTACCAACACTTTATTGGGCAGGCATAGCAGGTAATGCTGCCGACTTCCCAGCCGAAGAGAGTTTTTATACATTTATCGAGCAGGGTGTGTGCTTATTCTGCGGTGAGACAAACTATAAAAGTAGCCTTTCACCATTTGGTATTAAGATGGTGGATAGACTTACAGGTAAGCCACTACATATAGATATTTCCGACCTGCCGATGAAGAGAGGAACAATCACCAATCGTAATAAGTTTGTGTTAGGTCCATCGGGTAGCGGTAAATCATTCTTTATGAACCATCTCGTTAGGCAATATTACGAGCAAGGAACACACGTAGTGCTGGTTGATACGGGTAATAGCTATCAGGGACTGTGTAATATGATAAACCGTAAGACCAACGGCGAAGATGGTATCTACTACACATATACCGAGGAGAACCCAATAAGTTTTAACCCTTTCTATACGAGTGATTACCGCTTTGATGTGGAGAAGAAAGACTCTATAAAAACTCTTTTACTCACCTTATGGAAGAGCGATGATGAGCGTGTCACTAAGACCGAGTCGGGAGAGTTAGGAAGTGCCGTAACAACCTATATCAAGAAGATAAAAGCAGACCGCACGATAACTCCAAATTTTAATACTTTCTATGAGTTTATGCGTGATGAGTACAAAACAGAGTTGGAGCAGCGAGCCATAAAGGTAGATAAACGAGATTTTAATATTGATAACTTTTTAACTACACTAACGCAGTACTACAAAGGTGGTAGATTTGATTTTCTACTTAACTCGGATGAGAATATAGACCTACTAACTAAACGATTTATAGTATTCGAAATTGATTCGATAAAGGATAACCGCGATCTTTTTCCTGTTGTCACCATCATCATTATGGAGGCATTCATCAATAAGATGCGACGACTAAAAGGTGTTCGTAAGCAGCTGATAATCGAGGAGGCGTGGAAAGCCCTCACCTCACCAAGTATGGCAGATTATCTGCGCTACCTATACAAAACTGTTCGTAAGTTTTATGGCGAAGCTATCGTAGTGACACAAGAGGTAGATGATATTATCACCTCACCAATTGTTAAAGATGCTATTATCAATAACTCTGATTGTAAAATACTGCTCGACCAACGCAAGTATATCAATAAGTTTGATGCTATACAGAGTTTGTTAGGTCTGAGCGATAAGGAGCGAGCACAGATACTGTCAATCAATCTCTCCAACGACCCCAAGCGTAACTACAAAGAGGTGTGGATAGGGTTAGGAGGTGCCGAGAGTGCTGTATATGCTACCGAAGTGAGTATGGAGGAGTATTTCACATATACCACCGAAGAGATAGAGAAGATAGAGGTACAGAAACGTACCGATGAATTAGGTGGTAATATTGAGTTGGCAATATCTCTTATTGCTGGCGAGAAACGAAGAATAAAAAAGTGATGATTATGAAACTAAGAATATTAATGATTATATGTGCCGTATGCTTTGTTGGTAAGGCACAAGCACAGTGGGTTACTTTCGACCCTGGCAATCTTGCGCAAGGTATCATTAACACTGCAAAAAATGTTATTGAGACCTCTACCACTGCATCGAACATGATTAACAATTTTGCCGAGACAAAAAAGATTTACGAGCAAGGTAAAAAGTTCTATGATGCATTACGTAAGGTTAATGACCTTGTTAAAGATGCTCGTAAGGTGCAGCAGACTATCTTAATGATTGGAGATATAACCGATGTGTATGTTAATAGCTTTCAAGTTATGATGAGGGATGATAATTTTACCATCGAAGAGTTATCGGCTATTGCTTATGGTTACACTCGACTCCTTGAAGAGAGTAACGAACTTCTCAAAGAGGTTAAAGAGGTGGTAAATATCACAACCCTCCAAATGAGTGATAACGAGCGAATGGATGTAATAGATAGAGTATATAATGCGGTGCGTAACTACCGTAATATGGTTGTCTATTTCACAAATAAGAATATATCAGTTAGCTACCTCCGCTCTAAGCGTTCAGGCGATAGCGATGCTATTGTAGAGCTGTATCGTGATGTTTATAATAAATATTGGTAGCAATGAATGAGTTTAATAGTTTACACGAGATACTAAAAAATCTCTATCTTGATATGATGCCACTATGTGAGAATATGGCAGATATAGCAAGGGTGATAGCAGGTCTTGGGGCACTCTTCTTTGTGGCGTATAGGGTATGGCAAACCCTCGCACGTAGCGAGCCTATTGATGTTTTCCCTCTTCTTCGCCCCTTTGCTATTGGTATTGCTATTATGTTCTTTCCAAATATTGTGTTGGGTACTGTTAATGGCATTATGTCGCCCATTGTGCAGGGTACACATCAGATGTTAGAGACACAAACTTTTGATATGCAAAAATATCGTGAGCAGAAAGATAAGATTGAGTATGAGGCAATGGTAAGAGACCCCGAAAGAGCCTATCTGGTGAGTAATGAGGAGTTTGATAAACAGCTTGATGAGCTTGGCTGGAGCCCCTCAGATATGGCGACAATGGCAGGTATGTATATTGACCGCACATCATATCAGATGAAAAAATCAATACGTGATTTCTTTCGTGAGATATTAGAACTGCTCTTTGCCGCTGCCGCACTACTTATAGATACTCTTCGTACATTCTTTTTGATAGTATTATCCATCTTAGGGCCTATTGCCTTTGCAATAAGCGTGTGGGATGGCTTTCAATCAACACTTGTACAGTGGTTTAGTAGGTATATATCCATCTACTTATGGTTACCAGTAGCCGATATATTTAGCTCTATGCTTGCAAAGATACAAGTGTTAATGTTACAAAACGATATTACAGCGATGGAGAGTGACCCTTCATTCTCGGTAGATGCAAGTAATGGCACATATATAATATTTATGATTATTGGTATCATAGGCTACTTTACAATACCAACCGTTGCCAACTGGATAGTGCAAGCAGGAGGTATGGGTAACTATAACCGTAATGTGAATAGTGTAGCTGGCAGAACAAGTTCGGTAGCAGGCGCAGCAGCTGGAGCAGTTTCGGGTAATATAACAGGACGATTATTAAAACGATAAAAAAATGGAATTTAAAAGTTTAAAAAATATAGAGAGTAGTTTTCGGCAGATACGTCTCTTTGGAGTGGTATTAATAGTGGCATGCGTTACTATTGTGGGATATTCTGTTTGGAGTTCATACTCTTTTGCCGAAAAACAGCGAGAGAAGATATATGTTCTTGATGAGGGTAAATCATTAATGGTTGCCCTCTCGCAAGACCTATCACAGAACCGCCCCGTTGAGGCACGTGAGCACGTTAGGCGTTTTCACGAACTATTCTTTACCCTTGCACCAGATAAAAGTGCAATAGAGAGTAATATAAATCGTGCTTTACTTCTTGCCGATAAGAGTGCATATTATCACCATAATGATTTTTCGGAGCAGGGATATTATAATCGTATCATTGCAGGTAATATTATTCAGCGTATAGAGATTGATAGCCTTGTGTGCGATTTTGATGCTTACCCCTATAAGGTTAAGACCTATGCAAAGCAGTTAATTATTAGAGAGAGTAATGTAACAGAAAGAAATCTTGTTACTACTTGCAATCTACTAAACTCTGTCCGCTCAGATGATAACCCACAAGGATTTATTATCACAAATATCGAGGTGGTAGAGAATAAGGACATCAAAAGCTATGAACGATGAAAAGAGGTAAGACAGTAGTTAAGATTAAAAGATGGTGCGAAAAACTATCTCTTAAAGAGCGAAAAGCGGTTATTACTGCAATGATATTAACTCTAATATCAGCATTCATATATAACATATTAATCGACAATATATTATGACAAAGGAACAACGTAAACGCTTAGAAATGTTGTGTATAAGGTCTGGAGCTGTAATAGTAGGTATATTTATTATGTGGTATATATTCCGCCCAACCGATAAGAAGGAGACAAACGAGGGTAAGAACCAGTTTAACACAACAGTACCAACAGCAGTAGTTGATAAGATTGATAACAACAAACAGAACCACTATAAGAATGAGGTTAAAAAGGATGAGCATAGCGAACGAGAAAAGTTAAAAGAGCTTGCCGAAGTGGTTATGCAGGAGCAAAAGCCTACTATTGTAGCTACTAAACCGCCACCACCTAAGACCCCAACGGAAAAGGTTATGGCATCCACTAAGGCGTATAGTGATATTAATAAAACGTTAGCAAACTTCTATGAAGAGCCACCCAAACCAACCAAAGAGGAGAGGTTGCAATCAGAGTTAGATTCGCTAAAAGAGCAGATGTCGCAAAAGAGAACACAACCAGTGATGGGAGTAGATGAACAGGTGGCACTACTTGAAAAGTCGTATCAGTTAGCAGCTAAGTATATGCCTAAGGAGGTGACAGAACAGATACCACCTCCTAAGGTTGAAGCTAAACCACATCGACATAGTGAAAAGGTTACAGCTACTAAAAATAGTGTTGTCTCATCACTATCAAGTAGTGTAAATGATGCAGGGTTTATTACCGCCGTAGGTGTTGCAGCCTCAAAATCTAAAAACACCATTTCGGCAGTGATTCATACCAATCAAACCATCACAGATGGTGGAGCGGTACGGCTTCGGCTCACTGAACCAACACAGATAGGCGATTATTCACTACCTCGAAACGCCATTGTAACGGGCTACGGCAAGGTACAAGGCGAGAGATTATATATTGCTATTAGCTCTATTGAGCATAGTGGCAATATCAAGGAGGTAGATTTAACTGTTATTGATGGCGATGGGCAGGAGGGGATTTTTATCCCTAACTCGATGGAGGTTAGTGCCGTTAAAGAGGTGGCAGCAAATCTCGGAGGTAATATGAGTACAACGATTAACCTTAATCAACAGAGTGCAGGTAATCAGATACTAACCGACCTCGGCAAAGGAGCGATAGAGGGTGCATCGCAGTATGTGAGTAAGAAATTACGCCTACAAAAGGTGTATCTAAAGGCAGGATATAAAATAATGTTATACCATAAAAAACAGTAATAATGAAAAAACTAATTTTAATAATTGCCCTTGCAGTGGGCGTAACAGGTGCTAAGGCACAAACAGAAAAGGATAGTGTAGTTACTCAAAACACCAAACTAACCCTCACAAAAGATGTTTATTCGCACCTTGAGGAGAATGGCGACCTATTCCAAGGACTTACAAGGCGTATCGGTTTTGATAGGATGATAGCACCTCACGGATTGGAGGTAACTTATGATAAGACGGTGCACGTTATCTTTCCTTCAGCGGTTAAGTATGTTGATTTAGGTTCGCCTAACCTTATTGCAGGCAAGGCAGACGGTGCGGAGAATGTAGTCCGTGTAAAATCAACAACTAAAGAGTTTAGAGGTGAGACTAATATGAGTGTCATAACCGATAACGGTAACTTCTACACTTTCAATGTACGCTATGCCGATGAACCGCTAATGCTTAGTGTTGAGATGGTAGACTTTATTCACGATGGTAGCGAAGTGAATCGCCCGAATAATGCCCTTGATGTCTACTTGACTGAGTTAGGTAGCGAATCACCTAAGCTTGTTAATATCATCAATAAGTCAATCTATAAGAATAACGACCGCCGAATACGCCATATAGGTAGTAAGAGTTTTGGGGTTCATTATCTGCTCAAAGGGCTATACACGCATAATGGACTGTTGTATTTTCATACAGAGGTGCGTAATAACAGTAATGTGCCGTATGATATTGATTTTATCACCTTTAAGATAGTAGATAAAAAGGTAGCCAAACGAACAGCGATAGGCGAGCAGGTTATCTTTCCACTTAGAGCATATAACTACGCAGTGCGGATTGCTGGACGAGATACGGAACGCACCGTCTACACAATGAACAAGTTCACTATCCCCAATGATAAACAGCTGATTGTTGAGATGCACGAGAAGAGTGGCGGTAGGCATCAATCTTTTATCATAGATAGTGAAGATATAGAACAAGCCGAGTTAATTAACGAATTAAGAGTATGGTAATGAAAAGATTATTTTATATAATGATAACGTTCTTCGCCCTGTTCACCGCAGGGCAAGCACAAGCACAACGATACTTGCCAAAGATGCAGGGTATAGAGCTACGAGGAGGGTTAGTGGATGGAGTGAATAACACAAGTAACCATTATTTCGGTTTAGGATTATCAACCTACACCAAGAGCCACGATAGATGGGTGTTTGGTTTGGAGTACCTCACAAAGCAATATCAATATAAGGATATTGAGATACCCAAGATACAGTTTACTGCCGAAGGGGGATATTACTATAATTTCTTATCTACACGCACTAAATCATTAACATTTAGCTTAGGCGCATCGGCTATGATGGGTTATGAGACCTCTAACTGGGGCGATAAGTTACTATATGATGGTGCAACCCTCCGTAGTTATGATGCTTTCATCTATGGGGGAGCTATAACCTTTGAGATAGAGAAATATATCACTGATAGACTTGTATTGCTCCTCAATGCACGTGAGCGTATTATGTGGGGTAGCTCGATAGGACAATTTCATACTCAGATAGGTATGGCAGTCAAAATTATTATTAACTAAAATCATTGTAAAGAAAATTACAATTCTTCGAATTGTTGCCCACCAAGAGACATTTTCACTTCGTTGCTCTACGTAAAAATATCTTTTTTAGCGGTGGTGGGCGCGCGAAGCGGGTACTTTTTTCGCTTCACGCCAGCGAGGCGGTGCGAGGCGCACACCCAATAAATTATCAACTAAAAAAGGGCGATATTGCCCAAACCATTAAAATCCAATAAAATCATGAAAAAACTATTTTTCGCAGTGGCTATTGCCGCAACAACAATCTTTGCATCGTGCACAAAAGATGCAACACAAATCACCGACAAATACCAAGAGCCTACAACAGCAGGTAGCGTGGTTAATATCTCATTCTCAGAAGAGGAGCAAACAACACGTGCTTTCTTCACCTCCTCAACCACAGCAGAAGATTTTGAGAAAGAGATAAAGAGTGCTACCATATTCGTATTTGACCAGATGGGAGATGTAATCATAGAGCGTAACTTCTCAACAGCCGAGATGATAGCTGCTCGTAGCTCGTTCGTGCTCCCTGGTGTAGAAACAAACGACAGATGTAAATTCTATGTTGTAGCTAACACCACCGTAACAGGTATTGCATCAGAGAGTGCTCTGTTAGCTACCATGGAGGAGTCGGCACTGCAATATAACGGTACTTTTGCCGAGGTGACAACAAAATCAAAACGTAGTGGCGGTTTTGTGATGACAGGCTCAACAACACAAACAATAGCATCATCAGCAACAAACGTATCTATCACACTAAAACGTACAGTAGCAAAAGTGGCTGTTCAAGCAACACTTGGTGCTGGATTTACTAGTAGTTACGATGGCACAGTGAGAGTTAATAAGGTGACTCTTAGCCGTGCAGCTATTGGCTCTCGTCTATTTAAGCAGACAACACCTGCTACTGGTGCTATGGCGTATGCTCACGAGCAGTTATCAAATAAATCAGGTAATAACTATCAAAATCTATTCTATATCTACGAGAATGGTATCCTATCATCGGGTTCACGTGTGATGCTAACCGTTGATGCTACCTACGACCGTGATGGTGACCTATCAACAACCACAGATCAGAAACCTATCACCTATCAAGTAGAGCTTGATGGCAAGGCGAGTGGCGAGATAGTGCGTAATGGGTATTATCGTGTAGCTGCTACAATAGTAGGAGTAGAGGGCAGTGATGTTACTATCTCTATATCGGCAGCTAACTGGGAGACCGTAGCAACACAAAATGTGACGTTAGGAGAGTAATCCACTTATCTTGTAGAGGGTGGTAATCACTGCCCTCTACACTTTTTAACCACAAAAGTAAGACGTATGAAAATATTATATATGTGTTTTATGGTGATACTAGCCATATCATGCACAAAAGAGGAGCATTACATCCCCTCAGAATCATTAAAATCAGATAAAACATCAACACTAACGATTAATCTGCAAAGTGAAGAGCTCGCAACACGCACTCTATCGGAACTATACGAGAAGCGTATAATAAATATCAATATATTTTTACGCAATATCGATTTAGGGATAGAAAAATATCTCTATTACACAAACAGAACCAGTGTAGAGGTAGAACTCGAAAACGGGGAGTGGGAGATATATGCTATTGCTAATCACGAATCGTCGCTAAACTACCTGACATACGAGCAAGCATCTAACTACACCGCATATATAACCCAAGTTAATGAACATATGAAAAGTAACGCTATTGTTATGACATATAGTGGCTCGTTTAACCTCTCATCAAGCCAAACGCTAAATATGATAATGGAGCGAGTAGTGGCAAAGTGTAATATATCAGTTAGTGTGTCGCCAGAGATGCAAGGGGTGATAGATATAAAGAGTATCGAGGTGGTTAATATACCTGACAAAAGCTCTTACTTTTCAGATTATACCCCTATATCAGCACCACTTGTATATAGTGCAGAGAGTAATAATTTCTCTTTCTATATGTACGAGAATATGCAAGGAGTGCGACCATCTATCACTAGTCCGCAAGATAAAATGGTAGCTAATGCCCCTATAAATGCAACCTATCTGCTTATCAAAGCCACTGTAGATATGGCCGAGGTGGAGTATAGGTTCTACTTAGGTGGTAACACAACAAACGATTTTAATATCAAGCGCAACACCGAATACACCATTAACGTGATGATAAACGGAATAAGCACATCTGATATGCGTGTTACTGTTAAGGTGTATGACCTAAATATTGAGTATAAGATACCTTTTGAGAGTGATTACGAGAGAAGCGGTATGTTAGTAATATTCAGAATCGTGTCATCAGACAACAGTGATATAACTATCTCACTAAAGAATATAGTAAGCACCAGAACAACACTTCGACTATTTGATGATGCAACCTATATAGAGCAGAGTGGTAGATACGATCCCGACCTTAACTACGCATATATAGATTACGACACCGATTTAAATGGTAGCAGTATAGGTGCAACGATAAAACCGAACACCTATTATCGATTATATATCGAGACTGTGAGAGAGAGTAGTCCCACACTAAAGATGGATATGGTGTTTAATGATGGAAAACTAAATGAAGAGATAATAAATGTAAACCTAAAATAGTATGAAGAGATTATTAATAATAGCAGTGGTACTATGTATGCCACTATTAGCTGCAGCGCAAAAACACACTCTACGAGTAAATACTCTATCACTATCCACCGCCACACTAAACATAGGGGCAGATATAGCCCTTAACTATGTGTGGTCGTTAGATGTATCGGCAATGTATAACCCAAAAGTAAATAACAGCGCAGGAGCTTCGATAGGTGTAAAACGATGGTTATTCCAAACAAATATAGGTTACTATATAGGTGCCAATGCTCTCGGTGGAGTATATGAGATGTTTCGTAAAAAGGGAAACCTAATAGGTGGAGGATTCTCTTTTGGGCATAGCTGGGTACTATCTAAGCAGTGGAACTTTTCGGTTGGTGGTGGAGTAGGGCTGTTTGCTGTTAAAGATAAGTATGTAGTTGGTAGTAGTATCCTGCGTTATCGAGAGAGATTGATGATACTACCTAACAAATTAGAGGTCTCATTTAGTTATCTGTTTTAGAGTATGAGATATTTAGTTATTTGCTTGCTGGCACTAACAGTAACGGGGTGTGTCAAGCTACACGAAGAGATAATAGATGTGCCAATAGAGCACACACAAAACGATATAGATATACCACAGCCAGGGTGGGATGATGATAACGAATTAGACTTTGAATTATGAGAAAAATATTATTAATGCTATCAATAGCAATCACAACAATAGCCTGCAACGATAAAATAGAGGTACAACAAATATACGACTATGTACTCCAAACAATGCCAGTACCCTCAGAGTTAGAGGAGGGCGAGACAGCAGAAATAAGATGCAAACTTATCAAAAACGGCTACTACGAGGATGCTCACTTCACAATCAGGTATTTCCAAACCGAGGGTTATGGCGAACTAAGAATAAACAACGGAGAGCCACTAATCCCCAACGATAGATATAAAATAGATAACGATACTTTCAATCTATACTACACATCAAGGTGCAGGGAGCAGCAAGATATAGACATCTACATAGAAGACAACTTCGGACAGGTGCAGCAGTATAGTTATAGTTTTGCCGACTCTTCAGTGGAAAAAGAAAATGAATAATTATAATCTTGGGAAAGTTGTCACACATAAATTTTCCCAAGATTATTTATTTAGGTTAAGCCCAAATCATCGTCAAGAATAGCGAGAATAACTGATTGGTAAAACAAATCTCTTATCTTTATACGTATCCCATTTCATTACAATCCACAGCTCTTAACCGAGAATTGAATTATTATTATTTCTCAAAAAGTTTTATTGGCAACAATAATATTGTTTTACTGAGTGTTTAGGAGCAACTATAATTACAGGTTAAGATTATGTAAGTATACTTGTAAATTAGCATTGTTTTGCACTACACTCTATTGATTCTTAGTTTGCGATAATATCTTTCGAAACCTAATGTAGAATGCTATGCAGGCAAAGAAGAATCCTATAGGGTAGGCTAACCACACTCCTGTTATCTTCATATTGACAATAAACCCAAACAGGTAACCTGCAGGTATTGCTATACCGAAGTACGTTACTGCTGAGATATACATTATAAAAGATAAAACAGCCTATATAACTGTTGTTTGGTCCCTACCGCAAGAACATTTCCAATTTCTCTTTCCATCTCTTCCAATCGGGCATTTCAGACTCTAGCAATTTATAGAATGTCCTTGTGTGATTTGGGTGTATAAGATGACACAACTCGTGCATAATAACATACTCAATACAAGCTTTCGGAGCCTTAATCAGTTCAACGTTTAGCGTTATTCGCCCCTTAGCAGAACAGCTACCCCACCTACTACTCATCTGTTGCACATATATAGATGATGGCTCTACACCATATACCGCAAAGCGAGCTATCAAGGGCTCTGCTATCTCTGCAAACTTAACCTTTGCACGTTCAAGATACCATCTCTTAAACAGTTGCTCTACATTCTCAGGCTTTGTGCACTCTACCTCAAAGAGCCTACCTTTATAACTAATACTATTTTTTGAACTATTAGTTACTTTAAGCATATATTGACGCCCCATATATAGATGCGACTCCCCACTGATAAACCTACGAGGAGGGGTCTGAGCTCCAAAATTATCAAAATAATGCCACTGCTTAACAATCCACGAGGCACGTTTACTAACCCGTTTATCTATATCATCATCCGACGAATTTATAGGAGCTTGCACCATAACACATTTGTCAGGCATAACAGATATACCTAACGTTTTACGATTACTATAAGCTACTGTGAACTCTATCGTGTGACTTCCCCAACTAATCTCTCTTTTCATTATTTGATAAGCATTTTAGCGATGTCAATAAATTTATATGTCACACTATCAATCTCATCAAAAGAGAGTTTAATATCATATTTATCACGTATCTCATCAATAAAATAGTCCTCTATATCTAAGAGCATTATATCGGTAAGATTTTTCTTATTTTTCCAATCTACTACTACTCCAGAGCGTATTATCTCGTCGGCTTTAAAAGCAGCGTGCTTAGCAACATCACTACACAACTGTTGAGCCTCAATCTTATTTTTAAGCAGCTCATAGGTAAGACCATAGAAAGCCCTAACAGTGTCTAGGTCTCTGATGTCGCTTGGAATATCTGAGTCGGTGTGCGAACGTACCGCCTCCATAATCTCAACACTCGTAACAAGATATTTTTCGGCATCTCTATACTCCAAATATTCAGCTATTGCATCTTCTAGCATCTTCGAGAATTTACGATAAAATACAGGGTCTTCATCCATCTTCTCAACTATATATTTCCTTGTTCTATGGGCAATAGTATCTGCTTTGGCTGCTTTACCTGTTATCTTCTCTATCTCCTCCTCAAAACGCTCTTTCTCGAATATATTTACAAGTTCAGTCACTATTTTAACCTCACTTGTTGGCACGTGCTGGTCTATAAGAGATTGTATCTTTACTTCGTGCTTTTTATAATCTATTGTTTCAGCATACCTCTCCTGAACCGCACGCCTTAGCTTTACGAAGAAATTAAGGTCGCTCTTATATCTGTTTATCTGCTCTTGGGAAACATTTTCGTGAAACGCAATAGACGACAACGCAATTTTAAGTGTCTTAGCGTATGCAGTGAGCTTATCATAAAACAGATGGCGCACCTCTATATCTCGCAGAAACAGTTGATAAGCCTCTAAATCCTTACTCCCTTTTAACTCTTTGAATATATCCCATAGCTCGGCGTGTTTTTGTTGTAGTGTGTTTATCTCCTCCTCAATAGATACAAAAGTATTCATCATATCCTCATAAGCCTCCAACTCTTCACTATCCTCACGAGAGTACATCTCTAGTGCGTCGTGTAGCTCTTTCAACACACCGTAATAATCTATTATATATCCAAAATCTTTACCCTCAGCAACACGATTAACACGAGCAACAGTCTGTAACAACTCGTGCTCTTGCATCTTCTTAGCAATATATAAAACGCTATTCTTAGGCACATCAAACCCCGTGGTTAGCTTACTCACCACAATTATTATCTCAGGCTCTCCATCACCCTTAAAATCGTTGATAATAGATTTCTCGTAAATCTCAGGCTTTCCATACTTGTCAAGCATCTTTTTATAAAATATCTTAACTTCGTCGCCAGTCTCGTGTGCATCCTCTTCACTCTCTCGCATATCAGGAGCAGATATAACCACCTCAGTAGATACTCGACCAATCATATCAAAATACTTCTTATACATAACAGCAGCAGCCTTAGACTGACACACTAACTGCCCTTTAAACCCTCGCCCTTTCCAGTTCTCTTCAAAGTGCAGAGATATATCCCAAGCAATAGCCTCTATCTTCTGCTCAGCAATATTAAGATGGTTACGATTACTAAATTTACGCTTAAAATCAGCCTTCGCCTCATCCGATAACCCCTCTGTTATAAGATCAAAATATCTATCAATCTGTTTTCTGTTCACCTCTTGTGTAGCGTGTCGCCCTTCATATAGCAGAGGCACCACCGCCCCATCTTTCACCGCCTGAACCACAGTATAAGCAGGGCGAATAATACCGCCAAAGCGTGCAGCGGTGCTCTTATCATTTTTCATAAGAGGTGTTCCCGTCATAGCTATAAAACAGGCGTTAGGCATCGCTTTTTGCATAGATATAGCCATCTCGCCATATTGCGAACGGTGCCCCTCGTCGATAAGTACAAATATATCGTGCGACTGCAACGGTCTGCGTATCTCTTTTACTGCTGTCTTAAATTTATGCACCAGCGTAGTCACAACAGCATCACCAGGACACTCTAACAGCTCGGCAAGACCACGCCCCGTAGTGGCATTCTTAACCACCACATCACAGTGTCGCAACGTATCTGTTATCTGCGAATCTAAATCAGTACGATCAGTTACTATTATTATCTTAGGATTTTTAATATTACCACTAATCACACGTGTCTCATCTATTATAGCACGTGACAGCATAACCATAGTTAGCGATTTACCACTCCCCTGCGTATGCCATATCACACCACCCTGCCTGCGACCACCATTTATTGATCGCAAACGCTCCATACTCTTCTTTATCGCAAAATATTGCTGATAGCGTGCCACTTTACGTAGCGAGTTATCAAACAGAGTAAACGAGTGCACTATATCCATAAACCTATCTCTCGAACATATCGAAAACAGCCCTGCATCTTGTGCCGTAGGTGTTATCTCTTCGCTCTCTATCTCTCTAATATATTGACCCAAATAACGATTATTCTCTCTACTTGATAGTATCTTATCAATAACATTTTTACCTAGTGGCTTGTTTACCGCCACCCCCAAAGAGTTTTTATAATCGTTCTCCTCCTCTTTCGTTGCAAACTGCTCACACCACACACTCCAAAACTTAGAAGGAGTCATATTTGTAGCATACTTCATCTCGTTGGTGTTTACACCAACCAAAAGAGTTGTGTAGTAGAACAACGACCTTATACCATCGGGCTGCTGATTGCGCAAATGTTGCGATATAGCTTGATCCATAGAGCCTTTTACATCGGGACGCTTACACTCAATAACACACATAGGCACACCATTAACAAAGAGCACCAAATCGGGGCGATAAGTCTCGTTGCTACCTGTTCGTGTAACCGCAAACTCCTCTGCCACGTGATACACATTAGTGTCTCTATTCTGCCAATCAATATAATAGAGTGGCAAATCACGTGTCACACCATCTATTGTCTGCCTCACAGTGGTGCCAAGCGTAAGCAGATCATACACCTCGCCACAAGTGGCCATATACCCATCCGAGGTGTTTAATGTTTTAAGCCTCTCAATAGCTAAATCTATATTCTGCTCCGAGAATTTTTGCGACACAACACCATTAACCGACGGATTATTTATCTTATTTATCTGCGAGCGCAAGATAGGTTCAAGAATAACATTTGATGTCTGCCCACCACGCAGACTCTGCACCTCGTCGCACGACAGATAATCCCACCCCAAGTTTTGCAGTAACTTAATGGCTGGAATTTGGCTTATGTGATCTTCTTTGAATGAAATGTTCATATTATGTTTTTTGTTAGTTATTATTTACTTATTGACGGCTTTCTCCATAAGCACGCCATTTTTGGCACATCCCCTAAAATGCAAATCCTCACGTACACGAGTACGCTCCGGTGTTACAATTTAGACGATGCCCCAAAACTGACGCACTTATGAAAAAAGCGGACATCCAATGTGCACATAGATATTTTTCATTCTTTTGTTTCATAAAAATAAATTTGTATCTTTGTTTTGTTATTTGGTTCTATCCAAATATTGGATTGGGGTGTCCCCGGTTGAAAAAGGGTTGCTATGTAGCGACTCTTTTTTTGATTGTACAATCGTATATTTATCTAATAAAACCCTCTCTTCCATCCTCAATATATGTATTTATATGTTTCTTTATATTACCTCCTACTAAATAGTCACAAGCTTTTTCTATTATTAACTTGCAGTGACCAATTGCAGAGGTAGAGCTAGTATTATAAAAATAACTAAATATACTCAAGTTAAGATTAAAATCAAATTTTACAATTTCATCATTCCCATCAATAACTAATTTAATCTGTATTGAGTTGTTATCTAACGTCAAAGGGAGTTTTGCAAATTGTAAATAATGATTATTGTTCTTTTCCCATATTTTAAAATTTTCTGCATCCCCAACCTCGCATAGCATATTACACCCTATCAAATCGATAATCTCAGATTGCATTTTTTTTATAGAATTATCACTTCTATATAAAGAATCAAACAGCAAATCTATTCCTATATCAAACCTATTAATAATATCCAACATCTTGGTTAGTGGATTGATAGTTGATATGTAATACTCTTTATCGCTATCATCTGTTGTAACCTTAATTCGTTCATTTTTTATATGTGGTTTTGCACGTAAATTATCATCTACATATCTGAGTGATATTTTCTCTTCTTTACCGTCACTATTTTTAACTTGCTCCTCCATCATTATTAGCTCAACAATAGATTCTACTACATATTTAACAATATTCGGATATTTTGAATACTCTTTATTTAACATATCACCAATATAACCCTCATATTTATCACGTAGACTATACTTAAAACAACCCTGCGAAGAAAATTTTGAAATATAACCTCTAAAATCTGCTTTTTCACCGTAGAAATGATGATAAATATGTTTTATATTATCATAATCGCAAACTAATAATATTTTATCAAAATCAAATTTATTACTTCCTTTTGTCTGCTCCCACTCTATTAGTCCAGCGTGCTTACGCTCTATGTGTGCAGATAATATATTTAATATCCTAAAAATATGGGCTGGGTCTACCCTGTCCAAATCTTCAATCACTAACACAACATCTTTATTCTCTTTTTCTTTAATCTGATTAACTATCCTGCATATCAACTGACTAATAACATCAAACTCATATATCGAACCTTTGTAATCATCAAATGCAGTTATAAATCTTTCTGCTAGGCTATCCTCTGTATTTTCGCCTTCTTTTTCTACAAACTCCTTATATTTCTGAACATTATTAATGAGTATCTTAATAGGTTCTTTTAGTGTATCAGTGCCTAATTCTGCAATATTTATGTTAGGTACAATGTCGATTATATCCTGCAAAATAGCATACTTCTCTTTTTTGAAATATCCTGTCAAAAGTGTTAAAAAACTTAAATCTTCATCTTGCAACTCATACATCGAAAACATTTGCATAAGCAAATCACGCTTTATATACTCAAAAATATCTTTATTCTCGGCAACCTGGTAGTTTAGAGGATAGATAGTGAAAAATATATAATCATCGCCGTATTTCTCTGAAAATTTACCTAAAAAAGTACTCTTTCCATCTCCAAAACGAGCCGATAAAATAGCCCTATCCATCGACTGTAAATAGGTATTAAATTTCCCAATCTCTTCATCTATTGGGATGAAAATTTCTTCTTGGTCTGAGTTTGTTGTTTGTGTCATATTGATAAATTTTATAATTCGAATAAAGCATCCTCATCATGAAAATAACCAACTGTACTATCGCTATCTTCTTTATATTCCACTTCTTTAAATTGGTTAAAAGGGTTATCACGCTTGACCCTTCTAACCCTAGTACTTACGATAGTATTACTATCCTTATTAAGTTTAGATACTTGTTCCGATAAATATTCTACTTTCTCTAAAATAATATCGTTCACACTACCTTCAATTGACTGTATCACGGATGGTTTGATCTCTTTAAAATGCTTTAAGAATACAGAATAATCTGGATCATCTACACTTTTTTTGTAAGTATCTTTTATTTTTTTAGATATTTCTTTCTTAAATATTCCAATATCATAATAGTCTAAATTTTGAGGATACATAACATGTTCGATCATCGCTGTATCAAATGATAATTTAGATCCTTTTTCAGCAACTATTATTGTTGGTTTATCAAACGCTAACCTTAGTCCTAATTCAAACATAACATTAGGATTATTACAACTCACATCACATATCACTATATCGCAATCATGTAAATTTTGCACGATATTTTTATGTATAATATTAGTCTCCTCTGATTCCCAAACTGGCTTTGGTTCAAATTCAACCTCACTAATCGCCTCTTTAAGGATACGAAGAACTTTATTCCAATGAGTAGTGTTATGAATTTCATCCATGGTTGAAATTGGCATCACTATTCCACAAGTAGGTTTCTTTTCTTCTTGTGCCTGTTCAGTCTGTTTTTTTGTAGTTTTTTCACTCATAATTTATTATTTAAATATATTTTATGGAATTATATGATATGGCAACATATTACAACAAATCCAAATGTAGATATTAACGTTAATATTTTAGCTGTCTTTGTCAAAGAGTATATCTGTATTTCATTTTTATCTTTGGCATTATTATTTTCTTTATTAGAAAATCTTTTCATCATTAGATGATCAATTCTTATTAAATAATTTATTGCTATGATTGGAAAAATCATAAGTCCCATAAATATATATAATTTTTCGATTGCAATTAATGACAAATATCCTGCTAAAAAAAACAAATTACATGTTAATAATTTATCATTGATACGGTCAAAATACCGTAGTTCTAGCTTATTATTTTCAGTAGTTTTTTCACTCATAATCTTATATTTTTAATCGTTTTTTGCCTGTTAATAGTTGTTGCATTAGTCCTCGCTTTTGGAGGCGGAGAGATTCTAATTTCTTTGTTGCTTGCTCTATCTCTCTGTCCGCTGTTGTTAATATCTCTGCTATTGCTGTTTGTTCTTCAAGAGATGGAATAGAAATTGTTAAATACGCAAATTTTGAAATCCAATGTCTTTCGTGCCCACCTACGATATATTTAATCTGTTGCATTGCCTCAAAAACAAACTTAATATTATATCCAATTTTAGCATATAGTAGTTTTGCAGCGGATGATTTTACCTTAAACCTAAAATTCACATACTTACTAGCTGTAGTAAAAT